>NZ_WOYQ01000006.1 GCF_011620665.1 Microbacterium sp.
GAGACACCGTCTGTGCCCCGAGGCGCAGGTTGTGCACCGGTGTCTCGGGGCACAACGGGTGTCTCGCGGGTGGTCAGGAGGGGCGGGCGCGCGTGTGATGGCCGATTTCCGCTAGGGGGGATGCTGGGGGCGTGTCAGGCTGGGAGGGTGTTCACCTCCATGACCTTCGACGAGCGCTACCGCGCGATCGACGCACGCGATGCGCGCTTCGACGGTCAGTTCGTCACGGCGGTGCGCTCGACGGGGATCTACTGCCGACCGAGCTGTCCGGCGCGCACCCCGAAGCCGGCCAATGTGAGTTTCTTCCCCACCTCGGCGGCGGCGCACGAAGCCGGCTATCGCGCCTGCAAGCGGTGCCTGCCGGAAGCGGCTCCCGGGTCACCCGAGTGGAACCTGCGCGGCGATGTCGCCGGCCGCGCGATGCGGTTGATCGCCGACGGCGTGATCGAGCGGGAGGGCGTTCCGGGGCTCGCTGCGCGGCTCGGGTACTCGACGCGCCATCTGACACGACTCCTGACCGCCGAGCTCGGCGCCGGGCCGCTCGCGCTCGCGCGTGCCCAGCGCGCGCACACGGCGCGGATGCTCCTGGTCGCCACTGATCTGCCCGTCGCCGATGTCGCGTTCTCCGCCGGGTTCGCCAGCATCCGCCAGTGCAACGACACGATCCGTGAAGTGTTCGGGATGCCGCCCGTTCAGCTGCGTGCGCGGCGCCATGCTCCGCGAGACCTCTCTCAGGTTGCGCACAGCGGCTCCGAGACCGCCACGGGCGAGGTCTTGCGGGAGGTGCGCGGAGCGATCGACCTTGTTCTTCCGTATCGGGGTCCGCTCGATGGCACGGGACTCTTCGCCTGGATGGCCGCGCGCGCCGTCGCCGGTGTCGAGACCGCGAGAGCCGACGCGTTCGCCCGCACCCTGCGGCTTCCCGGAGGTCCCGCGTGGTTCGAGCTCCGCGTCGATGACACAGGCAGCGCCCGCCTGCGCGTGCAGCTTTCGGAGCTGCGCGACCTGCCGGTGGTCGTCGCGCGCGTCCGGCGCCTGTTCGACCTCGACGCCGATCCGCTCGCGGTCGACGCGTCCCTCGCTGCCCATCCCGAGCTCGCGCCGCTCGTCGCACAGACGCCCGGCATCCGGATGCCGGGCGCCGCCGATCCGCACGAAATGCTCATTCGCGCCATGATCGGTCAGCAGATCACAGTAGCGTCGGCCACGGCGGCGCTGAGCGCATTGACCGAGGCGCTGGGTGAACGGATCACCGCGCACGAGGGCACCGACCGGCTGTTCCCCACGATGACGGCGATCGCCGAGCACGGCGCCGAGGTGCTGCGCGGCCCAGGGGCACGCATCCGCGCGATCACCGGAGCCGCCGCGGCCCTGGCCGATGGGTCGCTGACCCTGACCTCGGGCGATGACGGGCCGCGCCAGCGTGCGGCGCTGCTCGCCATGCCCGGGATCGGGCCGTGGACGGCCGACTACGTCCGCATGCGCGTGCTGGGCGGCACCGATGTGTGCCTCCCCGGCGACGTGGCCGTGCGAGCTGGTGCGGCGGCGGCCGGCATCCCGTCGGATCCGCGTGGATTCGAGGCGTGGTCTGCGCGTACCGCACCCTGGCGCAGCTACCTCATGGCGCACCTCTGGCGCGCCGCGCCGGGTGGCCGCGTTCAAGACGACGCCCCCGCGGCACCCGCCTCGCACACAGCGACGAGGACCAGGCGATCCGCATCGCGGTCGCGGTCCACCGTGACTGAGTGCCCGCACCAGGAGAAGACATGACCGCGACCATCCAGACCCTCGATACACCCGACGGACCGTTCACACTGCTGGTCGATGACCGCCAGCGCGTGCTCGCGAGCGGCTGGACGGACGACCACGGCGCCATCCTCGGCCGGCTCCAGGTGACGACCGCCGCCATCCGGGAGGGTGAGGCGGATGCCGCGGCGGCCGTCCGCGCATACTACGCGGGTGACCTCGGCGCGATCGATGCCGTCGAGGTCCACCAGCCGGGTACGGCGCTTCAGCTCGCCGGCTGGTCGGCTCTGCGTCGCATCGTGGTGGGGCATCCGCTCAGCTACCGCGAGTTCGCCGGTGTCCTCGGCCGCCCGTCGGCCGTGCGGGCCGCGGCGTCCGTCTGCGCGCGGAATGCGCCGGCGCTCTTCGTACCGTGCCACCGCGTGCTCCGTGGCGATGGTGCGCTCGGCGGATTCGCTTGGGGGATCGAGATCAAGCGATCGCTTCTCGCACGCGAGGCGGCGGCGAGCTCATAGGGTGACTTGCATTCGATGAATCCTCCGGCATAGTCTGGAAGGCTGTTGCGTCTCCGGTTCGGGGACCTCGGCACCGCGTCCGCACGACAGAGGAGGTAGCCATGTATCAGGCCATCGTCATCGCCACGCCGTCGGCTGCCGTCCCCGCCCGCGGGCTCCGCATCCTCCAGGGATAGTTCGAACCGGTCCGAGGCGGCGCGCGCCGCCCGCAGTCGTTTCCTCCAGGGTCTCATCCCGGCGCCGTTGCGCCCGCCATCATTCGCCGTTCCCCGGCATCCGCACCACCAGCCCAGTCAAGGATCATGACTACTTCTGCCGAGACACCCCTCGAGAAACAGCCGCAGCTATCCACTCTGCGCGCGCTCGCGCGCCTCTATCCGTTCGCCAAGCCGGTTCTGCCGCGGCTGGTGATGGGCGCGTCGAGCGCGCTCGCCGCCGCGCTTCTGGCCCTGTCGATTCCCCTCGTGCTCGAGGTCCTCGTGCAGGGGCCGATCAGTTCTGGCGACCAGGCCCAGTTGATCTGGGGCGCCGTCGCGGTGCTGGTCCTCGGGCTCCTCGAAGCGCTGATGGTGTGGCTGCGCCGCTGGTTCGTTCTCGGGCCGTCGACCGCGGTCGAGTACACCCTCCGTATCAGCTTCTACGAGCGACTGCAGCGTCTTCCGGTCGCCTTCCACGATCGCTGGCAGTCCGGTCAGCTGCTCAGTCGCATGATGCAGGACATCAGCATGCTGCGCCGCTGGCTCGCTTTCGGCGTGGTGCTGCTCGTCGTCAATGTCCTCACGATCGTGGTCGGGGCGGCGCTTCTCTTCCGCTGGCACTGGGCACTGGGTGTGACGTTCCTCGTCGTGTGCGGGCCGCTCTGGTACGCCGGATACCGCTTCCAAAGCAGCTATGGGGATCTGGCACGTCAGAGCCAGGACCAGACCGGCGACCTCGCGACCGCGGTGGAGGAGAGCGTCCACGGCATCCGGGTGCTCAAGGCATTCGGTCGCGGCGGCCATGCGCTGCAGAAGTTCACGCGGCAGGCGGAAACGCTCCGCGAGACCGAGATCAGCAAGGCGCACGCCATGGGCTGGATCTGGTTCTGGCTCGTGCTGCTTCCCGACATCGCCTTCGCTCTGTGCCTCGGTGTGGGCATCGCGCTGCAGCAATTCGGTCAGCTGAGTGTCGCCGAACTGGTCGCCTTCTTCGCCATGGCGACGGTCTTGCGGTGGCCGATGGAATCCATCGGGTTCCTCTTCTCCTTCCTCCTGGATGCCCGCACCGCCACAGATCGCATCTACGAGGTGTTCGACGAAGAGAACACGATCGTCGACCCGGTCGCGCCGACCACGCTGCGGACGGTTCGCGGCGCGCTCGCATTCGAGGCGACGCATTTCCGGTATCAGGATGCCGCGGCTCAGGAGCGCGACCTGCTCGACGGAATCGACCTCACGGTCGAGCCCGGTGAGACGATGGCGCTCGTGGGTCTCACGGGCTCCGGCAAGACGACCCTGACGACCCTGCCCGCGCGCCTGTACGACGTGACGGCGGGGCGCGTCACTCTCGACGGGGTCGACGTGCGCGATCTCACGCTGCGCGAGCTTCGCACGCACATCGGCATGGCGTTCGAGGATGCGACGCTGTTCTCTCAGACCGTGCGCGAAAACGTCCTGCTCGGGCGTGAGGATCTCGCGCCCGGCAGCGCCGACGCTGAGGCAGTCCTGCGAGAAGCACTCGGTGTTGCACAGGCCGGCTTCGTCGAGGATCTGCCGAACGGGGTCGATACCGTCATCGGCGAAGAGGGTCTCAGCCTGTCGGGCGGGCAGCGTCAGCGCCTCGCTCTCGCGAGGGCGGTCGCGGCACGTCCTGCCGTCCTCGTGCTGGACGATCCGCTGTCGGCGCTGGATGTCGAGACCGAAGCCCTCGTCGAGGAGGCACTCCACCGCGTGATGGCCGCGACGACGACGCTGGTCGTCGCGCACCGGCCGTCAACGGTCATGCTCGCCGATCGGGTCGCGCTGCTCGAAGCCGGACGCATCTCGGCGGTCGGCACGCACAGCGAACTCCTCCGCACGAGCGAGCACTATCGCTACGTGATCTCGAGCCTTGAGAGTGGTCTTCGGCGAGCGCAGGGTCAGACCCGGACCCAGACCCGGACCGAGGAGGTGGACCTGTGAGCACAACCGTCACCGGAACCAGCGGCGAAGACCGCTCCGACTACACGCGTGATGAGTCCCGCGCGATACGACGCCGTTCGCTGCGCCTGCTCGGTTCGCTCGTCGAACCGCTGAGGCTCCAACTCGCGCTCGCCGGAATCGTGCTGGTCGTCTCGACAGCGCTGCGGGTGGCCGGGCCGGCACTGATCGCCTACGGCATCAACTCGGCGCTCCCGCAGGTGATCGAGGACACGAACTGGATGCCGACGATCGCGGTCGTCGCGGTCTACCTCGTGTCCGGCATCGGCGGTGCGGCGCTCATCGGCTGGTACGCCGTCGTCGCCGCGCGCCTGACACAGGCCGTCATGCTCGATCTCCGCACACGCATCTTCCTGCACACGCAGCGGCTCAGTCTGGAGTTCCACGAGTCGTACACGTCGGGCCGGATCATCTCGCGCCAGACGAGCGACCTCGACTCGATCCGCGAACTCCTCGACGGCGGTCTGAACGAGCTCGTGTCGGGCGTTCTCTACGGCGGTTTCACCCTGGTCGCGCTCCTGCTGATCGACTGGCGATCGGGGTTGGTCCTGGCTGCCGCCGGTGTGCCGCTGTATCTCCTGATGCGGTGGTTCTACCGCAACTCTCAGCGTGCGTACCGCGAATCGCGGGTGATCAGCGCGAAGGTGATCGTCAAGTTCGTCGAGACGATGACCGGCATCCGCGCCGTGAAGGCGTTCCGCAAGGAGGAGCGCAACGACGACGAGTTCGGCGAGCTGTCCGGGCAGTACCGTGACGTGAATGTCCGCTCGCTGCGCCTGTTCGGCACGTTCGAGCCGGGAATGATGGTCGTCTCGGCGGTCGCGGTCGCGGGGGTGCTCCTCTGGGGCGGTTTGCGCGTGGGTTCCGGGACGCTGGCGATCGGCACCCTGCTGGCGGCCGTGCTGTACGTGCGCAACTTCTTCTCGCCGTTGCAGGATGTCGCGTTCTTCCTGAACTCGTATCAGTCCGCCACCGCTGCGCTCGAGAAGGTGTCGGGGGTGCTCGAGGAGCAACCCACGGTCGCCGACCCCACCCGCCCGGTGGACCTCTGGAACGCGCGCGGGCACGTCGAGTTCCGCGACGTCGTCTTCGGCTACGCGAGCGACCGGACGATCCTGCCGCGCTTCTCGCTCGACATCCCGGCGGGGCAGACGATCGCCCTGGTCGGGACGACGGGCGCGGGAAAGACGACGCTCGCGAAACTGGTGTCGCGGTTCTACGACCCGTCGAGCGGGGTGGTGACTCTCGACGGCGTCGACCTGCGGTCGCTGCACCCGAAGGATCTGCGCCGCGCGATCGTCATGGTCACGCAGGAGGCGTACCTGTTCAGCGGCACGGTCGCCGACAACATCGCACTCGGCAAGCCCGACGCGACGCTCGACGAGATCAAGGCCGCCGCCCGCGCAGTCGGGGCGGAGGGCTTCATCGAGAGGTTGCCGCAGAGCTACGCCACCGACGTGAACAAGCGTGGCGGCCGGGTCTCGGCGGGTCAGCGCCAGCTGATCTCGTTCGCGCGCGCGTTCCTGGCCGATCCCGCGGTGTTGATCCTCGACGAGGCGACCGCCTCGCTCGACATCCCGAGTGAGCGCCAGATCCAGCATGCCCTCCAGACGCTGCTCGCCGACCGGACCGCGATCATCATCGCGCACCGCCTGTCGACGGTGGCGATCGCCGATCGCGTGCTCGTGATGGAGAAGGGCGAGATCATCGAGGACGGCGCCCCCGAGACCCTGATCGCCGGCGCGGGCACGTTCGCGCGACTGCACTCGGCCTGGCAGGAATCGCTCGTCTGACGGTCATGCGGCCGACCCGTCGGCGGGGGAGGATGCCGGGGGTCGGCGTTACAGGCGGATCTCGGCAACGACCTCGCCGAACTCGGTCTCACCGGTCGGAGTGAACCCCACGCGGCGGAAGAACGCTTCCGGGCCCTCTTTGCCGGCTTCGTAGATCACGTCGACATGGTCGATTCCGCGCGCGCGCGCCTCCGCAAGGAGCCCGTCGATGGCGAACCTGCCGACTCCGCGGCCCTGGTCGTCGGCGTCGACGTTGATACGCCACAGTACGGAACGGAAGTGCTCCTGGGGCGCTTCGGGATCGAAGTTCGCACTGACGAACCCGACGACCTCATCGCCGTCGAGCACGACGCGCTGCCACGCGGTCGTCGGATTGACGACGGCTCCGGCGACGGCGTAACTGATCGGGGCCAGAAACTGCTCCTGACCGGGTTTGAGGGACATCGTGTTCACCGCGACGATGGTCGCGGCGGACAGTTCCACGAGGCGCAACTCGGTCATGACCCCAGGGTAGCGGTCGATTCGTACTTCGGTACCCGCTGCGGCCGGGTTTACTCGACCGGTGGTGCCCGCGAGACGGCCGCGAGATATCTCGATATCGAGATACTTTCGGGCGGTGGGGTAGGCTGAATCGCGAACCGCGACGATCGAGCAGAGAGATCAGACGTGTCTGAATCCACCATCATTTACACCCACACCGACGAGGCTCCGGCACTCGCGACCGCTTCGTTCCTGCCGATCGTGCGGGCCGTGGCCGGACGGGCCGGAGTCGAGGTCGACAGCCGCGACATCTCGCTCGCGGGCCGTATTCTCGCCGCGTTCCCACAGCGGCTCACGCCCGAGCAGCAGGTCGGAGATTCTCTCGCGGAGCTCGGCGGTCTCGCCACGCTCCCCAAGGCCAACATCATCAAGCTCCCGAACATATCGGCATCCACCCCTCAGCTGAAGGCAGCCGTCGCGGAGCTTCAGGAGCAGGGCTACGACATCCCCGACTATCCCGACGACGCGTCGACGATCGAGGCGAAGGATGTGCGCGCGCGCTACGACCGCATCAAGGGCTCGGCCGTGAACCCCGTCCTGCGGGAGGGGAACAGCGACCGTCGTGCACCCCTGTCGGTCAAGAACTACGCCCGTAAGCATCCGCACCGCAACAAGGCGTTCCCGATCGGCTCGAAGACCCGCGTCGCCACGATGGCGCGCGACGACTTCAAAAGCAACGAGAAGAGCTGGGTAGCCGCACACGACGACGTGCTCTCGATCCGCCACACGGCCCCGGACGGCACAGTGACCGTACTCAAGCAGGGATTGAAAGTCCTGCCGCGCGAGGTCATCGACGCGACGTTCCTGTCGGCATCCGCCCTCGACGCCTTCCTCGCCGAGACGATCGCGCAGGCGAAAGCCGAGGACGTGCTTTATTCGGTCCATCTGAAGGCCACGATGATGAAGGTCAGCGACCCGATCATCTTCGGCCATGTGGTCCGCGCGTTCTTTGCGGATGTCTTCGACACCTACGGCGAGCAGCTGTTCGCGGCCGGTCTCGATGGCAACAATGGGCTCGGCGCGATCCTCGCCGGTCTCGCCGAGGTCGAGGGCGGTGCCGACATCGCGGCCGCGTTCACGGCCGGCCTCGAGAGCGGCCCGCGTCTGTCCTACGTGAACAGCGACAAGGGCATCACGAACCTGCATGTGCCCAGCGACGTCATCGTGGACGCGTCGATGCCCGCCCTCGTCCGCAACGGCGGAAAGCTCTGGGGCGTCGACGGCAGCGAGGACGACACGATCGCCGTCATCCCCGACTCGTCCTACGCGGGCGTGTATCAGGCCGTTCTGGACGATGTCATCGCGAACGGACCCCTGGACCCGGCGACGATCGGCACCGTGCCCAACGTCGGTCTCATGGCCCAGGCGGCCGAAGAGTACGGCAGCCATGACAAGACATTTGAGATCCCGTCCGCGGGTGTCGTGCACGTGCTCGACAGCAAGGGGACCGTGCTGATCGAGCACGAAGTGGGCGCTGGGGACATCTGGCGCGCGACACAGACCAAGCACATCGCCGTGATCGACTGGGTGCGCCTGGCCGTCGGGCGAGCGCGCGCGACGGGAGTGCCGGCCGTGTTCTGGCTCGACGTCACGCGCGCGCACGATGCTCAGCTCATTGCGAAAGTCCACCAGGCGCTCGCGACGCTGGACACGCACGACATCACGATCGTGATCCTCCCGCCGGCCGAGGCCACGCGGTATTCCCTCGCGCGCATGCGCAGGGGGGAGGACACGATTTCGGTCACAGGCAACGTGCTGCGCGACTACCTCACCGACCTCTTCCCGATCCTCGAGGTCGGCACGAGCGCCAAGATGCTCTCGATCGTGCCACTGCTCGCCGGCGGTGGACTGTTCGAGACCGGTGCCGGCGGCTCAGCCCCCAAGCACATGCAACAGCTGCTGGCGGAGGACTACCTGCGCTGGGATTCGCTCGGTGAGTTCTTCGCCCTTGCCGCGTCGCTCGAGCACTTGTCGGAGTACACCGGCAACGCGAAGGCCAAAGTGCTCGCCGACACGCTCGACGCTGCGACCGGCACTTTCCTCGAGAACGACAGGTCGCCGGGGCGCGCACTCGGCACGATCGACAACCGCGGCAGCCACTTCTACCTCGCGCTGTACTGGGCACAGGAGCTCGCAGCGCAGACCGCTGACGCCGAGCTCGCCGCCGCGTTCGCGCCGATCGCGGCGGACCTGGCTGCTGGCGAACACCAGATCGTCGACGAACTGCTCGCTGTGCAGGGAAACGCGGTCGACATCGGCGGCTACTACCACCCGGACACGGCAAAGGTCCAGGCCGTCATGCGCCCGTCGGCCACGCTGAACAAGATCATCGACGCGCTCTGAGGGTGACGTGGTGCGGCGCTTGTCCCACTTTCGGCTGGCTTCCACGGCGCTAGACAACCAGAATCGGGACATGGTGGCCGAGCTGATCAACGCCGGCAGCTGATCAACGCCGGGAGCTGATCAACGCCGGGAGCTGATCGACGCCGGGTTGCTCGACTCAGTCGTGAATCCACACATCGGCGCCGGTGGGCGCCCAGTCGTAGATGCGCTTGGCCTGCGAGTTCGGCATGCCGACGCAGCCGTGGCTTCGCGGGTTGCCGAAGTCGTTGTGCCAGTAGACGCCGTGGAAGGCCTGGTCGCCGTTGTAGTACATGACCCACTGGACGTTCTCGACCTCGTAGTTCCAGTACGGGTTGTCCGGATCGGAACTGGTCATTGTCTGCGAAGTGATGTGGCTGTTGATCCGATAGTGTCCCGTGTGGGTGGGCGACTCGGCGATGCCGCTCGAGATCGGCCACGAATCGACGACCGCGCCATTCTCTTTGAGGTAGAGAACCTGTGCGCCGAGGTCGACCTCGAGAAGCCGCGCGAGCGTCGTCGTGGTCGCGGGCGTGATGCCGACGGGCAGCGTGTAGACGCCGTTCGCGGAGCTGAGCTGCGCCGCGAAGTCCGTCGCGATCGACGAGGTGTCACCGAGCACGCGTCCGTCTAGGCCGGCTTCACTCGTCGAGAGGACCGTGTTGTCGGAGTTGACGACCACCGTGCCGTTGACCGGGCTGCGATCCACGGCGGCGGGAAGTGTATCGACGACGGACTGGATCTTCGCGGCATCCGCCGTGATGGAGAACGCGCCGGTCTCGTCGGGGGCGATCGTCAGCCAGTTCGCGGCGGTTGCGGCGTCGACCGGCACCGTACGCTCGTCGCCGACGTAGAAGCCGATCGTCCCGAGCATCGCATTGGCAGTGTCCGCGGCGCCCTGCGCGGCGTCGGTGGTGGCCGCTGCGGGGACCACCGCGGGGTCGGTGGAGACGATGGAATCGGAGGATGCGCCGCCGAGCGCGCTGCCGAGCGCTGCGGTGACGGCGGTCAGGTCGATGCCGGCGCCATCGACGGCGGGCGTGACGGTGAACTGCCCATCCGAGAAGACCACGGCCGCGGGCGTCGGGTCGGTGTAGGCGGCCGGAAGCGCGTCTCGGAGCGCCTCAGCGGCCATGGCCGGATCGACGGCGATCTCCACGTCGATGGGGTCACCGAACCACTGCGGCAGGTTCCAGAGCGGCCGCTCGGCGAAAGCGCCCCCGGCCAGGGCGGCGGCTTCGATGGTCGCGCCGAGCTCCGCACCGCTCAGCGCGGGTCCGTCCGCGCCGAGCACGACTGCCGTCTCGGCAAGACGCTGCTCTATCGCGTCCGTCGCTGCGCCCTCGGTGAGGAAGCCGACCGAAACGCCCCCGACGGACGTTCCGGGGGCGATGAGGACCATGGATGCTGCTGCCGCGCCACCGGCGACGACGAGGGCGGGGATGCCGATCCAGAGCCACCGCCGACGCTTCTTGGGTACGGCGGATCCGGCGGGCGTCCACTCGACGGGAGCGGATTCCTGTGGCGAGGGCCCCGACGGGGTGTCGGTCACCAGGGTCGGAGCGGTGTCGTCAGCCTCATTCTTGGTGGCCAGGTCAGTCACGTCTTCTCCCCGGATTGGCGCATTCACGTCCCTCCATGGTACGGGACGGCCGACGATGGCGGGGGCGGGGCGAACACCTTCCCCGGGTTGAGGATGCCGGCCGGATCGAAGACCCGGGCGATCTGCCGCTGCAGCTGCCACTGGTCCTCTCCGAGCTCGACCTTCAGCCACCGGCGCTTGAGCACCCCGATGCCGTGCTCACCGGTGAGGGTTCCGCCCAGCCGGAGGGCGGCGCGGAAGAGATCATCGGCGGCCGCCCACACGGCATCCGGCACGTCTGGCCCGGTGAAGACGAAATTCGGATGCAGGTTTCCGTCGCCGGCGTGGCAGACGGTCGGAATCGTGAGGGCGTACTCGCGCTCGATGCGGGCGATCTCGTCGAACATCGCCGGCAGCGCGCTGCGCGGGACCGACACGTCTTCGATGAGCGTCGTCCCGAGCGCTTCCATCGCGGGGTGCAGCGACCGGCGTACGCGCCACAGCTGCGCGGCGTCGGAGTCGTCCTCCGCGAGGCGAACCTCCCCGCCGCACGCGGCGAGGACAGCCGCGATCGCGCCGGCGTCGTCGGCGGCTGTGGGACCATCGGTCTGAACCGTCAGCTGGGCTTCCCCGCGGCTCGGGTCCGGGAGCGCGAGGTGGGCGTGCACCGCCGCGAGGGAGGCGGCATCCATCAGCTCCATGATCGCGGGCTGCCTGCCCGAGGCGGTCACTGCGGCGGCAGCATTCGCTGCGTCTCTGACTCCGGTGAACGTGGCGGTGAGCGTACGGGGTGCGCCGGGGACTCGACGGCGAAGCTTCAGCGTCGCACCGACGATGACCCCGAGTGTGCCTTCGGAGCCGATCATGAGTGCGGTGAGGTCGAGTCCCGTCACGCCCTTCACGCTCCGGTGCCCGAGGTGCAGCAGGCGCCCGTCCGCGAGGACGACGTCGAGGGCGAGCACCGCATCGCGGACGACCCCGTACTTGGCGCACAGAAGTCCGCCGGCGCCCGTGGCGATGTTGCCGCCGACGGTCGACACCTCGCGACTGGCGGGGTCCGGGGGCCACCACAATCCGTGCGGCGCGAGCCCGCGATCGAGGTCGGCGTTGAGGATGCCGGGTTCGACGACAGCGAGGAGATCCTCGGCCCGCACCTCGAGGAGGCGGTTCATCGACCTCATCGACAGCGCGATCTCGCCTGCGCCCGCGTTCGCGCCACCGGCGAGCCCCGTCGCGGCACCGCGTGTGACGACGGGCGTACCGGTCGCCGAGGCGGTCCGCAGCGTCTCCTGGACGTCGCGGACCGAGGTCGCGTGGACGATCGCGAGCGGTGTCCCCACGGCGGCGTGCCCCGATTTGTCGGCGCGGGCGGCTTCCCGCGATGCGGTGGAGGTGTCGACGCGGTCGCCCAGCGCTGCGCGCAGGAGTGCGACGACATCGGCGGTCATGCGAGGCGGCGGCGTCCCGTGATGAGGCCCGCGGCGACGGCGACGGCGGCGAATGCGAGACCGGCCCACGGTGATCCGCTGGTCCACCAGACGATCGTCGCAGAGGCGTAGACCAAGAGCTCGACGAGTGCCCGGATGAAGGGATGCACGACCACGACGGCGCGCGGAGAGACGAACAGCGCCCAGAGCAGGATCGCGATCACCGGCGCGCCGATGCCGACGACGATGTTCCACGGGAACGGCCATGCTGTGAAGCCCCAGACGGCGAGCGTGCCGATGGCGAACAGCTCGCAGAGAAGCGTCACAGCGTCGACAGCATCGACGGACGGACGCATGCCCGCCGGAAGCGGCTCGGCCGGCATCTCGGGTCGGACGGGGGGAAGATCGGCCATGCTCTCAGTTTAGGCGGCCGGCCGGGTGAAGGCTGGGCTCGGCGTTCCGGTCGGCTCGGCTCGCAGCGGACGGGTCACGAGAGGGCGAAGAACCTCCAGATGGTCTCGGTGGCGGTGATCGCCGAGCCGCCAGGACCGCACCTCGTCGCCCGCCGCTCATGGCGTCCTGGTTTCGTGGCGGAGGTGGATGCCGCGGTCCTGGAACGCCTGCTCGAGTTCGGCGAGTATGGCCTGCACGTCGGCGCCGTACCCGCCTGCCTCGGCGTTCTCGCGGATCTGCTGCCGGAGCTCCGGCCGATCCTCGGCAGGCGCGGCCTGGACCTCGGCGATGTCGGACCTCAACTCTGCAGGCAGGGCATCCAGGCGCTCGTCGATGCGGTGGGCGACGACCAGGGCGCGCCGCCCGTAGTCACCGGCCTCGGCCTGTTCGATGATCTTCCGGAACAGCTCAGGTCGGTCCTCGGGGTCGGCCGCGGCGAGCCCTCGGAGGTCTTCCCGCAGCGCCGGCGGGATCGCAAGGCGCCCGGGGGTGTCAGCGGTCACGGTCGCAGCGGGCTCCGCGCCGACGGCGCTGGTGACGGCCACCGTCCCGACGGCGCCGACCACGAGGCCGGCCGCTGCGACACCGGCGACGAGCCGGCGGGTGCGCCGCGCGAGCCGGTTCGTCGGCATGGCCGGCGCTGCGGTGCCGACCGTGGGGGTGGGATCGGGGGTCGGGGTCGAGTCGCTCTGGTTCATGGTGGTCCTCCTCGGTGGTTCGCCGGTCACCGGCGGGTATGGGGTGTTGCCGCCGAGCGTACGAGGGGGATGTGCGGGGCCGATTCGGCTCGTGTTCGGGAAATGTTCGGGCGCGTTCGGGCGCCCCGGAGCGGAATCGTACCCGAATACCATTGCTCGCATGGACGAGGCGCGCGGGCTGGTGATGGTGCTGGAGGACGAACCGCACATCGCCGAGCTCGAGCGCGAATACCTGCGAGCCGCCGGATACGGGGTGCACATCGAAAGCGACGGCCTGACGGCGCTGGCTTCCGTCGAGCGGCTGAGCCCGGTGCTGATCGTGCTGGATGTCGGCGTGCCCGGCATCGACGGGGTCGAGTTGTGCCGACGACTGCGGGCGCGGGGGGACTGGACTCCGGTGATGTTCGTCACCGCTCGCGACGACGAGGTCGACCGGGTCCTCGGGCTCGAGCTCGGTGGCGACGACTACCTCACCAAACCGTTCTCCCCCCGCGAGCTGGTCGCCCGGGTCGGCAGCATCCTGCGTCGCCATCACGGCCCACCCACCCTCGCCCCGCTGAGCCTCGGTCAGGTCGTGCTGCACCGGGACAGCCGCCGGGTCGAGGCGGACGGGCGTCCGGTGGAACTCACCCCGACCGAGTTCGACCTCCTCGCCGAACTCATCGGGAGCCCGGGGCGGGTGTTCAGCCGACCCCGGTTGCTGGCGTCGGTCTGGGGCCAGGCCGACTACGGACAGCAGCGCACTGTTGACGTGCACGTCGCCCAACTGCGCTCCAAGCTCGGCCAGGCCTGCCCGATCCGCACGGTGCACGGCATCGGCTACCGGGCCGATGACTCCTGATCCGGCCGATCCGCCTGCGAGCCGCGCTCGGGCAGGATGGGGCCTGCGCGCCCGCATCACCGCCCTCGTCGTCGCGGTCGCTGCGCTCGTCGCCCTGATCGGCGGCCTGCTCAGCGTCCAGTTCGTCAGGACAGCCCTCGAAGGCCAAGCCCGCGAGCAGCTCCGCACCAGTCTCACTGCCCTCGACGATCGTGGTGACCTTCTCGTCGGCGACGCGCTGGCTGACCTCGTCGGTGCAGGCATCCTCTGGGCGGTCGTGCCCGCCGACGGCAGTGTGCGCGGACCGGCGGCCCGCTACATCGATGAGGTGATGGCAGAGACGCTGCGCGGCGGGCATCCCGTCTCCGACACCGCACGCGTCTGGCGCGCCCCCGTCGTACTCGAAGGCGTTCCCGTCGGCGGCGGCGGACTTGTGCTGGCCACCGCCGAGGGGCAGATCAACACGGTGACCCGGCAACTGGTGTGGCGGATCGCCACGGCCCTCGCCATCGGGGTGCTCGTCGCCGCGACGGCCGGGGCGTGGTTCGCCAGGCAGCTCTCCGGCCCGCTCACCCGCACCGCGGCGGCCGCCGACCGCATCGCGCGCGGAGAGCGCGGAGTGACCGTCTCCTCGGGCGGCACGATCCCCGAGGTGGCGGCGGTCACCGACGCGCTCACCGCCCTCGACCGGAGCCTCGCGGCGAGCGAAGGTCGACAGCGGGAGTTTCTGCTGTCGATCTCTCACGAGCTGCGCACCCCGCTCACCGCGATCCGCGGCTACGCCGAGGGACTCGCGGACGGCACCTTCCACGGGGATGCGGTCATCCGCGCCGGCGAGATCCTTCAAGCCGAGACCGCGCGGCTGCACCGTTTCGTCGACGATCTGCTCGAGCTCGCCCGACTCGAGGCCGACGACTTCACGCTCGACATCCATCCGACGGCCCCCGCCGAACTGCTTCTCGCCGTACGCGATGCCTGGAGCGCGACCGCCGCGCGTCACACCATCGCCATCGAGGTGCGGTACGACGGCGCGTCCGGGGACCTCCGGGTCGACGTCGACGCGCGTCGGCTCCGCCAGATCGTCGACGGTGTTGTCGAGAACGCGCTTCGTGTCGCCCCCTCCGGCAGCACGCTCACCCTCGAACTGACCGGGGGTGCCGAGCCTGCCCTCTCGGTCCGCGACCGCGGCCCCGGACTCACCGATGAAGACCTCGCCCGCGCCTTCGATCGCGGCGTCCTCGCCGCACGCTACCGAGGCACCCGCCCCGTAGGATCGGGTCTCGGACTGAGCATCGGGCACCGGATGGCCGCCCGGCTCGGCCTCAGGATCGAAGCCGCCCGCCCGCCCTCGGGGCCGGGCACGATCATGACCATCTACCTGCCGCCTGCGGTGCGTGTCCGGCCAACGTGAGTAGCGCTGGCGCTCCGCCGCAGCGGTAGCGTGAGCACGTGGCCTGGAGTGTCGTGAGTTCGCTGCTCGGTGTGGCGATCATCGGCTACGGGCTGACGGACGTGTTCCTCACGCTCGTCCACCCGCACGCGCGCGGACGACTGACCCGCGCGATCTTCGCGGGCGTCTGGCGCGTCACTGCACGTCTCGGAAGCCGCGCCCGGGCCGCGGCGGGCCCGATCGCCGCGATCACGGCCGTGCTCGTCTGGGCGGCGACTCAGACGGTCGGCTGGGCGTTCGTCTACCTGCCGCACGTTCCCGACGGGTTCTTCTACAGCGACGGGGTCGATCCCTCGCATTACGGGGACTTCTCCGAAGCGCTGTACTTCTCACTCGTCTCCCTCTCGACGCTCGGGTTCGGCGACGTCGTCCCCACCGACCCGGTGATCCGGGTGCTCTCGCCGCTGCAGGCGGTGACAGGGTTCGCCCTGCTCACCTGCGCGGCGACCTGGTTGCTGCAGGTCTTCCCGACGCTCGCGCGCCGACGCTCGGCTGCGCTCTCGCTCACCTTCCTGGGCAGCGTGACCTACGCCGAGCGGATCAAAGAAATGGATGCCGGCGCGGCAGCGTCGGTGATCCTCGGTGTCGCGCAGCAGATGGCGGTCGTGCGGGTCGACCTCAGCCAGAATCCCGAGTCGTATTACTTCCGCGAGGGGGAGGCGCCGACCTCGCTCGGTCACGCGCTGCCCATCGCTGAGGCGCTGGCGAACGCGGCATCCGGCTCCTCTCACGTGGAGTTGCAGACCGCGGCGGCAGTGCTCGATCACGCGCTCGAAGATCTCGGGGCATGCCTTCGAGACAACTTCGGTGCGCAGGGTGAGTCGCGGTCCGAACTGATCGACTCGTTCGCCCGCGATCACTCGTGACAAGAGTCCGGCGGAGAACGGCTCCAGCGTGACCCGAGGATCGCGCATTGCGGTGATTCGCGGCCGATCGCGGCCAAGATCCCCCATCCCCTCGAGACCAGGAACCTCGCAGCGGGGTCGCAGCGGGGTCGCATCGACCCGGCACCGTCGACCCGGCATCCGCTAGGATCGGAGCGTCGCGACTGGCGTTGAGGTGGGCCACCACCGGGGAGCGATCGACATGGCATTTTCGACCGTTCGCCTGGGTCGGCCCTGGTTTGGACATACCGCCGACTGCGATCCCCGGGGATCGCCGGGCAGCGGCACTCAACCACCGGAGGACCCATGACCGATTCGTACTTCAACGCCCCGCTCTCGGAGGTCGACCCCGAGATCGCCGCGGTGCTCGAGCGCGAGCTCGATCGTCAGCGCGGCTACCTCGAGATGATCGCCTCTGAGAACTTCGTGCCGGTCTCGGTGCTGCAGTCGCAGGGTTCGGTGCTCACCAACAAGTACGCCGAGGGATACCCCGGCCGCCGCTACTACGGCGGCTGCGAGGAAGTCGACGTCGCCGAAGAGCTCGCGATCTCCCGCGCCAAGTCGCTCTTCGGTGCGGAGTTCGCCAACGTCCAGCCGCACTCGGGTGCAACCGCCAATGCGGCGGTGCTGCACGCGATCGCTCGCCCGGGCGACACGCTCCTCGGGCTCTCGCTCGACCACGGTGGTCACCTCACCCACGGCATGAAGATCAACTTCTCCGGCCGGCTCTACAACATCGTGGCGTACGGCGTCGACCCCGAAACCTCGATCATCGACATGGAGGAGGTTGCTCGTCTCGCACGTGAGCACCGCCCCAAGGTCATCATCGCGGGCTGGTCGGCATACCCCCGGCAGCTCGACTTCGCACGGTTCCGCGAGATCGCCGATGAGGTCGGCGCCCTCCTGTGGGTCGACATGGCGCACTTCGCCGGGCTCGTGGCCGCCGGCATCCACCCCTCACCCGTGCCGCACGCGCACGTGGTCTCGTCGACCGTGCACAAGACGATCGGCGGCCCGCGCTCGGGCTTCATCCTCACGAACGACGCCGACCTCGCCAAGAAGATCAACAGCGCGGTCTTCCCCGGGCAGCAGGGTGGCCCGCTCATGCACGTGATCGCCGCGAAGGCGACCGCCTTCAAGCTCGCGGCGACGCCGGAGTTCAAAGAGCGGCAGGAGCGTGTCCTTCGTGGCGCGGCCCTGCTCGCCGATCGCCTTTCTCAACAGGACGTGAAGGATGCCGGCATCACGGTCCGCTCCGGCGGCACCGACGTCCACCTCGTGCTCGTCGATCTCCGCGATGCCGCGATCGACGGCAAGCAGGCCGAGGATCTGCTGCACGAGATCCGCATCACGGTGAATCGCAACGCGGTGCCGAACGATCCGCGTCCGCCGATGGTGACGTCGGGCCTGCGCATCGGGACTCCGGCGCTCGCGACCCGCGGGTTCGGCGACGCCGATTTCACCGAGGTGGCCGACATCATCGCCCTCGCGCTCCTGCCCGGCGCCGACGTCGAATCGCTCCGCGCCCGCGCGATCGCGCTGACCCAAGCCTTCCCCCTCTACCCCCACCTCCACCAGTAACCCCGCCCCGCCCCGCCCCCCCGCGAGACACCGTCCCTGCCCCGAGACACGCGTTGTGGACCGGTGTCTCGGGGCGAGACCGGGGTCTCGCGGCAGGCGAACGGGGGCGAACGGGGGGAGAGAGAGAAAGAGAGAAAGAGAGAACATGACGGCGCAGATGCTCGATGGGACTGCCGCGGCGGCGGCGATCAAGGCCGAACTGACCACGCGGGTGGCGGCGCTCGCCGAGCGCGGGATCGTGCCGGGGCTCGGAACCCTGCTGGTGGGCGCGGACCCGGCATCCCGCTCATACGTCACCGGCAAGCACCGCGACTGCGCCGAGGTCGGCGTCGCCTCGATCTCGGTCGAGCTCCCCGAGACCGCGACACAGGAGGAGATCGCCGACGCGGTGCTCGCTCTCAACGCCGATCCCGCGGTCACGGGGTTCATCGTCCAGCTGCCGCTGCCGTGGGGCATCGACCAGAACACGATCCTCGAGCTGATCGATCCGGACAAGGATGCCGACGGACTGCACCCCACCAACCTCGGTCGCCTGGTGCTGGGGGTCGATCCGGCGACGGCGGTCGCGGCGCCGTTGCCGTGCACGCCGGCGGGGATCGTCGAGCTGCTCAGCCGGCACGGTGTCGAGATCGCCGGTCGGCACGTCACCGTCATCGGCCGAGGCATCACGGTCGGCCGCCCGCTGGGATTGCTGCTGACACGCAAGGGCATCGATGCGACGGTGACGCTCACGCACTCGCGCACGCCCGACCTGGCCGCCGACGTTCGCCGCGCCGACATCGTCGTGGCCGCCGTCGGTCAGCCGTACCTCGTGCAGGCGGACTGGATCAAGCCCGGCGCAGCCGTCCTCGACGTGGGGGTCACTCGGGTCGGCACGACCGAGTCGGGGGGCGCGAAGCTCGCCGGTGACGTCGACCCGGCGGTGGCCGAGGTCGCCGGCTGGCTGTCGCCCAACCCGGGCGGGGTGGGGCCGATGACTCGCGCGATGCTGGTCGCGAACGTCGTGGAGATCGCCACCCGGCTCACCCGCTGAGCCCGGGATGCCTGGGCGAGCGCCTCAGGCCGGCAAGCGTGCGAGGAACTCGCGCGTGCGCGCCTCTCGGGGGGAGCCGAACACCGCAGTCGGGGTCCCCTGTTCGATGATGGTCCCCGCATCGAGGAACACGACCCGGTCGGCGATCTCACGGGCGAAGGCCATCTCGTGTGTGGCCATCAGGATCGTCGCTCCCTCTCCGGCGAGTTCACGCACGAGTGCGAGCACATCGCCGACCAGTTCCGGATCCAGCGCCGAGGTGATCTCGTCGAGCAGCAGCACTTCGGGGTCGGTGGCGATCGCGCGTGCGATCGCCACGCGTTGCTGCTGTCCGCCGGACAGGCGATCGGGATGCTCGTCGACCTTGTCGGCGAGTCCGACTCGCTCCAGGAGCGCCAGGGCCCGTGCATCGGCCTCACGCCGCGGCATCCGGTGCACGACGCGCGAGGCGAGCGTGATGTTCTGTTGCACGCTGAGGTGGGGGAACAGGTTGTATGCCTGGAAGACGATCCCGAACCGGGCGCGGACGGCATTCTCGTCGATGCGCGGATCGGAGATGTCCTGCCCGTCGAGCAGGATCTGCCCGTCGTCGATCGGCTCGAGGAGATTGAGGCAGCGCAGCAGGGTCGACTTGCCCGATCCGCTCGCCCCGATGAGGGCGACGACCTCGTGCTGGTTGAGCTCCAGCGACACGCCGCGCAGCACGGCGCGATCGGCGAAGGACTTCCAGAGGCCGGAGGCCTTCAGCAGCGCGCTCACAGGAGCGAGCCTTGCTGCTCGCGCTCGCGCAGCCGCGCGGTGTACCAGTCGGTCAGCCGGATGCTCGGGATCGCCATCAGGATGAACAGGATGCCGGCCAGCACATACGGCGTGAAGTTGTAGCTCTGCGATGCCTCGATCTGAGCGGCGCGCACCGCGTCGACGGCGCCGAGGATCGAGATGAGCCCGACGTCCTTCTGCATCGAGATGAAGTCGTTCATCAACGGTGGGGTCATCTTCCGGAGAGCCTGTGGCAGCACCACTCGGCGCAGGGTCTGCAGGTGGCTGAGTCCCAGTGCGCGGGCCGCGAGTCGCTGCGACGGATGCACGGCCTCGATCCCCGCGCGGATCACCTCGGCGACGTATGCCGAGTAGGTCAGCGTGATGGCGAGCACGCCCAGCCACAGCACGGAGATGCGGGTGTTCGTGATCGTGGGCAGCCCGAACCCGACGAGGTAGGCCACGATGATGAAGGGCAGTCCGCGGAAGATGTCGGTGTAGCCGGCCACGAGCGCCCGTGCCGGGAAGAACACCGGGCCCCGGAGCGTCCGGATGCTCGCCAGCACGAGCGCGACCAGGCCGACGGAGATGACGGACAGGCCGAGCACCTGCAGGTTGAAGAGGAACCCGTTCCACACGCGGGGGAGTGCCTGCAGTGCGACCTGCGGATCGAAGAACGCCTGCTGGACGGCAGCCCACCCGGGGGTGTCGATGACGGTGACCCAGACGATCGCGGCGAACGCGAGGGTCGAGACGATCGCGACCAGCACCGAACGCTGCTCGCGACGGCGCCGGAAGGCACGCCGATCGAGCTCGAGCGCACTCGGCTCGTACCCTGCGGACAGCTCTACACCCACGAGACGACGTTAGCGGAGCTGTTCGGCCTCACTTCAACCGGGTCACGCCGTCGGTGAAGACCGACAGCCACTTCTTCTCGAGCGAGTCGAGCGTCCCGTCCTCGCGCAGCGTGTCGACGGCGGTGGTCACCGACGCCGTCAGCGGGGAGTTCTTCGCCAACAGCAGACCCCACTGATCGGGCACACCCGCGGTCGGCAGCTCGCCCACGATGAAGGAGTTCTCGATGTAGACGTTGGCCGCGACGTAGGCCGTCGGGGTGTCGAGGACGATTGCGTCGATCAGGTTGGCGCCCAGCGCGGCGACGGCGTCTTCGTTGGAGTTGTACAGCTTCGGGGCGACCGACGGCTTCACGGCTTCCGAGATCGTGGTCGCGCTGGTCGACCCGGCCATCGCGCCGAGCTCCAGCCCCTTCAACCCTGCGATGTCGGTGACTCCGTCCGCGGCGCCGCCTTTCAGCGCCACGACCGACTGGCCCGCCTCATAGTAGGGGGAAGAGAAATCCACGGCCTGCCTGCGCTCATCGGTGATCGTGTACTGCTGGATGTTGATGTCGAAGCTCTTCGGCCCGGGTGCGATCGCCGACTCGAAGCTCGTGCGCACCCAGACGACGTCTTCCTTCGCGAATCCCAGCTGGTCGGCCACCGCGTACGCGACGGCCGACTCGAAGCCTTCACCGGTGCCGGGGTCGTCGTTGATCACGTACGGCTCATACGCGGTCTCGCCGGTGGCGAAGGTGAGTTTCCCCGCAGTGACGAAGTCGTCGGGCGCCGGGGCGCCGCCCGACTCGGATCCCGACGGAGCTGTCGATCCGGACGCGCAGCCGGCGAGCAGGAGGGCAGCCGCCGCGGCGGTCGTGGCGAGGACGGTGCGCAGGGCAGAACGCGTCATGGGAGGTCCTTCGGGTGTGGGATACGGGGCCGCGCCTTCGCGGGCGAACGGGCGCGGCCGGTTCTCAGGCGATCGAGACGAGCTGATCGATGTCGTCCACGGGAAGCCTATCGGCGACTGCCGTGATCTCGGTGGAGACGAGATCGGCGCGGCCGCTCAGGACGTTCAGGAACGCCGTGTCGGCGGCATCCCGTCCGGTCGAGATCCGCACCAGGGTCTGGCGTGGCGCGAGCGTGGTCGCGTCGACGACTCTCCACGCTTCGTCGACCCACGCTTCGGCGACGGCGTGGAAGTCCATCGGGTCGAGACCCGGTGCGTAGACGGCGACGAGGCGCGCCGGAACGCCGGAGGCCCGCAGGAGTGCGATGCACAGGTGTGCGTAGTCGCGACAGACGCCCTGGCGGTTCATCAGGGTGCGCGTCGCGCCATCGGTCGGCAGGGAGGATCCGCTCACGTAGCTCAGGTGAGTGCCGACCCATGACGACACCGCGGTGAGGAGGGATGCCGGCTCCTCGATGCCGGCGAACTCTGCCGCTGCGGTCGGTGCGAGCGAGTCGGACTCGGCGTAGCGGCTCGGCCGCACGTAGACCAGTGGTGCCGATTCATCGGTTTCGGGGGATGCGCCGATGCCATCGATCGTCGCGGAGTAGGTCACCACCAGTTCTCCCGGGTGCGCCACCAGGCGGTGCAGGCGGCCGCCGTGGATGTCGTCGATCTCCCGGAGCTGCACGGTGCTGCCATCGACCGTCGCGGTGAGCGTCTCGGTGGTCGGCGTGTACGCGTGACTCACGGCGATGGCGAACACGAGGTCGGCTGTCTCGGAGACGTTCAGGACGATACGACTGGTCACGGTGCGCTGCATCGTCCCAGCCTGTCACGGGTACGCCACCGGCAGATGACAGCCGCATGAAGTTCCGTGCGTCAGGCGAACATGCCCGCACCGACATACGATCCCGCCGGCGCTCCGGGGGGCACGGCCCACACGCCCGACCCGATGTGCTTCACGTACTCGGCCATCAGGTCGGTCGACAGAGCTCGCTGGATCGTGACGAACTGCTCGGGGGAGCGCTGGTACGCGAGGAAGAAGAGCCCGGCATCCAGGCGACCGAGGGCATTGTTGCCGTCGACGTAGTTGTACCCGCGACGCAGGATCCGGGAGCCGCCGTTGGACTTCGGGTGGGCCAAGCGCACGTGGCTGTGGGCATCGATTGCGGTGCCTCCGGTCGCGCCGGGCGCCGAGAAGTCCGGTTCGCTCGCCTCGGTGCCGCCCGACAGCGGCGCGCCGTGCGCTTTGTCTCGCCCCGTGATGCGCTCTTGCTCGGACAGACGCACGCGATCCCACGTCTCGATGAGCATGGCGATCTTCCGCGCCACGAGGTACGAGCCTCCGGCGAGCCACGCGGGCTCGTCAGACGGGCCCACCCAGACGTGCGTGTCGAGGGCCGCCGTGTCGTCGGCGAGGATGTTGGCGGTTCCGTCCTTGAACCCGAAGAGATTTCGGGGCGTGGCCTGGGCGGCCGTCGTCTTCGAGGTCTTCCCGAAGCCCAGCTGCGACCAGCGCAGCCGCGCTCGGCCGAAGGCGATCCGGCTGAGGTTGCGAATCGCGTGCACCGCGACCTGCGGGTCGTCAGCGCAGGCCTGGATGCAGAGGTCGCCGCCCGAGAGCTGAGGATCGAGGTCGTCGCCGAGAAACGCCGGCAGCGTCCGCAGCAGTGCGGGCTGCCGGGACGCCAGCCCGTACCGATCGGCGCCGTCTGCGGCGCGGAACAGGCTCGGCCCGAAGCCGAAGGTGATGGTGAGGCCGTTCGCGGCGAGCCCGAGTGCTTCGCCCGTGTCGTCCGGCGGAGCCTGGGGAGAGCCACCCACCGCGCCGGTTGCGCTGACATCGAGCCCCTGCGTCAGCCGCGCGGCCGCGTATGACCAGTCCTGCAGAAGTTCGATCAGGTCGGCGCGGTTCGTGCGGGCCATCATGTCGAACGCCGCGAAGTGCAGGTGCTCCTGTACGGGCGTCGTGATGCCGGCCTGGTGCTCTCCGAAGAACGCGTGGGCGGATGCCGCGTCCTCGCCCGCCCGCGCACGCCCCGTCGCCACCCCGGCCGCAGTGCCGGCGCCGGCGCCGAGCGCGAGTCCGGCGGCCCCGATGCCCGCGGCGAGCCCGAGCATCCCGCGACGGCTGAGCCCCGCGGTCGGGATCGACTCCGGTGTCTCGGCGGTCACGTCACTCCAGGATCGTGGAGGTGAGCTGCGAAAGAGGCTCCGCGAGGGCGTTGATGAGGTCGATCAGCTGACGCTTGTCGGCATCGGTGAGCTCGCGGAACCCCACGAACCCGGCACTGAGCGAACCGTGTGTGCCCAGCGCCGCGTCGAGGTCGGCGTAGCCCCGGTCGATCGCGGCGACGAGAGTCTCGCCCTCTTCGCCCTGCGCTGCAGCGAAGTCGCGGACGAGTGAGAATGCCATCTCGGAACCCTCGACGTTCGCCGCGAAGTCCCACAGGTCGGTCCCCGACCACCAGTCCTCCTCGCCCGAGATCTTGCCCGTCGCGACTTCGTCGAGCAGGGCGATCGCGCCGTTGGAGATCCCGGCGATGCCCTGGGCATCGAGCGCGTCCGTGAAGTCGTCGGAGTGGACGTAGTCGTTGAGCTCGGCGACGTCGGCGATGAGCTGATCGCCGAATGCCGCCCGCTCCGATGCGCTGGAGGGCTGCCAGTTCTGCCACGCCGGCGCGCCGTCGGAGTTGACGGCATCCTGCGCGGGCTGCCAGAGGTCCTTCTCGATGCGGTGGAATCCGGTCCAGTCCAGGCCCTCGGCCACGGCATCCACCTCCCGGAAATCGATGCGCGGGTCGAGATCGCCGAGAGACTCCGCGACGGGTTCGATGCGCTCGTAGAACGCGCGTACGTCGGGGAACTGCGCCCGTGCGGCCGCGTCGTCCCCCGACTCGTATGCCGTCACGAACGTGTCGGTGGCCGGTACGAGCTGCTCGACCTGGTCTTTCACGAAAGCCGCATAGAGGTCGACCGCCTGTTGCTTCTGCTCGGCGTTGTCACCGGTGGCGATGACCTGTGCGCCGGTGATCGAGAAGCTCGCTTTGCCGACGCCGTCGCCGACCATACCCGGCTTGCAGAGCGTGAAGTAGTCGCCGGGCTGCGCGAGGACGCTGAGGGTGCGCGAGGCGCCGGGTGCGATGTTCTCGACCTCGCCGACGATGCGCAGGCCGTCATCGGCGAGCAGATAGAACTCGGTGATCTGTGAGCTTGCGTTGCTGATCTCGAATGTCAGTGTGCCGCTGGTCGCCGTGGCCGTCGACACCTCGCACGATGTGTCGGTCGAGGTGACGGTGAGCGAGTCGGACGCGGCGAGGTCGGCCTTTGCGACGCATCCCGAGAGCGCCAGCGCCCCGAGGCCGACGACGGCGACGGCGGCGAGGGTGCGGGGACGGATCATGATGCTCCTTGAGCTGAGGGGACCGATGCGGCCGCCATGGCGGGGGTGGCGCTGCGGCGCGGAAAGGCCCCTCGGGCGAAGAACGCGCCGACGACGATGATGTAGAGCGCCCACGTGATCACCTGGAGCCACGACATCTGCGGCATGAACCCGACCGTGGCCTGAAGCACGACGGCGAGCGGTCCGCCGGGCGGGATCGTGGCGCTCAGGTCGAACGCCCACCCGAACGGGAACCCGGCTGCGCCGATCGCGACGGCGCCGGTGGCCGGATCGAGCGGGGCAGCGGCGGTGAAGGGCCCGGGGAGCGCGCCCGCTTCCTGGAGGTCATGGACGGCGTAGGCGAGAACACCCGCCGCGACGATCACGAGGAAGGCCCCCGTCCAGGTGAAGAAGCGACGCAGGTCGAGATTCAGCATGCCGCGTGCGAGGAGCCACCCCAGCAGAGCGGCCGTCGACAGCCCGATGAGGGCGCCGAGGAGGGCGGCGGGGGCATCGCCGAAGGACTGCACCATGGACCAGAGCAGGAGCGTGGTCTCGAGGCCCTCTCGGGCCACCGATACGAAGCCGATCACGACGATCGCCCATAGGCCGCCCTCAGCGAGCGCCCGGGCCAGCCCGCCCTCGAGCGATTTCTTCAACGTCCGGGCGGTCTTCTGCATCCAGAAGATCATCCAGGTCACCATCGCGACCGCGACGAGCGACAAGAGGCCGCCGACCAGTTCTTGGGCCTGGAAGGTGAGTCCGTACGCGCCGAAAGTCAGGACGGCGCCGATCACGAGCGAGAGCACGGCGGCCGAACCGACGCCCATCCACATGCGGGGGAGGACGTCGCGGCGATCGATGCGCGTGAGGTAGGCCACGAGGATGCCGATGACAAGGGCGGCTTCGAGGCCCTCGCGGAGGCCGATCAGGATGGTGGCGAGCACGGTGATCGTTGTCGATTCAGGTCGGAGGAGTCGGTGCCGCAGCGGCGGCGTCGCCGGCGCCCGGGACACCAGCTCCGGCAAGCAAGGTTAGGGTTACCTCACCGCGAATCGACAGTACACCGCTTCTTCGCCGCAATCAAAGCCGGCCGCGCCGAAGAGCTCGAATCGGGTCGGGCACCTACTCGGCCGCGTGGCGCTCGAGGAAGGTGTAGACCTCGCCGTCGTCTACTCCGGGGAAGGCGCCGCTGGGCAGCGGAGAGAACATCTGCTGGTGCACGCGGGCGCTGGGCCAGGCTTTGCCGGCCCAGCGGGCGGTCACGTCGGCCGGCGGGCGCCGGCAACACGACTCGTCGGGGCACAGCGAGACGGCGCGCTTCGGCGTCTCGCGCCCCCGGAACCAGCGTGCGTCGTCGAACGGCACCCCGACGGTCACCGAGAACTCGCCGTCGGACGTGGTCCCGGTCTGCGTGGAACACCAGAATGTGCCTGCAGGCGTATCGGTGTACTGGTAATGCTCGGTCGTGCGGTTGTGCTCCTCGAAGGCCGAGCGCGCGAGAAAGCGCCGGCATGCGATCTGCCCCTCGACCGACCCGGTCACGTCTTCCGGGAGCGGCAGGCCATCGTTCTCATAGACGCGATTGATGGCGCCGGCCCCGTCTACGCGCAGGAAGTGCAGGCGAATGTCGAAGTGCTCGGTGAGGAGGTTCGTCAGCCGCATCGCGGCGGCTTCGTGCGTCACGCCGAAGGCATCGCGGAAGTCCTCGACGGCGAGGTTCCTGTTTTTCTTCGCCTGGTCGAGGAACTCGATCGAGGCGGTCTCGGGCATGAGGCAGCACGCCGCGAAGTAGTTGATTTCGAGGCGTTGCCAGAGGAACTCGGCGTAGTCCGTCGGCGGCTGGTGGCCGAGCAGCCGGTGCGCCATGGCCTGCAGCGCCATCGAGCGCAGGCCGTGCCCGCCGGGGATCGATGCGGGAGGCAAGTAGATCCGGCCGTTCTCGAGGTCGGTGACCGAGCGTGCCGAGTGCGGCAGGTCATTGACGTAGATCAGTTCGAACCCCAGCTGCTCGGCCATGACCCCGACCGTGCGGTGCTTGAGGGCGCCCGACACGTGCCCGGCCGCCTTGAGCTGCCTTTCGGCGAGTTTCTCTATCTCGGGGAGGTAGTTGTGCTGCTCGCGCATCCGCAGCCGCTGCTCGGTGTTGGCTCGACGCGCCTCCTCCGGCGTGGCGATCGCTTGCCGTTCACGCCGCTGCAGTTCGCGATGCAGGCCCAGTACGCTCTCGATCGTCTCGTCGGTCATGTTCTTGCTGGGTTTGACGGGCGGGATGCCGAGTCTGCGGAACGCGGTGCTCGATTGCGCACGCGCGAGCTCGAGTTCGAGGGCGGCGCGCGGATTGGGGGGCTCGGGCGAGAGGAGATCGGTGACATCGGTGTCTGTCGCGACGGCGATCGCCTGAAGCAGCGAGAGTTTCGGCTCGCGCTTCCCGTTCTCGATGAGGCTCAGCTGGCTGCCGGCAACCCCGACGATCGCGCCGAGTTCGTCGAGCGTGTGGCCGTGGGCGAGACGTTGGTGCCGGATGCGGTGACCAAGCGTCGACAGTTCCAATCCGGACGGAGTCATTCTTTAATCATATGAAAGAATCGCGATTCTTGCACCGTAGCGGCTCATAAAGTGTGTGATGACGCGAGTGAGAATCGAGATACCAGTCCCCCGCCGACGCCACGCACGAAGGAGATCGAGATGGCCATCGCCGACATCGTCACCCGCCAGACCCCGAACGACCGCGCCGACGGCAGTGCGACAGTACCCCGCTACGGGGAGCGTCCTCGGATCACCGGGCCTTCGATGGCGGAGTTGGAGGCGTGGGTGGCGGAGATCGCCGAGCTCACTCAGCCCGCCCGCATCCACTGGGTCGACGGGTCGCGCGCGGAGAACGACGCTCTCCTGCGCGAACAGGTCGACGAGGGCAAGCTGATCAAACTCAACCCCGAATGGCGTCCCGGGTCGTACCTCGCTCGTTCGCACCCGAGCGACGTCGCCCGCACGGAGGCGCGCACCTTCATCGCCTCCGAGAGGGAAGAAGATGCCGGGCCCACGAACAACTGGGTTGCACCGGCGGAGATCCGCGCGACCATCACGCCGCTCTTCCGCGGCTCGATGCGCGGTCGAACGATGTACGTCGTGCCGTTCTCGATGGGTCCCGTCGGCGGCCCGCTCTCGCACATCGGGGTTCAGATCACCGACTCGGCGTACGCCGTCACCTCGATCGGGATCATGACCCGCGTCGGCACCGAGGTGCTGGAGCAGATCGCTGCGGGCAAGCCCTGGGTGAAGACCGTCCACTCGGTCGGCGCACCGCTCGCAGCGGGCGAAAAGGACGTCGCGTGGCCGTGCAATGACGAGAAGTACATCGTGCACTTCCCCGAAACCCTCGAGGTCTGGTCATTCGGCTCCGGCTATGGCGGCAACGCGATCCTCGCCAAGAAGTGCTTCGCCCTGCGTATCGCGTCGGTCATCGGCCGGGATGAGGGTTGGCTCGCCGAGCACATGCTCCTCATCCGCGTGATCGACCCGAAGGGGAAGGCGTACCACCTGGCCGCCGCATTCCCCTCCGCGTGCGGCAAGACGAACCTGGCGATGCTGCGTCCGACGATCCCCGGCTGGCGCGTGGAGACGCTCGGCGACGACATCGCGTGGATCCGGCCCGGCGAGGACGGACGTCTGCACGCCATCAACCCCGAAGCCGGGTTCTTCGGCGTTGCTCCGGGAACGGGCCAGTCCACCAACGTCGCCGCGGTCGAGACCCTGTGGGGAAACACCATCTTCACGAATGTCGCCTTGCGTCCGGACGGCGATGTCTGGTGGGAGGGTCTCACCGATGAGGTGCCGGCCGAACTCATCGACTGGGAGGGGAACGCGTGGACCCCGGCATCCGGCCGCCCCGCCGCCCACCCCAACTCTCGCTTCACCGTTGCAGCGGCCCAGTGCCCGCAGATCGCTCCCGACTGGGAGGCTGCTGAGGGTGTCCCGCTCGATGCGATCCTCTTCGGCGGTCGTCGGGCCACGAATGTGCCGCTGGTGCTCGAGGCCACGGACTGGACGCACGGCGTGTTCCTGGGGTCGAACATCTCGTCCGAGCGCACGGCGGCCGCCGAGGGCACGGTCGGGGAGCTTCGCCGCGACCCGTTCGCAATGCTTCCGTTCTGCGGGTACAACATGGCGGACTACTTCGCCCACTGGCTCGATGTGGGCCGGAAGCTGCGCTTCGATCGCGCGCCGCGGATCTTCCAGGTGAACTGGTTCCGCAAGGGCGCGGACGGCCGGTTCCTGTGGCCCGGTTTCGGCGACAACTCGCGCGTCATCGAGTGGATCATCCGTCGCATCGATGGCAGCGTGCCCGCGGTCGACAGCCCCATCGGCCGTCTGCCGCGGACGGAGGATCTGAACCTCGACGGGATCCACGTACCGCAGGAAGACCTCGACGAGCTCTTCGCGGTCGACCCGGAGCTCTGGCTGCACGAAGCCGACCTCACAGAGGAGTTCTACCAGACCTTCGGGGGCAAAGTGCCTGCGGCGCTCTACTCGGAGCTCGCTGCCCTGCGTTACCGGCTCAAGCTCGCGCAGCGCTGACGGCTCAGAGATCGGTCCGTACTGAACGAGGAGTCGAGCCGCAGCCCCGTCAGGGGACGGTGATGCGGCTCACGCGCACCGTGACACGCGCATCCGGTTCGTCGAGCACGGCGCGCACTCGCGCGGCAACGGTGCGAGCCACATCGGCCGCGCGTCCGTGGGAGACGCCGATGCTGACGACTGCCTCAAGCACCCCATTGCGCCGCAGCACGTCGCTGTAGACCTCTCGTCGCTCTACGGTCGCGGTCCATAACCGGGCAGGGAGTGCCGCGGCGTGGTACAGCTCTGCCACCCCCGACACCTCACGGACGGCAGCGTCGACCTGTGCGATCAGTTCGGCGACTTCTCGCATCATCGGCTCTCCCCCTGCAGTCGCAGGGAGTCGATGGTGACATCCACCCGATCGACCGCCCAGGTCGTGTGCTCGAGGAGTGCGCGGCGTACTTCGTTGCGCACGTCCCCGGCGACGGTCGGCAGGGTCAGTCCGTGCAGAACGCTGATCGACAGCGCGATGCTGACCGTGCGTGCACCGTCCGGCGCTGCGCCGTCGATCAGCACCTCGACGCGCTCGACCAGTACCCCGGGCACCCTGTCTCCCGCTGCGCGCACGAGGCCGCGCACCGCGCCCTCGGTCACAACGAGCTGGACGTCACCTCCGCCTTCCATCGGCATGTCCCTGCCTGCACGCGACTCGCGCGCGACTTGCCCCAGGATCTTCTGCAACCACGATTCCGAGAGGTCGAGCGCGGAGTCGCTCTCGAGGAGATTCCGCGAGAGCATCCCGAGGTGATCCATCGAATCCAGCACCGAGCAACACTGCGGGTCGCCGTCGATCGCCGGATCCGCGGGAACACGGCCGCGATCGTGGTACGCAGCGAGATCCTCGAGGGTGTACCCCGACTCGCCGATGCCGTCTCCCATGGCGTTCACCTCCACTCCTGCATGCGTTGATAGATTGTCGCGCGTGCGCGGGCGAGGCGGCCACGGACAGCCGTCCCGGAGATGCCCATTTCGCGGGCGATCTCGTCGTATCCGTATCCACTGGCTTCGCGCAGCAACCATACGGTGCGCTGTTCGAGAGGCAGGCTGTCGATCACGGCCCTCAGCGAGTCCAGCTGGGAGGACGTGATCGCCGCCTCATCGGGGCGCGGTGCGGTCGCGACCGGCTCCGCGTCGTCGATGCGCGTCGTCGGCCGGGCCGAGCGCAGCCGGTCGGTGGCCTTCCGCGCGACGATGGCCGACAGCCAGGCGCGCACCTGCGCGGGGTCTCGCAGATCGGGCAGCCGGCGCCACGCGACGATCAACGCCTCCTGCACACAGTCATCGGCATCGGAGCGAGAGCCCAGAAGTCGGGTCGCGAAGCCGAGGAGATACCCCCCGTGCCGGCGCACAAGCGTGGCGAAGGCCCGCTCATCGCCGTCGGCGGCGCGCCTTGCGAGGATCGCATCCTCGATATCTGCCCACGAATCCATCGTTCTCCTGAGCGGGATCTCGCATCCCGCCTCACCGAGGGTGCCACACGCACCCGGAGTTTCCGCGGGGGTTGCGATCCGGACGGCGGCATGCTGTGCAGGGCCGCGCTCAGGAAACTGCCAGCATCACGACCGTGACGAATCGGCCGCGGCGGACGTCTCACTCCTGAACGCCCCCGCACGAGGGGCCGCGGAAAGGACCACATCATGGCCACCACGAACATGCCTGCTGCCGGATCGAGCGTCGGAGCCGTTATGCCTGCGGAGCAGGGCAAGACCGTCATCGTCGACCCGGTCATCGCGAAGATCGCCGGAATCGCGGCGGCGTCCGTTCCCGGCGTCTACGCCCTCGGAGGTGGAGCGGCGCGCGTCCTCGGCAGCATCCGTGAGGCGGTCGGTGCGAAGGACCTCTCTCAGGGAGTGAGCGTGGAGGTCGGCGAGACACAGGTCGCTGCCGACATCACGATCGTCGCTGAGTACCCCGTACAGCTGCAGCGGGTCGCCCAGGATGTGCGCGGTGCGGTCGCCGACGCCATCACCCAACTCGCCGGGATGGAGGTCGCGGAGATCAATGTGACCGTCGTCGATGTCCGGATTCCCGGTGACGAGGACTCGGCTCCGGAGCGTGTCCAGTGACACCGATCGCCTGGGGAGCGACGGTGGGCGCTATTCTGGCGTTCGCCGCCCTCGCCTTCGGCTTCTGGGGAATGGTGCTCGTTGCCGCGTTGGCGGCCGTCGGCGGACTCATCGGCGGCGCCGTGTCCGGACGCATCAACGTCCGTGCGGGTCTCGACGCCGCCCGCGGACGGCGAGTGGGCTGATCATGGACGCCATGCAGCTGCCTGGCCGGGTCATGATTGCGGCTCGGGCCTACGAGCGTGTCGCTGCGACCGTGATCGCCGACGAACTCGGAGTCGCCGCGCGGGGCGCCCGCGCCGTCGTGCGCGACGCCGACGGAGCGATCGCCGCGGATCTCACCTGCGGCATCGGTCTCGGCGAAGCGCCGATAGCGCAGCGCGCCGCACGGGCGCGCACGCGTACCGCCGAGAGGCTGGCTGAGATCACCGGCGCCCGGGTGGCCGATGTGCGACTACGCGTGTCCCATGTCGTCGATGAACGGGGGGGAGCATCGTGACCCACGAGCCGGCGCCGACAGCTGTCGCCGATCAGCGCCGCGACGCCCGTCTCGCGCGTCGCCTCCTGCACCGCACCCGAAGCATATGGGTGTCCATCGCTCTGATCCTCGCAATGGCCCTCGCGATCCTCGTGATCGTCGAGACGCTTCTGTGGGGACGAGACCTGCCTCCCGCACTCGTGGCTCCTGACGCGGTGCGCGCCGCTATGACCGAAGGAGGATTCTTCGGCGGCGTGGTCGCGGGGATCGCGCTCGTGCTGGGCCTGGCGTGCCTCTGGGGCGCCCTCGCCCCCGGCGGCACGCACCGCCGCATCGTGACGACCGAGCGCGCGCCGATCGTCGTCGACGACGCGATCCTGGCGGGTGGGCTCTCGCGGACCTGCGCGCATGCGGCGGGCGTATCGGCGACGCAGGTCACGACGCGGGTCACCCGGCACCGCGCCCTCATCGCCGTGACACCCTCGAGCGGCTTCGCGGTCGACGCGAGCGAGGTCGAGCGCGCCGCCGGCGAACTGCTCGAGGTCCTCGGTGCAGGAACGCACATGAAGACCCGGGTAGAGCTGGCCAGGAAAGGAAACCTGTCATGAATGCCCGCGGTCGCGTTCTCAACCGGACGCTGCTCACGCTGCTCGCTCTGACCGCCTTCGCCGTCTGCGCAGTGGCAGCATGGCCGCTCGTCACCGGTGCACCCGCGCCCGTGCTGGATCAGGGGGCGCGTTTCGCGGAGGAACTCGGAGTCGGCTTGCCGGCTCTCATGTGGGTCGGCGTCGCCCCGCTGGTCGTCGCGGTCATCGTCGCCCTCGCCGTGATCCTGACCCGCCCACCGCGGCACGTTCGCGCTGCGTTCGAGGACGGCGGGCTCACGATCGACGCGGCGGTCGTCGAAGGGGTCTTCCACTCGGCGCTGGCTGCGACGCCCGACGTGCTCGGCGTCTCGTCATCGACCTCGGAGCACCGGCGTCGACGCACGGTCGTGCTCCGGGTGCGGGTGCGGCCTCGCGCTGACCTGGAGACCGTGCTGACCCAGGTGCGGTCGGCCCTCGAGACGACCGACCGACGGATCGGCGTGCGCCTGCCGTTGATCGTGCACATCACGGGTGGCATCCGCTCGACGTTCGCGCACGACCGGCGAGTGGTGTGATCCGTCGGCGGCGCGGCGGCGCTGCGGCGCGGCGGGGGATCGGCTCACACCAGCAGCTGGTGCCGAGCGAGTTCGCGGTACAGCGGCACGGTCTCGACGAGGTCGGAGTGGGTTCCCTGCCCGACAACCGTGCCGTGGTCGAGCACGATGATCAGATCGCTGTCGACCACGGTCGACAGCCGGTGCGCGATCACAACGAGGGTCCGCCCGGTCGCGACGGCATCGATCGCGTCGCGCATCCTCTGTTCGTTGAGCCCATCAAGCGACGACGTCGACTCATCCAGGAGCAGGATCGGCGGGGCTGCCAGCAGTGCACGTGCGATCGCCAGCCGCTGACGTTCACCACCCGAGAGCATGACGCCGCCCTCGCCGACCGGAGCGTTCAGCCGGAGGGGACTGCGCTCCAGCACCTCACCGAGATTCACGGCGCGGAGCACTCTCTCGCATTCGGCATCACTCGCGGCGGGCGAAGCGAGCCGCAGATTCTCGGCGATCGTGCCGGCCAGGGTCGGGGCATCCTGCTCGACGTACCCCAGTTGCGCGCGCAGGTCACGCCGGTCGAGAGTGCGCACATCCCGCCCGTTCAGGAGTATTGCACCCTCGCTCGGGTCGTAGAACCGTTCGATGAGGGCGAGCGTCGTCGACTTGCCGGCGCCCGACGGACCGACCAGGGCGACACGCGCTCCACGCGGCACGCGGAACGAGACCCCGCGCAGCACCTCACGAGGGGAGGCCTGTTCCGCCGATGGCAGAGTGATCGCCGCGGAGTCGACGTGGGCGTCTTCGAGGGCCGCAAGTGCCTCGGTCTCGGCCTTGCGTCGAGCCGCGACGACGTGCTCGGGATACCGGAAGCGGACGTCGCGGAACTCGAGTGCATCTGACCCCGCGACGTCGCCGACCGCGCCGCGGGCGAGGTGCGGATCGCCCGCGGTCTCGGTCGGCAGATCCAGAATCTCCTGGATGCGTCCGAGGGCGCCCAGCGCCTGATTCACGGAGGTGATCGCCCCGAAGAAGGATCCGAGCGGCGCCACAAGCAGGAAGAGGAACATGACGAAGGTGATCAGGCTCGCGATCGGGATCGCGCCGGATGCCACGCGGAACCCGCCGAGGCCGAGCACCACCAGCAGCGACACCTGAAGAGCGATGCCGGCGATCGGGACGACGAGCGCCGACACCTTCGCGATCCTCACGCCGATGCCGTAGACGTCGGTCGCGACGGCGGTCACCGCTTCGGTTTCGCGGTCGGTGGCACCGGCGGCGCGTACGGTGCGGATCGAGCCGATGGCTCGCTCGACGCCGGAGGCGAGTTCGCCGACCTTCTCCTGCTGCTGCTGTGTCGCCCGGCGGATGCGGCCGCTCAGCAGGGCGACGCCCCCGACAGACAGGCCGATGACGACGACGATCGCCACCAGCAGGATCGGGTCGAGGAAGGCCATCGCGAGGATCGCTCCGATGAAGAGCAGGGCATTGCCGACCGAATCGGCGAGGCCCTGGGTCAGTACGGCGTAGAGAAGCGTCGTGTCGGTGCCGACCCGTGAAACGAGATCTCCGGTGCGGCGCGAGTCGAATTCGCTGATCGGGAGGTGGAGGATCCGGGCGATCAGCTGGCGCCGTGACGAATAGACGACGGCGGTGCCTGTGCGCTGCAGGAGATAGTGCTGGTATCCCGTGATGAGCGAACCTCCGATCACGAGAGCGACGATTCCCCAGATGAGCGTCCCGAGACCTTGTTCGTTCTGCACCCGCTCGATGATCTGCCCCACCAGCAGCGGCTGGGCGAGAGTTGCCCCGGCGCCGACGATGCTCAGCACGACGATCAGGACGAGGACGCGCTTGTGCTCGAAGATGTAGGGGAGCAGTTGCGTGAGGCGAGCGCGGGGCCCGCCCTCGGGCGCGGAGCGGCGGCCGCGGCGACGCGGTGATGCGGTGGCAGAGGACATATCGGCTTTCTGGAGAATCGGGTGGTTCCATTCTCACCCGCGCTTCCCCCGGGGGCTCCGTCGATCGCGCTACAGTGATCCGGTCTCGCCGAGCCCGAGATTGGCGTCGTAGTCGACGTCCTTCGTCTCTTTCGACAGCAGCAGCGCGACGAGCGTCAGAATCGCGGAGCCGCTGAGGTAGACGCCCACGAGCCACGGCTGCCCACCCGCGGCTGCCCACAGCGCGACGGCGACGATCGGAGCAAGCGCGGCGCCGAGGATCGAGGAGACGTTGTACGCGATCGCCGAACCCGTGTAGCGCACGTTCGTCGGGAAGAGCTCTGGAAGGATGGCGCCCATCGGGCCGAACGTGGAACCCATCAGCACGAAGCCGAAGACCAGGAACGCCTGAACGAGCGCGCCCGTGAACTTCGGATCCGCTTGCGGCAGCAGGAACACGTTGAACAGCAGACCGAAGACCGCGATGCCGCCCGTCACCCAGAGGAGCAGCTTGCGGCGGCCGACGGCGTCGGCGATCGGACCCGACAGCAGGGTGAAGACGCCGAAGAAGATGACGCCGACGATCTGCATGAGCACGAAGTCGGTATAGCCGAATCCGAGCCCCGCGACGTAGGTGTTCGGGTCGAATGCTGTGCCGGCGGCGTCGGCGGCGGCCCGAGCGGCATCCGTCGTCGGCTTCGTTCCGTACGAGAGCGTGAAGCTCGTCATGAGGTAGAAGAGGACGTACGTCGCGAGCATGATGAACGTGCCGAGGATGAGATTCTTCCAATGGGAACGGATGACCTCGCCGAGCGGGAAGCGGCGAATAGCGCCGGCGGACTCGGCCTTCGCGAACGTCTCGGATTCGACCAGGCGCAGACGCACCCAGAGGCCGATGATGACCATGACCGCAGAGAAGAGGAACGGCACCCGCCAGCCGAAGGCCAGAAACGCCTCCGAGCGCTGGGTGGGTCCGTCCGGGTGCGGCAGCGCGAAGTTGATGACGAGGAAGATCGTGTTGGCGATGATGAAGCCGATGGGCGCACCCAACTGCGGGAAGGTGCCGTACCAGGCGCGCTTCCCCTTCGGTGCATTCTCGGTGGCCACGAGGGCGGCGCCCGACCACTCGCCGCCGAGCGCGAATCCCTGAAAGAGTCGCAGGATCAGCAGGAGCAGCGCTGCCCACCAGCCGATCTCGTTGAAAGTGGGCAGGAATCCGATCAGGAACGTCGCGATCCCCATCGTCAGCAGAGACGCGACGAGTGTCGCCTTGCGGCCGAATCGGTCGCCGAAGTGCCCGAAGATGACAGCTCCGACCGGGCGCGCGACCATCGCGGCTCCGAACACGGCGAATGACGACAGCAGTGCCGTGGTTTCGTTGCCGGTCGGGAAGAAGAGGATCGGGAAGACGAGTACAGCGGCCGTCGCATAGACGTAGAAATCGTAGAACTCGATCGTGGTGCCTATGAGACTCGCCGTGATGACCCGCGAGCGGGGATTGGCCGGAGCGAGGGCGGGGGCAGGGGTGGAGGCGGAGGACATGCGCGTGGGACTACCTGTCGAATCAGTCTGGAAGGTCCTCGTGGGACGCGGCGGTGGCGGGCATGCGCGCGATCAGCGCCAGAGGACGGCGAGAGCGGCGTTGACGAAGGTCAGGATGCCGACGAGCCAGAACAGCGCCGGAGCCACGGAGCCGCTCTTACGCTGGCGGGCCGTCCCGATGCCCAAGAGTGCGCCGATGATCAGGAGGATGACGAGCTTCGTGCCGATCTTGGCGTAGTTCAACTCCTCCGTGATGCCCCACGGCGCGGAGAGGGCGAGGCCTGCGACAGCGGCGATGAGCATGCCCCAGGTCATGATCGGGGTGATCCGGCGCGCGCCGACGGCCTCGACGACCCAGGAGCCGAAGAGGACGGCGAAACCGACGAGATGGACGAGGACGACGGCGTGACGCAGGATTTCCATACCCTCAGACTAGCTGAAGGGGCTCAGGCGCGCAGGCGGCGCAAGAGGAGTGCGGTGCGCAGCGCCGCCTCGGCGGCCTCGGCACCCTTGTCCTCGAGCGAACCCGGAAGCCCCGCCCGCTCGAGCCCCTGCTGCTCGTCATCCAGGGTCAGCAGCCCGAAGCCGACGGGCTTGCCGCAGTCGAGTGCAACCCGGGTGAGTCCATCCGTAGCTGCGGCCGACACATACTCGAAGTGCGGAGTGCCGCCTCGGATGATGACGCCGAGCGCCACGACGGCATCCGCCCCGGCATCCAGGACCGCCCTGCTCACGACGGGGAGCTCGAACGAACCGGCGACGCGTTCCAGACGCCATGAGGCTCCGGATGCCTCGAGCACCCGCTCAGCACCGGCGATCAGCCCGTTGCTGATGACCTGGTGCCACTGGCCGGCGACGATCACGACGTTCAGGCCCGTCGCGTCGACGAGCTGGGTGTCGGGTGCGCCGTGCCCGCTCACACCGGCTCCTCTCTGACGCTCAGGGCCCCGTCAAGCAGCGCGCCATCGATGAGGTGCCCCATACGGTCGCGCTTCGTCGCCAGGTACTCATGGTTGCTCGCGCCGATCCCGACGAGCAGCGGCACCTGTTCGACGACATCGATCCCCCGATCGCGCAGCTGAGTGACCTTGTCGATGTTGTTGGTGAGGAGGCGGATCTTCGTGATCCCGAGATCGTCGAGGATTCCGGCGGCTGCGCCGTAGTCCCGCGAATCGGCCGGAAGACCGAGGGCGAGGTTCGCGTCGACGGTGTCCAGGCCACGCTCCTGCAGGCTGTATGCGCGCAGTTTGTTGATGAGACCGATGCCGCGCCCCTCGTGCCCGCGCATGTAGATGACGACGCCGCCATGGCTCGCGATGAGGTCGAGGGCCATATCGAGCTGAGGGCCGCACTCGCACTTGAGCGAACCCAGCGCCTCGCCGGTGAGGCATTCGGAGTGCACGCGCACGAGGGGTGCGTCGTCGGTGAGGTCACCCGAGACGACCGCGACGTGGTCGGTGCCGCTGACGCGATCTTTGTACGCGAGGAAACGGAAGGGCCCGTGCGATGTCGGAACCTGGGCTTCTGCCCGCAGGCTCACCCGGCGGCGCGGCGCGTGCTCGACGGGGGAGCCCTCGCTCGAGTCCAGGTGCGCGATCAGCTGCTCGATCGTGATCACCGGGATTCCCTCGCGCTCGCCCATCGCCAGCAGGCCCGGCAGGCGCATCATCGATCCGTCCTCGGCGACGACCTCGCCGATCGCCGCGACCGGCTGCAGTCCCGCGAGTCGCATGAGCTCGACGCCCGCTTCGGTGTGGCCGGCGCGTTCCCGCACGCCGCCGTCGACGGCGCGCAGCGGCAGGACGTGTCCCGGCCGGATCACCGAGGTGGGAACGGACGCCGGATCTGCCAGCACGTTGAGGGTGTGCGATCGGTCGGCCGCGCTGATGCCCGTCGAGATGCGGTCGGCGGCATCCACACTCACGGTGTACGCGGTGCCGCGGCTGTCCTCGTTGACGGCCACCATGGGCGGCAGGTCCAGCCGATCGGCCCAGTCCGCGGGCATCGGCGCGCAGAGGAACCCGCTGGACCACCGGATCGTCCACGCGAGCCACTCGGGCGTCGCGAGCTGGGCGGACAGGATGATGTCGCCCTCGTTCTCGCGGTTCTCGTCATCGGCGACGATGACCGGCTTCCCGGCGCGGAGCGCGTCGAGGGCCTCGGGGATGGTGGAAAGACTCATCGGGAGCCTCCTTCATGGGTCGGTGCGGAAAAGGCGAGCAGGCGCTGAACGTGGCGCGCGAGGATGTCGGTCTCGAGGTTGACGGTGTCACCGATCGCACGGGCGCCCAGAGTCGTGACCTCGAGCGTCTCGGGGATGAGTGAGACCTCGAGCCACTGCGGTGTGTCGCCGGCGGTGCTGGCGTCCGAGACGGTCAGCGAGACACCGTCGATCGTGATCGATCCCTTGTCCACCACGAGCGGGGCCAGCTCCGCCGGAATCCCGATCCGGATGACGCGCCACTGCGCCCCGGGCCGGATGTCGGTGACCGTGCCGACGCCGTCGACGTGACCCTGCACGATGTGTCCGCCGAGGCGGTCGTGTGCGGCCATCGCGCGCTCGATGTTCACGCGCGTGCCGGACTCGAATGCATCCAGGCCCGACATGTCGAGCGTCTGACGCATGACATCGGCCGTGAACCAGTCCTCGCCCTGCTCGATGACCGTCAGGCACACTCCGCTGACCGCGATCGAATCCCCGCGGTGTGCATCTGAGACCGCCAGCGGAGCGCGGACGGTCACGCGCACACCGTCGCCGGAGGGCGCCACCGCGGTCACGGTTCCCTGTTCTTCGATGATTCCCGTAAACATTCAGTTCTCCTGTTCGGTGGGGGCCGGGTGGGCGAGGATCACCAGGTCCTCGCCGAGCGGGGTGACGGAGCTGACCGCCAGGCGGCGCTGCTGAACGATGGTCTCGACTCCGATGTCGGAGACGGCGACCCGCGGGCCGCCGAGCAGCGTGGGCGCGAGATAGATCAGCACATCGTCGACGAGACCCGCGCGGAGGAACGAGCTGACCACGCTCGGACCGCCCTCGATGAAGACGCGGTGCATGCCGAGCTCGCGCAGCCGATCGAGAAGGTCCGGCAGGTCTTCGCCCCCGTCCTGCATGAACGGGAGGGGATGGCGTCGCACCCGCGCGTCTTGAGGTGTCGCTCGCGTGCCGAGGATCACAGGGCGAGGCTGGTGCTCGTGAAGGCTTCCATCGGGCCGCCGGGCGGTCAGGGCCGGATCGTCGGCCAGCAGCGTGCCGGTGCCGACGACGATCGCGTCGGCGGCGCTGCGCCGCACATGCACGTCGGCGCGGGCATCCGGCCCGGTGATCCATCGGCTCGTGCCGTCGGCGGCTGCAGCGCGCCCATCGAGGGACTGCGCCCACTTGACGGTGACGTGCGGGCGTCCGAGCTCCTGCACCGAGAGCCAGGTGTCCAGCACCGCGCGCCCTTCGGCTTCCAGGACACCGGCTTCCACGTCGATCCCGGACGCACGAAGGCGCGCTGCGCCGCCCGCCGACGCATGCCCTGGATCGGCGACGGCGAAGACGACCCGCGCGACACCGGCGGCGATCAGGGCATCGGCGCACGGCCCCGTCCGTCCGGAGTGGTTGCAGGGTTCCAGGCTCACGACGGCGGTCGCTCCCCGGACGGCATGCGGCGACACCTGCGACAGCGCGTCCACTTCGGCGTGGGCCGTGCCCGCGCCCCGGTGCCACCCTTCGGCGAGTACGTCACCGGCGGGTGAGAGCAGCACGGCGCCCACTTGCGGATTGACGCCCCGGGGACCGTTCAGCGCGAGGGCGAACGCGCGACGCATCGCCTGGCGTTCACGGTCTGTCGCGACCATCGGTCTTCCTCCTGTGAGGCACCGGGTACGGTCGACACCGCAGACGTCGTGACCGACGCTGCGTGCTGCCTTCCATCCGGACTAGCGACAAGAGTTCTCGAAGAACTGTGTCGATCACCGTCGGTCCCGGAATTTCACCGGGTCGGCCCCGCGTCGAGACCAGGTCTCTGTGACGAAGGGTTCGCGGACTGTCACCGCCGGTTCGGATTCTCACCGACCCCGGAGCACGTTGAACTGCTTCAATCCTACCCAACGAGACGGCGTGGGTTTCATTCCCGAATACTGGATGAAGAGTTGCTGTCCGATCGGCCTCGACGCGCCGGGGCGTTCCGCGGCGGACGTAGCCTGGGAGAGGAGGGGGCCGGGGTATGGACACAGTGCGCACGGGGGTCGAGGAGCTGAGGGAGCGCCCGCACGCGGACGTGCTCATCATCGGGGGCGGGGTCAACGGCCTGGCCACGCTGCGCGATCTCGCACTGCAGGGTGTGGATGTGGTGCTCGTCGAGCAGAACGACTTCGTATCGGGCGCCTCGGCGGCGTCGAGCCATATGATCCACGGCGGCATCCGGTATCTCGAGAACGGCGAGTTCCGGCTCGTTCACGAGGCCGTGACGGAGCGCAACGGCCTTCTGAAGATCGCCCCGCACTACGTGCGTCCCCTTCAGACCACGATCCCGATCTACTCGACGTTCTCGGGCCTGCTCTCGGCGCCCGTGCGATTCCTGCGCCACGGCGGCGGCAAGCCGAAAGAGCGCGGTGCAGCGCTCATCAAGATCGGTCTCGTCATCTACGACTCCTTCTCGCGCGGTGGCGGGCGGGTCCCCCGCCACGCGTTCCACGGTCGCAGGCGATCTCTCGAGGAACTGCCTCAGCTCAACCCCGGGGTCAAGTACACGGCCACCTATTGGGACGCATCCCTGCAGGACCCGGAACGGCTCGCGATCGATCTCCTTCGCGATGGTCTTCGTGCGGGCGGCGCGCGGGCACGCGCGTCGAACTACACCGCGGCGATCGGGGTTCGGGACGGCCGCGTGCTTCTTCGCGGCGAGGACGGTGGGGAGTTCGCTTTCGCGGCATCCGTCATCGTCAACGCGTCGGGACCATGGACAGATCTGACCAACCGCGACCTCGGCCATCGGACGCACTACATGGGCGGAACGAAAGGGTCGCACGTCGTCCTCGATCATGAGGAGCTGTTTCTCGCGACCGGCGGACGCGAGATCTTCTTCGAGCACTCCGACGGACGGATCGTGCTGATCTACCCGCTCAAGGGCAGAGTGCTCGTCGGCACGACCGATCTCGAACACGACATGGCCGATCCGATCGTGTGCACCGAGGCGGAGGTCGACTACTTCTTCGATCTCATCTCGCACGTGTTCCCGGGCATCGCCGTGGACCGCGAGCAGATCGTCTACCGTTTCTCCGGCGTGCGGCCGTTGCCGGGGCACGGCGACGTCGCGCCCGGCTTCGTTTCGCGCGACTACCGCATCGAGGCCGAGACCTCGCCCGGGCTCGATGAGGCGACGGTGCTGAGCCTCGTCGGCGGCAAATGGACGACATTCCGTGCCTCGGCGGCCCACCTCACCGACCGCGTGCTCGATCTGCTCGCCCGCCCCCGCGTGCGCAGCACAGAGGGCATTCCCATCGGCGGCGGTCTGGGCTATCCGAAGTCCGAACGCGCGCGTCGCCAGTGGATCTCCGCGCACTCGCCGGGCATCGGATCCGACCGGGCGGCCACGCTTCTCGATCGCTACGGCACGGTGGCCTCGGGGCTGATCGACGCTCTGGGTGATGACGACGCGCCGCTGCAGTCGCTGCCCGCCTACAGTACCGGCGAGCTGAGGTACGTGGCATCCACAGAGCGTGTCGTGCACCTTGCCGATGTGCTCCTGCGTCGCACCTCGATCGCCTTCACCGGCGCGGCGACGGCGCCCGTCGCCGTCGAGATCGCCGCGGTGCTCGCGCCGGTCCTCGGGTGGGATGCCGCCGCGCAGGCGGCCGAAGTCGACGCCGCCCTGGCCGAGGTGCACGCGGCTGACCCCGCGGGCCCCCCGATCCCGGTGGGGGAGCCGATCGCAGCACGGTAGCGTGGGAGGGACGCACCTCGAAGGAGAGACCCACGTGGCAGATCATGTGATCGCGCTCGATCAGGGCACCACGTCGACGCGCGCGATCGTCTTCGACGGACGCGGGTCCATCGTCGCGACCGCGCAGCGGGAGCACGCGCAGATCTTCCCGCGCGCGGGGCGCGTCGAGCACGACCCGGCCGAGATCTGGGTGAACGCCCGGGAGGTCCTCGCCGCTGCGCTGCGGGATGCCGGGCTGCAGGCGGCCGACATCGCCGCGGTGGGCGTCACGAATCAGCGCGAGACGGTGGTCGTGTGGGACCGCCGCACGGGCGTGCCCGTGCACAATGCTCTGGTCTGGCAAGACACCCGCACGCAGCCGGCGATCGACCGCCTGATCTCCGCGCACGGCGTCGATGCGTTCGCCGTGCAGACGGGACTCCCGCTGGCGACCTACTTCTCCGCATCCAAGATCGCATGGATCCTCGACCACGTCGACGGTGCTCGGGAGCGCGCCGAGGCGGGGGAACTCCTGTTCGGAACGCCGGACACCTGGGTCGTGTGGAACCTCACCGGCGGCGCGGACGGCGGCATCCATGTCACCGACGTGACCAACGCCAGCCGTACTCTGCTGATGGACCTGCGAACCCTGGACTGGGCCGAGGAACTCCTCGATGTCTGGCGGATTCCCCGGGCCATGCTGCCCGAGATCCGCTCGTCGGCCGAGGTGGTCGGCGAGGTGAGCCGGCCCGCCGAGCTCCGGGGAGTTCCGATCGCGGCCATTCTGGGCGACCAGCAGGCGGCGACCTTCGGACAGACCGCCTTCGACGCGGGCGAGTCGAAGAACACGTATGGCACGGGCAACTTCCTGCTCGTCAGCACGGGGACCGACATCGTGCGCTCGCGCGCGGGGCTGATCACCACTGTCGCCTACCGGATCGGCGAGGAACCTGCCCGCTACGCCCTCGAGGGCTCGATCGCCGTCACCGGGTCGCTCGTGCAATGGCTGCGCGACAACCTCGGGATCATCCGCGACTCCGAAGAGATCGGGCCCCTCGCCGCTTCGGTCAGCGACAACGGCGGCGCCTACTTCGTGCCCGCGTTCTCGGGCCTGTTCGCGCCGTATTGGCGACCCGACGCGCGCGGCGCGCTCGTCGGACTCACCCGGTACGTCACGAAGGCGCACATCGCGCGCGCGGCGCTGGAGGCGACCGCGTTCCAAACCCGCGATGTGATCGAGGCGGTCGTGACCGACGCGGGACGGGAGCTCGAAGAGCTGCGCGTCGACGGCGGGATGACCCGCAACGAGGTTCTCATGCAGTTCCAAGCAGACATCCTCGGGATCCCGGTGGTGCGCCCGAAGATCGTCGAGACCACGGCGCTCGGCGCTGCGTATGCGGCCGGACTCGCGGTGGGCCTGTGGAAGGACCGGGAAGAGCTCCGCTCGCACTGGCAGGAGGACGTGCGGTTCGAGCCGCAGATGAATGCTGTGGAGGCCGGCCGCCGCTATCGCCAGTGGAAGAAGGCGGTGGGCAAGTCGATCGACTGGGTCGATGACGATGCCCGTATCCTGATGGGCACCACCGACTGACCGGGTCCGGCAGGTGCGCGGCGCTGCGTTCGGCGAGAACGCGACCGCCTACTTGAGCAGCCGGCTGAGCCTCCGGTCGGCGAGCAGCTTCCCGCCGGTCTGGCACGTCGGGCAGTACTCCAGCGACCTGTCGGCGAAGAACACCGAGCGCACCTGGTCGCCGCAGACCGGGCAGGCCTCGCCGCGGCGGCCATGGACGGCCATTCCACGTCGCTTGGCATCCTTCAGGTCGGCGGGCGGCGTGCCGGAAGCCGCCGCGACCGCCTCGGTCAGGGTACGACTCAGCGCTGCATACAGAGCATCGATGTCGTCGGCATCCAGACCCGTCGCGAGCGCATACGGTGACATGCGCGCGGCGTGGAGGATCTCATCCGAGTACGCGTTGCCGATGCCGGCGATGATCGACTGGTCGCGCAGGACGCCTTTGATCTGGGTGCGCCGGCCCGCGAGCAGACCCGCCAGGGTGTCGCGGGTGAATTCGCCGGTGAGGGGATCCGGACCCAGCCGGGCGATGGCGGGCACATCCCCGGGGTCGCGGGCCGCGTAGACAGCCAGCGACTTCCTGGTCCCGGCCTCGGTCAGATCGAATCCCGATTTGTCGTCGAAGGCGACTCGAAGTGCGATCGCGCTCTTGCCCGGGCGGATCAGGGTGCCGGGCAGCTGCTCATACCACCGGAGCCATCCCGCTCTGGCCAAGTGGAAGATGAGGTGGATGCCGGCATCCGTCATCACATCGACGAACTTGCCGTGCCGCGCGGCCGCTGTCACCGTCGACCCGACGAGCGCGTCGAGCGGCGGGTCGTAGGTCTTGAGCGCCGCGATGTTCGCGACGGTCGCCTTCGTCACCTTCAGCCCGGCTGCACGCGCCGCGAGGAAATCGACGAGGCCCTGCACCTCCGGCATCTCCGGCATGTGCACATCCTGCCACGTGGCCTGAGTACTGTCAGTCCGCCAGCACCGGCCACGGGGACGGGGCGCGGTCTTCGGTTCTCCGCAGCGCCGCGAGCCAGCAGTCGTCGCGGTCGTCGACCCCGGCGATGCCATCGCGCAGGTACCCCTCGTATCGGAAGCCGAGCGCGCGCGCCGACCGTGCCGATGCGACATTGCCGACGACGGCGCGCCACTCGATCCGGTGGAGGTCGGCCCCCTCCGGCGCGAACCCCCAGTCGAGCACGGCGCGGGCGGCTTCCGTGCTGAGCCCGCGCCGCCGTGACCACGGGGAGACCCAGTATCCGAGCTCGCCGGTTCCGGCGCCGTCGAGGCGATAGAGCCCGACCGTGCCCGCGAGAACGGCGCCCTCGCGCATCGCCCAGGTCAGGTGCACGCCGTCGTCCCATTCCGCGGCGACCCGAGGAATGAACTCCTCCGCATGCCGTCGCTCGTAGGGGGAGGGTACTGTCGTGAAGCGCTGGATGTCGGCATCCTGGCACGCCTCGTAGATCGCGTCGATGTCGCTCGCGCGCGGCGGAGAGAGCACGAGGCGCTCCGTCCGCAGGGTCACGGGTTGCATCCTCCGACCCTACTCGCGGCGCCGCCGGGGCCGCGGAGGACCTACAGCCGCCGGAGGAGCCCGATCTTGTCGTAGACGTCGGCCAGGGTCGCGTCGGCGACCTCGTCTGCACGCTCGGCGTTCGCGGCGAGCACGCGGTCGAGCTCGGCGGGGTCATCCAACAGCTCGAGAGCGCGGGCGCGGACGGGCCCGAACTCCTCGACCACGACGTCGGCCAGCCCCTTCTTGAAATCCCCGTACCCGCGGCCGGCGTACTCATCCTCGATGGCCGGCATCTGGCGACCGGTGAGCGCTGCGTAGATCACGAGCAGGTTCGAGACACCCGGCTTGTTCTCGCGGTCATAGCGCACCGTGCCGTCCGAGTCGGTCACCGCACGCATGACCTTCTTCGCCGACACGGCCGGGTCATCGAGCAGCCACAGCACGCCGGCGTCGGACTCGGCCGACTTGCTCATCTTCGCGGCCGGGTTCTGGAGGTCGTAGATGCGTGCCGTGTCTTTCTGGATCACCGGCATCGGCACCGTGAACGCCTCTCCGTAGCGCGAGTTGAAGCGCTCGGCGAGATCACGGGTCAGTTCGACGTGCTGCTTCTGGTCGTCACCCACGGGGACGATGTCGGTCTGGTACAGCAGGATGTCGGCCGCCATCAGGACCGGGTACGTGAACAGCCCCACACTGGTCGCGTCGGCGCCGTAGCGGGCGGATTTGTCTTTGAACTGCGTCATTCGGCTGGCCTCGCCGAATCCGGTGATGGTCGACAGGATCCACGCGAGCTCGGCGTGCGCACGCACGTGCGACTGGACGTACAGGGTCGATCGCGACGGCTCGATCCCCGCGGCGATGTACTGAGCGGCCGTGCGGCGGGTCTTGGCGCGAAGATCCGCCGGGTTGCTCGGCTGCGTCAGGGCGTGCAGGTCGACGACCGAGAAGAACGCCTCGTACGACTCCTGCAGGTCGCGCCACTGCATGAGCGCCCCGATGTAGTTGCCGATCTGGAGGGAGTCGGCCGAAGGCTGCATTCCGGAGTACAGGCGGGGTTTGCTCACCTGTCCAGTCTATTGAGCCGATGCGGCGCGGCCCGCCGAGCGTCAGAACGCGTAGTCGGCCACCACGGGCGCGTGATCGCTCCACCGAGTGTTCCATGACGGCGCGCGGACGACGCGATAGTCGACCACCCGCTCCGCGAGCGCCGGCGTCGCGAGGTGGTAGTCGATCCGCCATCCGGTGTCGGTGTCGAAGGCCTTGCCGCGGTTCGACCACCAGGAGTACGGTCCAGGGACGTCCCCCGCCCAGCGACGTCCCACATCCACCCAGCCGAGCCCGATTCCGGTCGTACCGTCGACGCACGCGATATCGCTCCCGGCCGGTCCGAGGAAGCGATCGAAGTAGGCGCGCTCGCGCGGGAGGAAACCGGCCTTCTTGACGTTGCCCCTCCAGTTGCGGATGTCGAGCTCCCGGTGCCCGACATTCAGGTCACCGGTGATCAGCGCGAGCTCGCCGAGGTGCTGCATCCGGGCCTCCATGGCGTCGAGAAAGGCATACTTCGCGAGCTGCTTCTCGGTGCCGTCCTCGCCGGTGAAGACGTAGGCGCTGACGACCGTCACGCGCTCGCCATCCACGTCGATGTCGGCCTCGACCCAGCGCCCCCGTGAGTCGAGCGTTCCGTCGCCGAGGTCGACCCGCCAGATGTCGATCGGCGCACGCGCCGCGATGGCGACGCCCGCGCGTCCCTTGGCCAGGGCTTCGTCGTTCACGATGTGCCACCCGGGCAGCGCTTCGACCAGATGCGTCGCCTCCGCACGAACTTCCTGCAGGCTCAGCACGTCGACGTCGGCGGCCTCGAGCCATGACGACATGCCGTTGCGGGTGGCGGCTCGAATGCCGTTGACGTTGACTGAGGCGATGCGAAGAGTCCGGGGCACCGGATCAGCCTAGGGTGCGCCCGTGACGCTCAGTCCAGCAGTCCGCGCCGCGGCGGCGGGGGAGCGGATGCCTGCACCCGCGCCAGCTCGTCCTCGGCGCGGCGCACGGCACGCTCGGCCTGAAGCCCGCGCCACCACGGTGCGGCACCTCGCGTGAGCTCCGCATCGCGGACCCGCACCCGCGCCGCGGTCAACAGGGCGGCGTGCTCGGCGGCGCGCCGTTCGCGCTCGGAAAGCTCGACAAGCGGCACGTCCTCGTCCGCTGCGCGCACCGCGACCCATGACGCAGCCACCAGGATCACGATGCCGGCCAGCCGGAACCACAGGAGGAGGCCGACGAAGACCGAGAACGTGGCCAGCAGGGGATTCGAGGGGGTGTAGAACAGCAGGAGTCCGGCGCCCACCTGCAACACGATGAGCGCCCCGCCGCCGAGCAGCGCGCCCGGCCAGATCAGCCGCCAGTGCAAGGATGTGCCGGTCAGAAAGCGGATGAGTGAGGCCAGGGCGGCCGTGTTGATCGCAAACCCGGCTGCCACCGACGCCACGCGACCGATCAGTGAGACCCACCCGGATGAGCCCGAGACGCCGAGCAGCTCGAACAGCAGTCCCACGGCACCGCTGGCGAGCCAGGCCGCGACGGCGCCGATGACCAGCGCGATACCGAAGAGCAGCGCGGCGACCAGGTCGCGTGCCTTGAGGATGACGTAGTTGCGGCGGTCGAACGACAAGCCGAAGATGTCGCGGACGGCGCGCCGCGTGAACGTGACGAAACTGATCGCCGTCCAGATCGCGACGACGAACGCCGCCGCACCGGTCACCGCCAGCACCCCGGTCGAGGCCTGGGCTATGGCGGCCACGTCGTCGTCACTGATCAGTCCCGGTTGCTCCCCGTTCCCGATCAGGCCCGGGATGTACGAATTGACGATGGCGATCAGGCCGGCGATCGCCGGTTCGCTGCCGCCGAGCCACACCCCGACGACAGCGCCGCCGAAGTAGATGACGGCGAAGATGGCGAAGAGCGACTGGTAGCTGATCGCGGCGGCCAGCAGGAATCCATTGTGCTGAAGGAAGTGGCGCCAGACCCGGATCGGAAACCAGGCGAGCGTCTTGCGCGTCAGCTCGGTCGCACGCTCGATCGGCTCGTCCCAGCGTTCACGCAGGCCGGAATGCTCCCACAGTGCGCGCCAATCCGCATCCGACTGCCTGTCGTGCTCGCTCACGGCCACAGACTATCGACTGCCGGCGACCGAGCCCTGCGGCCGAATCAACGACCGCGCAGAACCGCCTGCTTCACCTCGGCGATCGCCTTGGTCACCTCGATGCCGCGGGGGCAGGCCTCGGTGCAGTTGAAGGTCGTTCGGCAGCGCCACACGCCTTCTTTGTCATTGAGGATGTCGAGGCGCACGTCGCCCGCATCGTCGCGCGAGTCGAAGATGAAGCGGTGTGCATTGACGATCGCCGCGGGGCCGAAGTACTGGCCGTCGGTCCAGAACACGGGGCACGACGAGGTGCATGCCGCGCACAGAATGCACTTGGTCGTGTCATCGAAAATGGCGCGATCGGCGATCGACTGGACGCGCTCCTTGCCGGCTTCGGGCTTCGAGTTCGCGATCAGGAAGGGCTGCACTTCGCGGTACGACGCGAAGAACGGCTCCATGTCGACGATCAGATCCTTTTCCAGGGGCAGGCCCTTGATGGCCTCGACATAGATCGGCTTCGAGATGTCGAGGTCCTTGATCAGCGTCTTGCATGCCAGGCGGTTGCGCCCGTTGATGCGCATCGCGTCGGACCCGCAGATGCCGTGCGCGCACGAGCGGCGGAAGGAGAGCGAGCCGTCGACCTCCCATTTGATCTTGTGGAGCGCATCGAGCACGCGGTCGGTCGGGTAGAGCTCGACGTCGTAGTCGACCCAGCGCGGCTCGTCGTCGATCTCGGGATCGAAGCGGCGGATGATGAAGGTGACCAGGTAGGACTGGATGCCGGAATCCGTGCCGGCGGCTGATTCCACCGCCGAAGCGTCAACGAGGGTCATCAGTACTTCCTCTCCATCGGCGGGTAGTTGAACTCGCCCTTGTCGTTCTTGGTGAAGACGACCGGCTTCCAACCCAGCGTGATGTGATCATCGGGATCCGGCGAATGCGGGTCACCGGTGAGATAGGCCATCGTGTGCTGCATGTAGTTCTCGTCGTCGCGTGCTTCGTAGTCTTCCCGCATGTGGCCGCCGCGGCTCTCCTTGCGATTGCGGGCAGCGTAGGCGACGATCTCGGCCAGATCCAGCAGGAAGCCGAGTTCGACGGCCTCGAGCAGATCCGTGTTGAACCGCTTGCCCTTGTCATCGACGTGGATGTTCTTGTACCGCTGGCGGAGGTCGTGGATCGTGCCCATGACGTTGGTCAGCGTCTCGTGCGTGCGGAAGACCTGCGCGTTCGCATCCATCTCTTCCTGGAGCGTCTTGCGGAGGACGGCGATCCGCTCGCCGCCGGGGTTGTTGCGAAGGCCCTCGATGAGCTCGCGGACCTCTTTGGCGGGGTCCTCGGGGAGCGGGACGAGCTCGGCCGTCTGAACGTACTCGACCGCCTTGCGTCCGGATCGCTTGCCGAACACGTTGATGTCGAGCAGCGAGTTGGTCCCGAGTCGGTTGGCGCCGTGCACCGAGACACACGCGCATTCGCCGGCGGCGTAGAGGCCCGGCACGACGGTGTCGTTGTTCTGCAGCACTTCGCCGTCGGTGTTCGTCGGGATTCCGCCCATCGCGTAGTGCGCGGTCGGCATGACCGGCACGGGCTCGGTGACCGGGTCGACGCCGAGATAGGTGCGGGCGAACTCGGTGATGTCAGGGAGCTTTGTCTCGAGGACCTCCGCGCCCAGGTGCGTGCAGTCGAGGTAGACGTAGTCCTTGTTGGGGCCGGCGCCGCGGCCCTCGAGGACCTCTTTGACCATGCAGCGGGCGACGATGTCGCGGGGAGCGAGATCCTTGATCGTCGGGGCATAACGCTCCATGAATCGCTCTCCCGAGGCGTTGCGCAGAATCGCACCCTCGCCGCGGGCGCCCTCGGTCAGCAGGATGCCGAGCCCGGCGAGTCCGGTCGGGTGGAACTGGAAGAACTCGATGTCCTCGAGCGGCAGTCCCTTGCGCCAGATGATGCCGACGCCATCGCCGGTGAGAGTGTGGGCGTTGGACGTCGTCTTGTAGATCTTTCCGAAGCCGCCCGTCGCGAAGATCACGGCTTTCGAGTGGAAGACGTGCAGGTCGCCGGTCGCGAGTTCGTATGCCACGACACCGGCGATCTGGGTCTTGCCGTCGGCATCCTTCACCGTGATCAGGTCGAGAGCGTAGAACTCGTTGAAGAAGTTGATGCCCAGCTTGACGCAGTTCTGGAAGAGGGTCTGCAGGATCATGTGACCGGTGCGGTCCGCGGCGTAGCACGCTCGGCGGACGGGGGTCTTGCCGTGGTCGGCGGTGTGCCCGCCGAAGCGGCGCTGGTCGATCTTGCCTTCGGGGGTGCGGTTGAAGGGCAGGCCCATGTTCTCGAGGTCGATGACGGCGTCGATGGCTTCTTTCGCGAGGATTTCCGCGGCATCCTGGTCGACGAGGTAGTCACCGCCCTTGACGGTGTCGAAGGTGTGCCATTCCCACGAGTCCTCTTCGACGTTGGCGAGCGCCGCCGCCATGCCGCCCTGCGCCGCACCCGTGTGCGAACGCGTGGGGTAGAGCTTGGTGATCACGGCCGTCTTCGCCCCGGGGCCGGCCTCGATGGCGGCTCGCATGCCCGCGCCTCCGGCGCCGACGATGACGACGTCGAACTCGTGGTAGAACACGCCGTCCTTCAGGACGGCGTCGGGATAGTTGCTCACGTCAGGATGCCTCTTCGTCTACTCTTCGTCGCCGACCCGACTCACAGAGCCTGGCAGGCCTCCCAGAACGCACTGTCGGTGGTCACGCCGTTGCACGGGTCGAACGCGAACACGACGAGCGTGCCGAGGACGATCAGCAGGCCCGCGGCCGCGACGATCGCCCACACGAGGGTCTTGCGCACCGCTTCGCCGGTCACATAGTCGTTGACGATCGTGCGCATGCCATTGGCGCCATGGATGAGGGCCAGCCACAGCATGAGGATGTCCCACACCTGCCAGAAGGGGTTCGCGAGCTTGCCGGCCACGAAGCCCCAGTCAAGCGCGTGGATGCCCTCCCCCGCCACGAGGTTGGTGAACAGATGGCCGAAGATGAGCACCACCAGCACGACGCCGGAGATGCGCATGTAGAGCCAGCCCCACTTCTCGAGGTTGGGGCCCTTCCTCCGGATGCGGGGGTCGGTGCCCTGCGGCGACCGGGGAGCGGCCAGCGTGTCGGCGGTCATCAGTTTCCCCCTCCCGTGCTGGCGAACACGTTCATCAGGTGACGCGGCGCGAACCCCGCAAGCGTCACGGCCCACAGGCCGAGGACGCCCCACCACAGCTGACGCTGGTGGCGCGTGGCCCACGGCCACAGATCGACGGCGATGATGCGCAGGCCGTTGTAGGCGTGATAGGCGATCGCGGCCACCAGCACGAGCTCGCCGATGCCCATGATCGGGTTCTTGTAGGTGCCGATCACCGTGTCATAGGCCTCGGGCGAGAGGCGGATGAGCGCCGTGTCGAGTACGTGCACCAGTAAGAAGAAGAAGATGGCGATGCCGGTGATGCGGTGCAGAACCCACGACCACATGCCCTCTCGGCCGCGGTACAGCGTGCCGCGCGGGGTCCTGGACGTGGTTTCAGCTGCCGACGTCGTGACGCGTGCTGGTGCAGACACTTCGTCCTCCCTGGGGGTGATCGGACACCTCGATACGACGGGGGACGAATCCCCGGGGCGTTTCGGCCCTCGGCGTCGCACGCGGGCGCATCCATCATCCTATGTGTCGTCCTCGGCTGTGAGCGAGTGAGGTCGACCTAAGTTCTCCGCAGATCGAGGAACACCGGGCGCGATGCCGACTTTCGGGGAGGAAGGTGACGGGCGGTACTCTCGAGGCATGCCCCAGCCGATCGAGGACTTCTACGCCGTCATCCCCGCTGGAGGTGTGGGCAGCAGACTCTGGCCGCTCTCTCGGGCGGATGCCCCGAAGTTCCTGCACGACCTCACCGGGTCGGGTCACTCGCTGCTGCGTGACACCTGGGACCGTCTTGAACCGCTGACCGGTCCCGACCGGATCGCCGTGGTCACCGGGCGTGCCCACCGCGCGGCCGTCGAAGAGCAGCTGCCGGGCATAGCCGATCTGAATGTGATCCTCGAATCGGAGCCGCGCGATTCGGCGGCTGCGATCGGCTTGGCCGCGGCGATCCTGCACCGCCGCGAGCCGGACGTGATCATCGGCTCGTTCGCCGCCGACCACGTCATTCGCGGCACGCGCGTGTTCGAGTTCGCGGTCCGCGACGCCGTCGAGGTCGCGCGCGAGGGCTATGTCTGCACGATCGGGATCACGCCCTCGGAACCCGCGGTCGGGTTCGGGTACATCAAGCGGGGTGACGAGCTCATCGTCGACGGCGCGCGCGATGCGTCACTCGTCGAGCGCTTCGTCGAGAAGCCCGACCTCGAGACCGCGAAGCAGTACGTCGCCGATCGTGACTATCTCTGGAACGCGGGCATGTTCATCTCGCGCGCAGACGTTCTTCTCTCCGAGATCGAAGCATCCAACCCGGACATGTACGCGGGACTGATCGCGCTCGCCGAAGCGTGGGACGACCGCGATCGCCGGGGCCCCGCGGTCGATCGCATCTGGCCGACCCTCCCGAAGATCGCGATCGACTACGTCGTTGCCGAACCAGCCGCCGAGCGCGGGCGTCTGGCCGTCGTACCGGGGCACTTCGACTGGGACGACGTCGGTGACTTCGCGAGTCTCGCGAAGCTCAATTCGCACGGCCGGAAGAACGATCTCGCCATCCTCGGCGAGAACGCACGCATCCTCTCCGACGCGGCCAGCGGCATCGTCGTCAGCCACACGGACCGCGTCATCAGTCTCATCGGCGTCAAGGACATCGTCGTCGTCGACACGCCCGACGCGCTGCTGGTGACCACGAGCGAACACGCGCAGCGCGTCAAGGGCGTCGTCGACGCGCTCAAGCTCACCGGTGGCAGCGACGTCCTGTAGATCTGCTCAGCCGCAGAGTGCACAGCATGCCGGGCGCGTGACGGCTTGATTGCGTCTTTGTAACCATTCCTGCGGAGGGGCGGAAGGAGCGTGCAGATCGGGGGTCGCACTCGGTAACTTCGTCAGGTGCGTCCGCGAAATCCGCGGTCATATCAATGTGGAGGCTGCATTGACCATTTCGACCACCAAGAAGCTCGCCGGCATCACCGCGGCCGCGGGACTCATCATCGCCCTCGCCGGTTGCGGCTCCGCACCCGAGGCCACTCCCACGAGCAGCGGCGCCGCCGGTGAGATCGTGGACGGGTTCCAGCCCTGCCTGATCTCAGACGCGGGAGGCTGGAACGACAAGTCGTTCAACGAGTCCGCCAAGAACGGAATGGACAAGGCTGCCGACGAGCTGGGCATCGAGCCTCTCGAGTTCGAGTCGACCAACGACAACGACTACGCGCCCAACATCGCGACCGCGGTTTCGGAGGGCTGCAGCCTGATCATCGCCGTCGGGTTCAAGCTCGCCGCCGCGACGGTAGAGGCCGCGACCGCGAACCCCGAACTCGACTTCGCGATCATCGACGACTACGCCGACGGCACGACTGTGGACGCGGACGGCAACCCGGTGTTTGACGGCGCGCCCGATGCACCGAACATCAAGCCGCTCGTCTTCAACACGGCCGAGGCGGCGTACCTCGGCGGCTATGCCGCCGCCGCGTGGTCGGCCGAGTCGGGTGTGAACAAGGTCGGGACGTTCGGCGGAATGCAGATCCCGTCGGTCGCCGTGTTCATGGACGGCTACCAGCTCGGTGTCGAGAAGTACAACGAGGACAAGGGCGCCGACGTCCAGGTCTTCGGATGGGACACCGCCACGCAGGAAGGCGCCTTCACCGGCGGCTTCGACGCGAATGACACAGCGAAGCAGACTGCCCAGTCCGTGCTCGACCAGGGTGTGGACGTCATCCTCCCCGTCGGCGGCCCGATCTACCAGAGCGCTGCAGCGGCCATCGCCGACGGTGGCACCGATACGCTGATGCTCGGCGTCGACAGTGACCTCGCCGTCGCCGACCCGAGCGTGACCGACGTCACGCTGGTGTCGATCATGAAGGCGATCGATGTCGCCGTCTACGATGCGACGATTGCCGCCTCGACGGGTGACTTCGACCCCGCGCCGTACATCGGCACGTTGGACAACGAGGGCGTGAAGCTCTCGAGCTTCCACGACTTCGAGTCGCAGCTGCCCGACGGCCTGCTCGACGAGCTCGCCGCTCTTCAGGCGTCGATCATCGCCGGCGACATCACGGTAGAGTCGCCGAACTCCCCGTAAGGAATTCTCGCGAGAACGGGGCCGTGAGGGTGAGTCCTCTCGGCCCCGTTCTGTGTGAGGTGATCTCCGTTGTCGATAGATTGGCCGATATGAAGCTCGAGCTCCGCGGGATCACGAAGAGATTCGGCACCCTCGTCGCCAACGACCACATCGATCTCGTGGTCGAACCGGGGGAGATCCACGCTCTTCTCGGTGAGAACGGCGCGGGCAAGTCCACACTCATGAACGTGCTGTACGGCCTGTACCGCGCCGATGAGGGCGAAATCGTGCTGGACGGCATCGTCCAGCACTTTCGCGGCCCCGGCGACGCGATGTCGGCCGGAATCGGCATGGTCCACCAGCACTTCATGCTGATTCCCGTGTTCACGGTTGCCGAGAACGTCATGCTGGGGCACGAGGAGACGAAAGGGCTCGGTCGGCTCGATCTGACCCGGGCGCGTGAGCACGTGCGCTCTGTCGCCGACCGCTTCGGCTTCCAGATCGATCCCGACGCTCTTGTCGGAGACCTGCCGGTCGGGGTGCAGCAGCGCGTCGAGATCATCAAAGCGCTCTCCCGCGACGCGAAGGTGCTGGTCTTCGACGAGCCCACCGCGGTCTTGACGCCTCAGGAGACCGACGAGCTGATGTCGATCATGCGCCAGCTCCGTGACGAGGGCACCTCGATCGTGTTCATCACGCACAAGCTGCGCGAGGTGCGCGAAGTCGCAGACCGTATCACGGTCATCCGCCTCGGCGCCGTCGTCGGTGAAGCGTCTCCGACTGCGACCAATGCCGAACTCGCCTCGCTCATGGTCGGCCGCGCGGTAGAGCTGACCGTGCACAAGCAGCCGTCCGAGCCGGGCGAGGGCGGGCTGCAGATCCGCGACCTCCGGGTGCTGACCTCCACCGGGGCGATCGTCGTCGACGATGTCAGCTTCGACGTGCGGCCCGGCGAGGTGCTCGCTGTCGCCGGAGTTCAGGGCAACGGTCAGACCGAACTCGTCGAAGCCATTGTCGGCCTCGCGGCACGCGCGGAAGGCTCGATCCGACTCGGCGACGAAGAACTCCTCGGCAAGAGCGTCCGCGGCATCCTCGAGTGCGGGGTGGGATTCGTCCCCGAAGACCGCACGGAGGACGGCCTGGTCGGCGGGTTCTCCGTCGCGGAGAACCTCATTCTCGACCGGTCGACCGACCCCGACTTCTCGCGCCTGGGGACGATCCGGCGCGGCGCGCTCGATGAGTTCGCGCGCGCCCGCATCACCGAGTACGACATCCGCACTCAGGGGCCCGACGCCCTGGCGGAGACCCTGTCCGGCGGAAACCAGCAGAAGGTCGTGATCGCGCGCGAGATGAGCCGTGATCTCCGGTTGCTCGTGGCCGCGCAGCCGACGCGGGGTGTTGACGTCGGGTCGATCGAATTCATCCACAAGCGCATCATCGACACGCGGGATGCCGGCATTCCCGTCGTCGTCGTCTCGACCGAGCTCGACGAGGTCACCGCCCTGGCCGACCGCATCGCGGTGATGTATCGCGGGACGATCGTCGGGATCGTTCCCGGCGGTACTCCGCGCGAGATCCTCGGGCTCATGATGGCGGGCGCCACCGAACCGGAGGTGGCCGCATGACCAGTGACGAGACCCCCGGTCCTTCGCGCGCGAACAGCGCGATGAAGGAGATTCTGCGGGGCAGCGCGGTGACGACCTTCCTCGCGATCGTGCTCGCGATGGTCGTCGGCGGTGTGCTCATCGCCGTCACCAATTCGGAGGTCCAGAGCGCCGCAGGCTACTTTTTCTCGCGTCCCGGCGACACGATCGTCGCGGTGTGGAACGCCGTCTACAACGGCTACGAAGCCCTTTTCCGCGGCGCGGTGTTCAATCCGCGCGGCGCGGACTTCGCGGCGCAGATTCGGCCGCTGACGAACTCGCTGGGGTTCGCCGCGCCGCTCATCGCCGCCGGCCTGGGCGTGGCGCTCGCCTTCCGCGTCGGCCTGTTCAACATCGGTGCGCGCGGTCAGATGCTGATCGGAGCACTGTTCGCGGGGCTGTTCGCCTTCAATCTCGACCTGCCGATGTGGATCCACCTCCCGCTCACGCTGATGGCCGGCATCGTCGGCGGGGCGCTCTGGGGCGGTCTCGTCGGGCTGCTCAAGGCGAGGACCGGCGCGCACGAGGTGATCCTCACGATCATGCTCAACTATGTGGCGTTCTACCTTCTTCTGTGGATGCTGCGCACCCCCGGACTCCTGCAGATGCCCGGCAGCAATCAGCCGCAGACACGGCCGACGCCCGCATCGGCGCAGTTCCCCGATCTGCTGGGACCGCTGTTCCCCGCGCTGGACTGGGGATTCGTCGTGGTCGTCCTGGCGACATTGCTCGTCTGGTGGCTCATCGAGCGCTCGAGCCTCGGAATGCGCCTGCGCGCGGTGGGCGAGAACCCGCATGCGGCGCGCGCGGCGGGGATCAATGTGGAACGCATGTACGTGTACGCGATGGTGTTCGCCGGTGGCCTCGCCGGCCTCGGCGCGATGAATCAGATTCAGGGGAATGTGACGACCGGCTTCGGCGCGACGATCGATGCGGGTATCGGCTTCGACGCGATCACCGTCGCGCTCCTCGGACGAAGCCGCGCGTGGGGCACGTTCGCGGCAGGAGTTCTCTTCGGCGCGCTGAAGGCCGGATCTTTCTCGATGCAGGCCCAGGGCATTCCGGTCGACATCGTCCTGGTCGTCCAGTCGCTCATCGTGCTGCTGATCGCCGCGCCTCCCCTGCTGCGCGCAGTGTTCTTCCTCCCGAAGACGGACGTCGAGAAGGCCGCCAAAGCCCGAGCCAAGGCCGCGAAGAAGGCGGTGGCAGCATGAGCACTTCAGCGCTCGAAGCCGACGACGGAACGATCCAGCTGGCAGTGGTCAAGGAGCGTCACTTCAAGGTGCCGATCGTCTTCGGTGTCGTCGTGGCGCTGCTGGGTGCGCTCTTTCTCTCGGCTCCGCGCAGCGGTACCTCCACGTTCCGCCTCGGCGACCCGTCCTCGGCCGTTGCACTGCCCGATATCGGGGTTCCGACGGGCGCGACCAGCTGGGCGGCCCTGGTCCTCCTGCTCCTCCTCGCTCTGTGGGCGACGTGGGCGGCGTGGTCGTATCGACGAACTCCGCTGTGGCTCACGATCGTCTTCAGCGTCCTCGGTGTCTTCGCCTTCCTCGTGTGGGCCGCCGCCGGCGGGCTCGTGCCCGTCTCCAGCCTGCTCTTCGGAGCGGTCTCGCTCTCGGTCCCGCTCGTGTTCGGTGCCCTCGGCGGCGTGATCGGCGAGCGCGTCGGTGTCGTCAACGTCGCCATCGAGGGTCAGCTCCTGCTCGGAGCGTTCTCGGCGGCGCTGCTGTCGAGCATCACGAACAGCCCCTTCATCGGGCTGGTCGGTGCGATGATCGGCGGTGTGCTGGTCTCTTTCGTCTTGGCGGCGTTCGCGATCCAATACCTCGTCGACCAGGTGATCGTCGGTGTCGTCCTCAACGTCCTCGTGACGGGCCTCACCGGTTTTCTCTACGGCGCGCTGCTGGTGCCCAACGAGACCGAGCTCAATCGCCCGGAGCGGTTCGATCGCATCCAGATCCCGGTGTTGAGCGAGATCCCGGTCATCGGACCCGTGCTGTTCAATCAGACGTTCATCGTGTATCTGATGTTCTTCACTGTCGCCGTCGTTGCGTGGGGTCTTTACCGCACCCGCTGGGGTCTGCGCCTGCGCGCCGTCGGGGAGCATCCTCAGGCGGCCGACACGGTCGGCATCAAGGTGAATGCCACCCGGTTCTGGAACGTGTCGCTCGCCGGCGCCATCGCCGGCATCGGCGGTGCCTACTTCACGCTGGTATCGGTTCCGCAGTTCGGCAAGGAGATGACGGCCGGCCTGGGCTTCATCGCTTTGGCCGCGGTCATCTTCGGTCGCTGGGACCCCATCCGCGCGACCCTCGCTGCGCTCCTGTTCGGGTTCGCGACGAACCTGCAGAACCTCTTGACGATCCTCAAGACGCCGATCCCGAGTGAGTTCATGCTCATGCTGCCGTACGTCGTCACGATCCTCGCGGTCGCCGGCTTCGCGGGGCAGATTCGAGGACCCGCCGCATCCGGCAAGCCGTACATCAAGGGATGAGATCGTGACCGACATCGATTGGGACGAACTGCGCGGCGTCGCCGCCCAGGCCATGGAGCGCGCCTACGCGCCCTATTCGCGCTACCGGGTGGGGGCGGCGGCCCTCGTCGCCGACGGCCGCATCGTCTCGGGCTGCAACGTCGAGAACGCCTCGTACGGGGTGAGCCTGTGCGCCGAGTGCGCACTGGTCGGCGACTTGCACATGTCCGGCGGCGGACAGCTCGTCGCGTTCGTCTGCGTCAACAACGACGGCGAGACCATCATGCCGTGCGGACGCTGCCGGCAGCTGCTCTACGAGTTCGCGCTGCCCGGAATGCTCCTGGAGACCGTCTCCGGCATCCGGACGATCGACGAAGTGCTGCCGGATGCCTTCGGACCCCGCGATCTTGAAGCCGCCCGATGAGTCTTCAGCAGACGCAGGGTCCGGCCGTCGAGCCCTTCGATGCCGTGGATGTCATCCGCGCCAAACGCGACGGAGGGGCAGTCCCCGAAGACGCACTGCGGTGGATGATCGATGCCTACACCCGCGGCTACGTCGCCGACGCGCAGATGGCGGCCTTCGCTATGGCGGTGCTCCTCAACGGCATGGGACGCGACGAGATCCGGGTGCTGACGGCGGCGATGATCGCCTCCGGCGAGCGGATGAGCTTCGCCGGACTCGGCAAGCCGACCGTCGACAAGCACTCCACCGGCGGCGTCGGAGACAAGATCACCCTGCCGCTGGCCCCGCTGGTCGCCGCGTTCGGCGTTGCGGTCCCGCAGCTGTCCGGTCGTGGCCTCGGTCACACGGGCGGCACCCTCGACAAGCTCGAATCGATTCGCGGGTGGCGCGCCGCGCTCAGCAACGAGGAGATGCTCGCGCAGATGCGGGGCGTCGGCGCGGTCATCTGCGCCGCCGGATCGGGGCTTGCCCCGGCCGACAAGAAGCTCTACGCGCTGCGCGACGTCACCGGCACGGTCGAAGCGATTCCGCTGATCGCCTCGTCGATCATGTCCAAGAAGATCGCCGAGGGCACGGGCGCGCTCGTGCTGGACGTGAAGTTCGGGTCGGGCGCGTTCATGCGCGATGTCGACAGGGCCCGCGAACTCGCCCGCACGATGGTTGCGCTGGGGACGGACTCGGGCGTGGCGACCACGGCACTGCTGACCGACATGAACACGCCGCTGGGACGGACGATCGGCAACGCGAACGAGGTGCGCGAATCGGTCGAGGTGCTCGCCGGCGGCGGCCCCGCCGACGTCGTCGAACTGACGCTCGCGCTCGCCCGCGAGATGCTGGCGCTGGCCGGTCAGCCCGACGCTGACGTCGCGAAGGCGCTGCAGGACGGCCGCGCGATGGACGCATGGCGCAGGATGATCCGTGCGCAGGACGGCGACCCGGATGCCGCGCTCCCCACTCCGCGCGAGACGCACACCGTGGTCGCCGAGACGGAGGGCGTCGTCGCCCGCATGGATGCCTTGCCGTTCGGCGTCGCCGCGTGGCGTCTGGGCGCCGGGCGTGCGCGCGCAGAGGACCCCGTCGTCCACTCGGCCGGGATCGACCTGCACGTGCGACCGGGCGACCGGGTGAGCGCCGGACAGCCGATGTTCACTCTGCTCGCCGATGATGGCAACCGCTTTGCGCGCGCACTGGACGCCCTTGACGGCGCGTGGGAGATCGGCGCGACCGCGCCGGCATCCTCCCCGCTCGTCCTCGAACGCATCACCGCCTGAACACCCGAACCCGAATCTCCTGGAGAACCCCATGGCTATCGAACAGCACGGTGACACGACGCTCGACGGCGTCTCGATCCGGTCCCTGCCGAAGGTGTCGCTCCACGACCACCTGGATGGGGCGCTGCGTCCGCAGACCATCATCGAGCTCGCCGAGGGAATCGGATTCGAGATCCCGTCATCGGATGCCGGCGACCTCGCCGACTGGTTCGCGGAGCAGAGCGACTCGGGCTCCCTGGTGGAGTACCTGAAGACCTTCGACCTCACGACCGCGGTCATGCAGACCGCCGACGGCCTCCGCCGGGTCGCGCGTGAGTTCGTCGAGGATCTCGCGGCCGACGGGGTCATCTACGGCGAGGTGCGCTGGGCGCCTGAGCAGCATCAGGCCGGGGGGCTGTCGCTGGAGGAAGCCGTCGAGGCCGTGCAGGAGGGCATCGAGGAGGGCGAGGATGCCGTCTCGGGCTCTGACCGCGACATCCGGGTGGGACAGCTGATCACCGCGATGCGGCACACGGATCGTTCCCTGGAGATCGCGGAGCTTGCCGTCGCGTACCGCAGTCGCGGCGCCGTCGGATTCGACATCGCGGGCCCGGAAGCCGGATTCCCCCCGTCGAACCACCGCGCTGCCTTCGACTATCTGGCGGCCCAGTTCTTCCCGGCGACGGTGCACGCGGGAGAAGCCGCCGGTCTCGAGTCCATCCGCTCGGCGCTCATCGACGGCCGCGCGCTGCGCCTGGGCCACGGTGTGCGGATCGCCGAGGACCTCGAGGTCATTCAGCAGAAGGGCGACGAGGTGCTGGTGACCTTCGGCGATCTGGCCCGCTGGGTGCGCGATCGCGAGATCCCGCTGGAGCTCTCGCCGTCGTCGAACCTGCAGACCGGTGCCATCGCGGCCTGGGGGACGACCCTGGAAGACCACCCGTTCGATCTGCTGTATCAGCTCGGGTTCGCCGTCACGGTCAATGTCGACAACCGCACGATGAGCCGCACCTCGCTCACCCGCGAACTCGCGCTCCTGGCGGAGACCTTCGATTACCGGCTGGAGGATCTCGAGGCGTTCCAGCTCAACGCGGCCGCCGGGGCCTTCCTGTCGATCGAGGAGCGCGAAGAACTCATCGAGCTCATCGGCGAGGGCTTCGGCGGCTGACCGGCCGGAACGGTGTCGACTACGCCGAGGTGTGGTCGTCTGCGGCCGCTTGGGCCGCAGCTCGCGCCGAGGCCGCGTCGGCGGCTCCCAGCGCCGCCGACGCGATGCGCTCGGCGTCTCGCATCGTCTGCTTGAGCAGGGCGGCGCGGACGTCGGCCAGGGCCGTGGGCGCCATGGACAGGCTCGTCGCTCCGAGACCCACGAGGACGACCGCGAGCAGCGGATCTGCTGCGGCCTCGCCGCAGATTCCCACGGGCTTGCCCTGGGCCTTGCCGGCTGCGCCGGTCATCCCGATCAGCCGCAGGACGGCCGGGTGCCACGGATCCTGGAAACTGGACACCGAGCCCAGCAGGCGGTCGGCGGCCATCGTGTACTGGGTGAGGTCGTTCGTCCCGATCGAGGCGAAGTCGGCGATCGCGAGCACCCTGTCGGCCATGAGCGCGGCCGAGGGCACTTCGACCATGACTCCGGCCGTCTTGATGCCGTACTCGCGACACAGCGACGTGAAGTACTCCGTCTCTTCCACGGTGCCCACCATGGGGGCCATGACCCACAGGTCGGCCTCGGTCGCGGCGTCGGCCTGCTGCAGTGCCGTTAGCTGCTCCCGCAGGATGTCTTCGCTCGCACGCAGCGCGCGGATGCCGCGCAGTCCCAGCGCGGGGTTCTCTTCGTGCGCGTCGTTGAGGAAGGCCAGCGGCTTGTCGGCGCCGGCATCCAATGCCCGTACGACGACCTTCTGGCCGGGGAAAGCGGTGAGCAGCTCGGTGTAGGCCCTCGTCTGCTGGTCGACGGTGGGGGCGTTGGTCGAGCTGAGGAAGAGGAATTCGGTGCGGAACAGGCCGACGCCCTCGGCCCCGAGCTCGACAGCCTCGTCGGCGCCACCGGGCTTGCCCAGGTTGGCCAGCAGCGGAATCGCGGTGCCGTCGGCGAGAGCGCCCGGCGTGATCGGCGCCGAGGTCGCCGCCGCGCGGGCATCGGCGCGGTGCCGTGCGTGGGTGAGTTCCTCTTCGGTCGGGTGCACGGTCACGACGCCCTTGGCGGCATCGACGATCACGGTCTGGCCATCGACGAGATCCTTCGCAGCGCCCACGCCGACGACCGCGACGATCGACTTCTCACGAGCCAAGATCGCGGTGTGCGAGGTCGGGCCGCCGTCAGTGGTCACCAGCGCGAGCACCGTGTCGAGGTCGAGGAGGGCCGTGTCGGCCGGTGCGAGCTCCTTCGCGACCAGGACGAACGGGTGACCCGGATCAGGGACGCCCGGCGCGGGGAGACCCCGCAGCCGCGCGACGACGCGCTGTGCGACGTCGTCGAGGTCGGCGGCTCGTTCGCCGAGGTACCCACCCATCGCCGCGAGGGTGTCGCGGAAGGAGGCGAACGCATCGTGCACCGCGAACTCGCCGGTTTTTCCCGCCGCCAGGCGGGTGCCGATCTCTGCATCCAGGCTCGGGTCTTCGGCCATCATGGCCTGCGCCTCGAGCACGTCGCGGGCTGTGCCTCCCGCGTGAGATCCGCGCTGTTCGAGCTCACGGGCGACGGCGGCGACGGCTTCGCGCACCCGCGCCGTCTCGTCTTCGACGCTCAGCGTGCTCGGCGTGTCTTCCGGGGCGGGCAGGGGATCTGCCATCCGTGCGACCGGACCCTGGGCCACGCCCAGCCCGATGCCGACTCCTCGCAGTTCGCTCATGGTCGTGTCTCTTCTCGGTTTCAGTTCTCGTCGTGGTCGGCGGACAGCAGGTCGGCGAGAGTGTCGAGCAGTTCTTCGACGTTCTCCGCCTCCGCGGTGAGTGTGACGTAGTCGCCCTTCTCCGCGCCCAGCGAAATGACGCCGAGAATGCTCGCGGCGTTGACGGGAGCCCCCGATCCCTTCGCGATCGTCACCGGGGTGCCTGAGTCCTTCACCGCCTGCGCGAACAGCTTCGCCGGTCGTGCGTGGAGCCCATGGGAGGATCCGATGCGGATCGTACGGGTGGCCTGAGTCATTGCGGGTCCGTTCGTTCGGCGTGGCGGGGGAGCGCATCGTCGATGAGCGCGAGACCGCGAGTCCCATCGAGATCCGCGAAGACGTCGGCCGGGAGGAGCACGACGGCCGCGCGGCGAAGGGCGGCATCCATCTCGAGCGGCGTCCACATCGATCCGTCTCCTTCCCCGCCATTCTCGTGCCCGTGCGGGAAAGAGGCAACCGGGCAGAATCCTGCGGTTTCCGCAGCGACCGGGACAGATCCTGCGGAGATCACGACCATCTGCGGGAGTCCGTGCTGCTCAGCCGCGAGTCAGGCGCTCGTCGAGGCCCCGCCGCACACCGGGCCATTCGTGCGGGAGGATCGAGAAGACCACGGTGTCGCGCGGGCTCCCGTCGGGTCCCAGCCGGTGGTTGCGGAGGATGCCGTCCTGGCGCGCACCCAGCCGCGCGATCGCCGCACGGGACTGCAGGTTGTGGAAGTGCGTGCGCAACTCGACGGCGATCACACCGCACTCCTCGAACGCGTGCGCGAGCAGGAGGAGCTTCGCGGCGGTGTTCACGGCGGTGCGCTGGACGCCCGGCGACAGCCAGGTGTAGCCGATCTCGACGCGCGGGCTCTCCTGATCGATGCCGCAGAACGTCGTCATGCCGACCGCGCGCCCGTCGCGGAGCACCGCGAAGGGGTTCATGCTGCCCGCGGCATGTTGGGCCAGACGATGCTCGATCTCGATCGGCACGTCGGCCGGGATAGATGTGTACCACGCGTACTCCAGACCCGTGCGGGCCTCGGCCAGATCATCCGCGTGGCCCCGGCTCAGCGGCTCGAGCCGCACGTGGGCGTTCTCGAGCACGACGGGTTGGTTCAGCAGCACGTGCTCGAGCCTAGCCGCGGTGTGCGTCCGGGCGCGGGGCGCCGTGTTCCCCCTCACCCGGAGCACCCGGGGCGGCAGCAGCGTTCAGCGCTGCAGCGACGCCAGCAGCGCCCGAGCACCGGCATCGAGCGCGCGGACGCGCGCGGCTGCATCGTCCGGAGTGTCACCGCGCACATCCAGATACACCTTCAGCTTCGGCTCGGTGCCGCTCGGGCGCACGATCACGCGCGAGCCGTCGACGAGCCAGATCCGCAGGACATCGCTCGACGGCACCCCCTCCGCACCGGCGAGCAGGTCTTCGACGCGTGCGACGCCGGTGTCGCCGATGGATGTCGGCGCCTGCTCCCGGAGCGCCGCCATGATGGTCCGGATCTCTGCGACATCCACCACCCGGATCGAGACCTGCCCGCTCGCGAAGGCACCGAAGGTGTCGGAGAAGCGCCGGATCACGTCGGCGAGGGTCTCGCCCTGTTCGCGCGCCTCGGCGATCATGCCGAGCAGAGCCACGGCGGCTGAGATCCCATCCTTGTCGCGCACGGAGCCCGGGTTCACGAGGTACCCGAGGGCTTCCTCGAAGCCGTAGACGAGCCCGGGGGCGCGTGAGATCCACTTGAACCCGGTGAGGGTCGCGTGGAAGTCCAGCCCGTAGTACTCGGCGACCGCCTGCAACCCGGGCGAAGAGACGAGCGAGCACGCGAGTGCGCCGCTCGACGCGCGCTCGGCCGCACGCCAGCCCAGCAGCAGTCCGACCTCGTTGCCGGACAGTCGCCGCCAGCCGCCATCCGCGGCAGGGTCGGGGATGGCCACGGCGAGCCGGTCGGCATCCGGGTCGTTCGCCAGCACGAACTCCGCCCCGGCCGCGCGCGCGGTCTCGAACGCGAGATCCATCGCGCCGGGCTCTTCGGGATTCGGGAACGCGACCGTCGGGAAGCGTCCATCCGGCTCGATCTGGGGCTCGACCACGGTCGGCAGAGGGTAGCCCGCCGTCGTCAGGACCCGTGCGAGCGTCTCGTAGCCGACGCCGTGCATCGCGGTGTACACCCAGGTCATCCCGGCTGCGCCCGCCGGCGCCGGGGCGACGATCGCCGTCTCGGCGATGTACGCCTCGATGACGCCCTCGTCGGCGATCTCGTATGCTTCCGAGCGCGGCAGCGCGCCGAGGTCTGCGGCATCGGCGATCCGCTGGATGTGTGCGGCGATTTCGCCGTCGGCCGGTGACACGATCTGCGATCCCTCATCCGTGCCTCCGAGGTAGACCTTGTACCCGTTGTCGTCGGGCGGGTTGTGGGATGCCGTGACCATCACGCCCGCGGCCGCGCCCAGATGGCGCACAGCGAAGGCGAGGACCGGTGTGGGCAGCAACCGGGGCAGCAGCACCGCGTCAAGGCCCGCCCCCGCAAAGAGTTCCGCACTGTCGCGCGCGAACACATCGGAGTTTCGTCTTCCGTCGTAGCCGATCACGACGGTCGGGGTCGCCCCCGCGGCCTTCTCGCGCAGGTAGGCGGCCAGTCCGGCCGCCGCCTGCCCGACGAGGACCCGGTTCATGCGGTTGCTGCCCGCGCCCAGGCGCCCGCGCAGGCCCGCCGTGCCGAACGCGAGACGCCCGGCGAAGCGATCCTCCAGATCGGCGGCGGCCGCGGAGTCCCCGCCGTCGGCCCGGGCGATGAGGTCGGTCAGCTCAGCACGCGTGACCGGGTCCGGATCCTGCGCGAGCCACGCGCGCGCGGCGGCGGCGACGCTCACAGCTGGCCGATCACGCGCGCGAGCAGCGCCGAGATCACCGGCTCTGCCGCCTGCCCGGCCTCGAGCACCTCGCGATGGCTGAGGGGAGTGGTCTGGATGCCGGCGGCCATGTTGGTGATGAGCGAGAAGCCGAGGATCTCCATGCCGGACTCGCGGGCGGCGATCGCCTCGAGGGTCGTGGACATGCCGACGATGTGTCCTCCGATCGTCTTGGCCATCCGCACCTCGGCGGGAGTCTCGTACTGCGGACCGCGGAACTGGCAGTACACGCCTTCTTCGAGCGACGGGTCGACGTGACGGGCGAGGTCGCGCAGCCGTGTCGAGTAGAGGTCGGTCAGGTCGATGAAGGTCGCGCCCTCCAGCGGAGAATCTCCGGTGAGGTTGATGTGGTCGCTGATGAGCACGGGCTGGCCGGGGGTCCACGTCGGCTTGATCCCGCCGGCGCCGTTGGTGAGCACCATCGTCTTCGCCCCGGTCGCGGCCGCGGTGCGCACGCTGTGCACGACGCGGCGGACGCCGTGGCCCTCGTAGTAGTGCGTGCGGGCCCCGATGACCAGCACCCGCTTGCCCGACGAGGTGAGGATGCTGCGGAGCGACCCCACGTGGCCGGCCAGCGCGGGCGCGCTGAAGCCGGTCACATCGGTGGCCGCAAGGGTGGCGGTCGTCTCGCCGATAAGGTCGGCGGCCTTGCCCCATCCGCTGCCGAGGGTGAGGGCGATGTCGTGCCGGTCCACTCCCGTCAGACGGGCGATATCGGCGGCAGCGTCGGCGGCGACGGCGAACGGGTCAGCGCCCGGGTCGTCGAGAGGGTGGGTGATCGAATCGGACATGGTCCTACTCTATGAATCCAGAGGCCCACGGGCCAGGCGGAGCCGGTCGCTGTGCGCCGCGCGCGGACTGAGAGAATGGAAGGCATGTCCGTGAGCTTCGTGAGCAACCAGAGCGTCGCCGTCCTCGGCGGCGGTCCCGGCGGATACGAAGCGGCACTCGCCGCCGCCCAGCTCGGCGCTGAAGTCACGCTCGTCGAGCGTGCCGGCGTCGGCGGCGCGGCCGTCATGACAGACGTCGTCCCGTCGAAGAGTCTCATCGCGACCGCGGATGCCGCGGTGGCCATCGCGGAGGCTTCCGACCTCGGGGTTCAGCTGTTCTCGAAGTCGGACAGCGGGAGTCCGATGAAGCCCGAGATCGCGATCAATCTTGCTGCCGTGAACAGGCGCCTCTTGTCGCTCGCGCGACAGCAATCCGACGACATGCGGGCACAGCTGGTCGATGCGGGGGTCCGGATCGTCTCAGGCCACGGACGGCTGGACGACCGCAACTCGATCGTCGTCTCCACCGGCCCCGGGGGGACGGACTTCGACCGGGTCGAGGCGGACACACTCGTCGTGTCGGTCGGTGCCTCTCCCCGTGCGCTTGCGAGCGCGCAGCCCGACGGCGAGCGGATCCTCACCTGGACGCAGCTCTACGACATGTCCACACTGCCTGATCACCTCATCGTCGTGGGTTCGGGGGTGACGGGCGCTGAGTTCGCGTCCGCCTACATGAACCTCGGCGCGAAGGTCACCTTGATCTCCAGTCGCGACCAGGTTCTTCCCGGGGAGGATCGAGATGCCGCCGCCGTCCTCGAGAAGGTGTTCACGCGCGGAGGCATGACCGTGCTCGCGCGCTCGCGCGCCGATCGGGTCGAACGGTCCGGCACGGGCGTGGTGGTCACGCTCTCGGACGGTCGCACCATCGCAGGCAGCCACTGCCTCATGGCCGTCGGCTCGATCCCCAACACGGCCGGAATCGGCCTCACGGAGGCGGGGATTCAGCTGACGGGATCCGGGCACATCCGGGTCAATCGGGTCGCGCGCACGTCGGTGCCCAACGTCTATGCCGCCGGAGATTGCACGACGTTCGTGCCTCTGGCGTCGGTCGCCTCGATGCAGGGGAGGACGGCGGTGTTCCACGCGCTGGGAGATACGGTCATTCCGCTGGACCGCCGCCGGATCACCGCCAACATCTTCACCGCACCCGAGATCGCCACGGTCGGCAGGCAGGAGAAGGATCTCGAGTCCGGCGCGATCAACGGCTACGTCCACAAACTGCCACTGGCCGCAAACCCGCGCGCGAAGATGATGGGCGTCAAGGATGGATTCGTCAAGATCCTCGCCCGGGAAGGGTCGGGCACCGTGATCGGCGGCGTGATCGTCGCCCCGCGCGCCTCGGAGCTGATCTACCCCATCGCGATCGCCGTCGAGCGTCGTCTGACGGTCGACCAGATCTCTCGCATCTTCGCCGTGTACCCGTCACTGACCGGCTCGATCACGGACGCGACCCGTGCGATGCACCAGGTCACCACCGACGAGGACACGATCACCTGAGCCGGCCAGAGGCGGGCGGGGGGCGGCGCCGGGAGGCTCAGGAGATCGTGAGCAGTTGGTGACCGGCCGACACCGTCGTGCCCGGCGCCGCATCGACCGCGCCGACGACGCCGTCCTTGTGCGCCTGCAGCGGCTGCTCCATCTTCATCGCCTCGAGCACGACGACCAGGTCGCCCTTGATCACCTGCTGGCCCTCGCGGACGGCAAGTTTGACGATCGTCGCCTGCATGGGCGCCTTGACGGAATCGCCCGCAGCACCCGGGGCGGCGACGACGGAGTGCGACCGACGCGAGGGCGGCACCGATGCGGGTCGGCGGACCTTCGCGGGCGCGTGCGCGATACGGTCGGGCAGGCTCACCTCGAGGCGTTTGCCGGAGACCTCGACGACGACCGTGTGCCGGGGCTCCGGCTCTGCCGGAGATTCGAGTTCCCCGTCCCACGGCGGGATGTCGTTGACGAACTCGGTCTCGATCCAGCTCGTGTAGACGCCGAACCGCCCGTCGACCGCAGTGAAGGCGGGGTCGCGGACGACCTTGCGGTGAAAGGGGAGCACGGTCGGCATGCCGGCGACCTCGAACTCGTCCAGCGCCCGACGGGAGCGCTCGAGCGCCTCGGCACGATCACGGCCGGTCACGATGATCTTGCCGAGCAGCGAGTCGAATGCCCCGCTGACGCTGTCACCGGCCGTCACTCCGGAGTCGAGCCGGATGCCGGGCCCACCGAACGTCTTGAACTGGTGGATGCGACCGGGCTGCGGCAGGAAGTTGCGACCCGGGTCCTCGCCGTTCAGGCGGAACTCGAAGGAGTGCCCCGTCGGTCGCGGGTCGCCGTAGTCCAGCGTGCCCCCCTCGGCGAGGCGGAACTGCTCGCGGACGAGGTCGATGCCCGTCACCTCTTCGGAGACCGGATGCTCAACCTGCAGGCGCGTGTTGACCTCGAGGAAGGAGATCGTGCCGTCTGCTCCGATCAGGAATTCGCAGGTGCCGGCGCCGACGTAGCCGACCTCGCGGAGGATGGCCTTCGACGATTCGTACAGCGTGCGATTCTGCTCGTCGGTGAGGAACGGCGCGGGGGCCTCCTCGACGAGCTTCTGGTGGCGCCGCTGCAGTGAGCAGTCGCGCGTGGAGATCACGACGACATTTCCGGCGGCATCCGCGAGGCACTGCGTCTCGACGTGCCGGGGCTTGTCGAGGTACTTCTCGACGAAGCACTCGCCGCGTCCGAACGCCGAGATGGCTTCGCGCGTCGCCGACTCGAACTGCTCGGCGACCTCGTCGAGTTCGCGGGCGACCTTGAGCCCGCGTCCGCCGCCGCCATAGGCCGCTTTGATGGCGATCGGCAGACCGTGTTCCTGTGCGAAGGCGATGACCTCGTCGGCGCCCGACACCGGACCGGGTGTGCCGGGGGCCAGGGGCGCGCCGACCCTCGCGGCGACATGGCGGGCGGTGACCTTGTCGCCGAGCGCTTCGATCGCTTGGGGCGACGGACCGATCCAGACCAGCCCGGCGTCGATGACGGCGCGCGCGAAGTCGGCGTTCTCCGCGAGAAAGCCGTAGCCGGGGTGGATGGCATCCGCTCCCGAGCGACGCGCGACCGAGAGGATCTTCTCGATCGACAGGTAGGTTTCGGCGCTGGTGGAGCCCTCGAGCGCATAGGCCTCGTCGGCGAGCCCGGTGTGCAGAGCGTCGCGATCCTGATCGGCATAGACCGCGACCGACCCCTTGCCGGAGTCGCGTGCGGCGCGGATCACGCGGACAGCGATCTCGCCGCGGTTCGCGATGAGCACTTTGGTGATCGGCGTACTCACGGTTTCAGGCATGGATGCCAGCCTACCCAGCGCAACCTGCTGATCTTTGGATCACCCGCACAAGATCCTCGCGAAATCGTATGCGAGACCCTCCTAGCGCGTCGGGTCGTTCCAGAGGTCAGGCCACGCGATGCCGAGCTCCGCGACGAGGCGCCGCACGGTGGAGAGCGACATCCCCACAACGGTCGACGGATCGCCCTCGACGCGCTCGATGAACGCCCCGCCGAGGCTGTCGACAGTGAAAGCCCCCGCGACCTCGAGGGGTTCGCCGGAGGCGACGTAGGCGTCGATCTCCGCATCGGTCATGTCGGCGACGAAGCTGACCGATGCCGCGGCCACCGCGTGCGCCTCGCTCGGCGGGGCGCCCGGTCGAAGCCGGAACACGCTGTGTCCGGAGTGCAGGATTCCGGTGCGTCCCCGCATGGCGCGCCAGCGCGCGGCAGCGACCTCTGGCGTGTGCGGCTTGCCGAAGACGTCGCCGCCCAGCTCGAACATCGAGTCTCCGCCGATGATGAGCCCGTCGAACTCCGGGTCCTCTGCCGCGAGGGATGCCGCGACGTCCGCGGCCTTGCGCCGAGCAAGGAGCAGCACGTGTTCGTCCGGGGCGAGCGTGCGTCCTTCGTGCGCCTCGACGGCGCCGATGACAGCTTCTTCATCGACGCGCGGGGCTCGGATGAGCGGCTCGATCCCGGCGTGGCGGAGCAGCATCAGACGAGCCGGGGAGGTGGATGCCAGGCACACGCGCATGCGCTCCAGCGTAGGCGCCGTCACCGGTCAGCGTGGTGCGCCCGGCAGTGTGAGGGATGCGTCGAGCCCGCCGCCCGTGCGGGGTTCGAGCCGAGCGGATCCGCCACTGGCCCGGGCGAGGCGCTCGACGATCGCGAGGCCGAGGCCGCTGCCCTCGCCGTCGGAGGAGCCCCGCCAGAATCGGTCGAACGCTCGCGCGCGCTGCGCGGGCGAGAGCCCGGGTCCCTCGTCGAGGACGTGGACGGTCACGCGGTCCGTCGACTCGACCCGCACGGTGATCGTCGAGCCGGCGGAACTCGCACCGAGGGCGTTGTCGATGAAGTTGTCGACCACCTGTTCCAGCGCTGTCTCGATCGCCACCGCGGGAGCGACGGTCGCCCCCTCGTAGCGGATGGTGATCCCCGCCTCCTGGCCCAGCGGCATCCATTGCTCGACCCGCTCGCGGGCGATCGCGGCAACGTCGTACACGGCAGTGGTGGCCGATTCAGCCTCCGCACGGCTCAAGGTGAGCAGCCCTTCGATGAGGGAGCCGAGGCGATCCAGTTCGGCGTCGGCGGCGGCGAGTCGTTCGGCGGCGGCGTCCGGATCCGATTCGATCAGCTCCGACGCACCCTCGAGCCGCAACCGCAGCGCCGTGAGCGGGGTGCGCAACTGGTGCGAAGCGTCGGAGGCGAAGGATCGCTGCAGCTCGATCAGGGCCTGCAGCCGTTCCGCCATCAGATTGAAGGAACGGGCGAGCGATCGTACCTCCGGCACGCCGGCGCCCTCCTCGGCGCGCGACTCGAGATCGCCCCTCGCGAGACCGTCGGTGGCCGCCTGGAGCAGCCTCAGCCGACGGGTCACCCCCGATGCGAAGACGAACGCGACGAGTCCCGCGAGCACGACTGTGGTCGCGGCGACCGGCAGGAGGCCCCAGACCTGTCGCATCGCGGCATCCGTCACGACTTGCGCCGGGTAGCTGAGCCGCACCGAGCCCAGGACTCCCTCGGCGCTCAGCACCGGCACCGCCACGTAGAGAAGTCGCACGCCGAGGGTCTCGGAGTCTCGCTCTCCGGTCGCGATGCGTCCCTCGAGCGCTGCCGCGAACTCAGGCCGGCTCGCGTAGGAGGCCCCCACACGGGATTGGTCGGCGTCGCTCGTCGCGACGGCGACCCCCTCGGCGTCGACCACGACGACGCGGGCGCCGCTTGAGGCGCTGTACTCGGCGACCACGCGGGCCGCCGCCGGATCGGTCGCTGCGGTGCCCGCCTCGAGCAGGTCCTCCAGCCGGCCGGCGAGCACGAACGCGTCGCGTTCGAGCGTGGTGACCATGCGCTCGCGTTCGACTCCCGTGAGGTAGAACGCGAAGGGCACGTTCTGCACGGCCAGCATCAGCAGCGTGAAGCCGGTCATGGCGAGGATGAGCCGGAGCCTCATACTCGTGCGCCGCCGCTGGGCGCCGTCACAGCAGCGCCTCGAACCGGAAGCCGATCCCGCGCACCGCCTCGATCCAGGCGGGGTCTCCGAGCTTCTTGCGGATCGCGGCCACGTGCGCGTCGAGAGTCTTCGTCGTGCCGTACCAGCTCGTGCCCCACACGTCCCTCAGGATGTCGCCGCGACGCATGACCGCACCGGGGTCGCTGGTCAGGTACTCGAGCAGTTCGAACTCCTTCGCCGTCATGTGGACGGCGTTCCCTCGGAGGCTCACCCTGCGGCTGCGCGGGTCGAGGATGAGTGCGCCGAGCGTGCGGGCAGATGACGCGTCGTCACCCGCCGCCTCCTGGGTGACGCGGCGCATGACGGCGCGAATCCGTGCGGCCAGCTCTCGGAATCCGAACGGCTTCACGAGATAGTCGTCGGCCCCCATCTCGAGGGCGAGCACCCGGTCGAGCTCGTCGTCGCGCGCGCTGACCACGATGACGGGAAGTGTCGAGGTCGCTCGGATGCGGCGGCAGACTTCGACCCCGTCGATGTCGGGCAGGCCGAGGTCGAGGAGCACGACCTCGGTGGTCCCGGCCTCCACCGCGGCAAGACCTTCCGCACCCGTTGCCGCGTGCGCTGCGTCGAATCCCGACCGGCGCAGGGCATCGAGGATCCCCGCCGCGATCGCGGAGTCGTCTTCGATCAGCAGGACCCTCATGGCCCCATTCTCGGTGCACGACGACGTGCGCACGGGTGAGTCACGGAAATTGGATGAATCTTGGACGTCTCGGGGGCGGTCGCTCACCGTCCAGTCCGTAGCGTCGTCGTCATGAAGACCACAATCGTCACCACCCTCTCCGTGCTGGGCGTCGTCGCTGCCGCGTCGGCGGCGATGGCCGTGAACGCCCAGACGCTCGGGTTGCTCGAGTCCCAGGATGGCGTGTCCTCAAGCGTGATCGGCCCGAGCGGCGACTCACCGCTTGGACCGGTACCCGGCGCGATCGCACCCGCGGCATCGACAGTGCCTTCGACGTCGACCGTACCCAGGCCCACACCCGCGCTCGCACCGGCACCGGCACCGGCACCGAGAGTCGACGGCACGACCGGCGGATCATCGTCTTCCGAGGGCGATGACGAGGAGTACGACGACGAGAGCGAATCCGATGACGACCGGTATGAAGACGATGACGACTGATCGCCGGCACCCGGCGCGAATCGCGCGAGCCGCGGTCGGCGCAGCGACGGGGCTCGCATTCACCGGCATGCTCACCGGATTCCTGCTGTTCCCGCAGGATGACCTGCCCGCGCCCGCCGAGGTGCCGTCGGGTGCAGGTGTCACACCCGCGCCCGCCTCAGCGCCCGACCCAGCCCCCGTGGCCGTCCCCGCTCCGGCGCCTGCCCCGGCGCCCGCGCCGGCACCTGCCCCCGCTCCGGCACCTGCCCCCGCTCCTGCACCAGCCCCCGCGCCGGTCGACGCCACGACCGGTGGCTCCGGAGGCTGACGTGATCTCGCACATCGCTCGGGATGCCGTGCTGGCCGCCGCCGCGAGCGGCGATCTCCCCGTGACAGCGACCCTCCGCGCACGCCGCATGGGCAACCTGTTCGCGATGACGGTGGTCGGTGCCGACGACCGCTCCGCCCGGGCGGGGCTCGCCCTTGCTGCGCACCTCGAAGCGCGCTGGAGCCGATTCCTCACCGACAGCGACATCACGTCGCTGAACCTCGCAGAGGGCGCGGTGCGGCAGGTGCACCCGCACACCGTCCGCCTGGTCCGCGAGATGCTCGACGCCCACCGGCGCACCGACGGCGACTTCGACCCGACGCTGCTTCCGGCTCTCGTCGCCGCCGGGTACGGGACCTCGCGCGTGGACCCGGGGAGAAGCACGCTGCTGCCTGCCTCGGCGGTCGCGCCCGGTCGCGTCGACTCGATATCGATCGACGGCGATCACGTCTCACTCGGACGCGGCACAACGCTCGACCCCGGCGGCATAGGCAAAGGCCTCGCCGCCGACCTCGCGGTCGAACAGGCCATCGCCGACGGAGCCCTCGGAGCGATGGCCCAGTTCGGCGGCGACGTGGTGGTCGGCGGGCATGCGCCCGACGGTGTCGCGTGGCGCATCGGCGTGGAGGACCCCTTCCAGCCGGGCCGGCACCTCGCGGTGATTCGTCTCGCCAGGGGCGCCGTCGCCACGTCGAGCCGGCGAAAGCTCCGCTGGACCGCTCCGGACGGCACACAGGCGCACCACCTGCTCGACCCGCGCAGCATCCGGAGCATCGAGACCGATGTGCAGGCCGTCACCGTCATCGCGCCGACCGGTGCGCGGGCGGAATCCCTGACGAAACCGGGCTTCCTCCGCCCGCTCGACGCGTTCCTCGCCTGGCTCCCGACCCAGGGTGCCGCGGGACTCGCGGTGACCGCGGACGGCGGTGAGCACGTCTCGCCGAACTGGAGCCGCTACCGATGAACGATCCGCAGTTCTGGTGGTACGTCTCCCGTGCGAGCGCGATCATTGCCTGGACCCTCCTCACCGCCACCGCGCTCTGGGGCGTGCTCCTGTCGACACGCGTGCTGCGTACAGCCGACAACCCGGCCTGGCTCAAGGACCTGCACCGCTATCTGAGCGGCACGGCGATCGCGATGACCCTGGTGCACGTCGGCTCTCTGCTCCTTGACCCCTACCTCCGCGACCAGGCGGGTTTCGGCGTCGCCGCGACCCTCGTGCCGTTCGCATCGGAGTTCAAGCCTGTGCCCGTCGCGCTCGGCATCGTCGCGCTCTACCTCATGGTCGGCGTCGCGCTCTCCGCACTCGCGGCCCGCTGGCTCCCGCACCGGGTGTGGAAGGGCGTGCACTACCTCAGCTACGCGGTGGTCGCGCTCATCACCTTTCACGCGGCGCTCGCCGGAACCGACCCGGGCACCTCGTGGTACACCGTGCTGTCGACCGCGCTCATCGTCGTCACTGCGCTTGCGGTGGTGGTGCGCCTGCTCGTCGGAACGGTCGCCGCGCAGCGCCGACGCTCGGCCCGCTCGCCACGCGTCGCCCGCGGGAACGAGCGGCTGCGCATGGTCGTCGCGCGCAGGGTGCCGCTGGCCGACGGTGTCCTCGGCCTTCGCCTGGTGCCGGAAGGCGGAGGCACATTGCCGGTGTGGACGCCAGGATCCCACGTCGTGCTGCACGTGCCGGGCGGGCTCGAGCGGCACTACTCCCTCTGCGGCGACCCGGCCGACCGGTGGGGTTTCGACATCGCCGTCCGGCTCGCGGAGCAGTCGCGGGGCGGGAGCCGCTTCATCCATGAGCACCTGCGCGTCGGCGACCCGCTCGAGGTGACGACGCCGCGCAACCGATTCGGCCTGGAGCCGGCGAATGACTACCTCTTCATCGCGGGGGGGATCGGCATCACACCTCTGATCTCGATGATCACGTCACTTCCGGCATCACGTCACTGGTCGCTCGTCTACATCGGCCGCACCCGTCGCAGCATGCCGTTCGCCGACGAGCTGATCACCCGATATCCGGGCCGGGTGACGGTGCACGCGTCCGATGAGCAGCGCGGGCGGTATCCCGCCGCCGCGGCGGCGTCGGCCAGTTCCGCTGAAGTGTACTGCTGCGGCCCGGCCGCGCTCATGGACGAACTCGCCGCAGTCGTTCCGGCGGGGCGGCTCCATCTGGAACGGTTCGTCGCGGCCGATCGCACCGCCGGAGTCGTGGCGCGTCCGATCGAGGTGGACATGCCGGGCATCGGTTCGCTCCGCGTGCCCGCGGATCGCAGCATCCTCGATGTGCTGGAGGACGCCGGCGCACCCGTGACCGGATCCTGCCGATCCGGAGTATGCGGAACGTGCGAACTCCGGGTGACCGGGGGTACTCCGCTGCACCTGGATTCGGTGGCGGACGACGCCGAGAAGGATGCCGCCGGCGTCATGTATCCGTGCGTCTCGCGCGCACTGAGCCCGCAGCTCTCGCTGGACCTCTAGCGTGGGGGGATGCAGCCCGGAGACTTCCTCGACCTTGACATCACGGATGTCGCCCACGGCGGGGTCTTCGTCGCCCGCCACGAGAACCGCGTCGTGTTCGTCCCCGACGCGGTTCCCGGCGAGCGCGTGCGGGTGCGGTTGACCGAGACCGGAAAGTCGTCGTTCTGGCGTGCGGAGGCGATCGACGTGCTCGAGGCCTCGCGGCATCGTCAGGCGCATGTCTGGAGCGCGGCCGACATCGCGAATCCACCCGAGGAACGCCCGGGCGGCGCCGACTTCGGCCACATCGCGCTGGACCATCAGCGCGTGCTCAAACAGCGCGTGCTCGAAGACGCGCTCCGTCGGTTCGGCGGCATCGCGGAACCCGTCGTCACGATGCGGGGCGCCGGCGCGGATGAGACGTCCGACGGAACGCGGTGGCGAACACGGGTCAGCCTGCACGTGGACGATGCCGGGCGCATCGGACCGTTCGCGGCGCGCAGCCACCGGGTGATCGGCGTGACCGACCTGCCGCTGGTGACGAGCGAGATCGAGGAGGTCGCACGGGGCCTCGAGGGATTTGCGCCCGGGCGCATCGACCTGGTCCAGCCGGCGGACGGCAGCGTCCGGGTGATCGTGCGGCCCGAGGCACCACGCGAAATCCGGCCCGCCCGCGGCCGGGGGTCACGATCGGCACCGCGCGCGCCGCGACCCCGCCCAGACCCGACGGCGCACGAGGTCGTGAGCGAAATCGTCGGCGGACGCCCGTTCCGCGTGGATGCCGGCGGGTTCTGGCAGGTGCACCGCCTCGCCGCGGTGGAACTGACGGGCCTGGTGCGCCGGGCATTCTCGGGTGATGACCGGATCGACCCCGAAGCCCAGCACCTGGATCTCTACGGCGGTGTCGGGCTGTTCGCGGCGACACTGGCGGAGCTGGCGGGCCCGAGCGCGCAGGTGACCTCGATCGAATCCGATGCCCGCGCCACCGAGCACGCGGGCGAGAACCTCTCCGAGTGGGTCGGTGCGCGCGCCGAGACCGGCCGGGTCGACCGGTGGCTGGCGGCGCACGCGACCGACGCCGGGCCCCGCGAGCGCGGCCGACTCCGTCGCGGTGTCGTGCTGCTGGATCCCCCGCGCGCGGGGGCGGGGCGGCAGGTCGTCGAGCACGTCGCGAGGCTCGCGCCTGCCTCCGTCGTCTATGTCGCCTGCGATCCGGTCGCGCTCGCTCGCGACATCGCCACCTTCGCAACCTTCGGCTACCGGCCCGACCGGATCGACGCGGTCGATCTCTTCCCGAACTCCCATCACATCGAGACCGTCGCCGTCCTCTCGCGGTGATGACGCCGGTGGCTGTCGTTAGGCTGACCGCATGACTCGGGTGGCACTGATCGATGATCACGAATCGGTGCGCCTCGGCCTCGAGTCGGCGTGTGCGCGGTCGGGCATCCACACCGTCATCTATTCCGGCAGCGCCGTGCGGGGGTATCTCGACTGGCGTGCGTTCGCGCGCGCGGCGCCGGCCGACGTCGTCGTGCTCGATCTCACCCTGGGGGACGGGACGACGGTCGCGGAGAACGTCGTGCTGATCGTCGGCGACGGATCCCAGGTGATCATCCACAGCGTCGCCGACCGTCCGGTCGCGGTCCGCGAAGCGCTCGCCGCCGGGGCCGCCGGGATCGTCAGCAAGTCGTCGCGAATCGACGACGTCGTGTCGGCGATCGCGATCGTCGCCTCTGGAATGCCGCTCGACAACGTCGAATGGGCCAGCGCCGTCGAGGGTGACCGCGCCTTCGCCGACGCCCAGCTTTCCGCGCGCGAGCGCGATGTCCTTCGCCTGTACGCGGCGGGACTTCCATTGAAGGCCGTCGCCGATCGCCTCGGCATCGCATACTCGACGGCGAAGGAGAACATCACCCGCATTCGGGTGAAGTACGTCGAGGTCGGTCGCCCGGCGCCGACGAAAGTGGATCTGCTGCGTCGGGCGATGGAGGACGGCCTCGTCGCGGGCGATGCGGGCGGCCCCGGTGGCCGCTGAGCAGCCTGCCATCGCGGTCGACCCCGCGGTGCGCCGGCTCCTGGGAGACATCTCGACGGGGGCGGAGCGCTTCGCCGAGGGTCGCGTCGAACGCATTCTCTCGCTCGTCGTCGGCATCGGGTCGGCCGTCATGGGTGTGCAGGCGTTTCTGAATGCCCTCGGATCGCTGCAGGAGCATCCGCGCTGGCACGTGCCCCTCATGGTGGTCGTCTTCGCGCCGCTCGCCATGATGATCGTGGCGCTGCTCACCGGCCTTTCGGCGCGCGCCGGGGCGGCCGCCTTCGCCCTCACCTTCCCGCTCGCTCTGCTCTGCTGGCCGGTCGTGACCGCCGGCCGTGCGGCGTACGCGCCCGGCGAGCCCTGGGTCTGGTACCCCTTGAACATTGCGACGGTCGCGGCCGTGATGGCCTTTCGCGTGCCGCTTCAGATCGCGTGGGCACTCGCCGTTCCGCTCCTCTATGGCGGTGTCCGTCTCGTGCAGGTCGGCGGTGGAGCGGATCAGGTGACACGTGTCGTCCTGGACGTCGTCTTCGCCATGATCCTCGCTGTCGTGCTCCTTTCGCTGGGATGGATACTGCGCTCCACGGCCGTGACCACCGACGCAGCGCGGCGAGAAGCCGTGGCGTCTTATGCCGCCGCGGCGGCCGCGGACGCGATCGAGCAGGAACGGGTCGCGGTGGCCGCCCTCATGCACGACAGCGTCCTGGCAGCGCTGATCGCGGCCGAACGGGCGGACAGCGATCGTGAGCGGAGCCTGGCCGTCTCGATGGCGCGCGAAGCGCTCACCCGGCTCGCCAACGCCGACCAGGACCCCGGCGAGGGGTCCGATGAGCCGGTGGATCCTGCGGCGATCGTTCGGGGTCTGCAGTCGGCGGCCGCCGAGCTGGGTGCGGGGGTCATCATCGAAGCCCACCTGGATGCCGCGGCCCCCGCCGTGCCCGGCCGGGTGGCCCGGGCTCTCGTGCTGGCGGCGATGCAAGCGCTCGCGAACTCCGCGCAGCACGCCGCCGGAAGTGATGTGCGCGGTGAGGTGATCGCCGATCATGCCGGCATCCGGATTCGCCTCTCCGACACCGGGGGAGGTTTCGATCCGACCGCGGTGCCCGATGACCGGCTCGGCATTCGGGGATCTATCGTCGCGCGAATCGCCGCGGTGGGCGGGAGCGCGAACGTGCACAGCGACGACTCGGGCACTGTGGTCACCCTGGCGTGGGAGCACGCGCGATGACGCTCGGCATCAGAACCGTCCTCACGGCGCTCGCGGTCGCCTTCACGGCTTACCTGGCCGTCGGAGCGCTCGTGTGGACAGTGCCCCCCGAGCATCCGCTGCTGCTCGTCTCGGCGGTTGCGGTGTACCTGGCGGTGACCTGGCTGTGCACCTTCTGGAATGTTCGCAGGCCCCCGGGTGAGGGCCCGGACGCCGTCGCGGGCGGTCTCGGGGGTCGCTCGGTCCTTCCTCGCTGGGCCGCCGCGCTGAGTGTTCTGGTGGCTGCCGTCGTCCCTTCGGCGAGCTGGTCGGCCGCGGGCGAGTCCGCGCGGCTGGAGAGCTTCGCGACGTGGAGCCTGGGCGGGATCGGCGCGATGATGTCGATCGTCATGGTTCGCCGCCGCCCGTGGGCCGCCTGGGTCGGCGTCGCGCTCGTCGCGATCTCGGCGACGGCATGGATCGGGCTGTCCGACGCGCTGGCCCTCGGGCTCGTCGGCGCTGTGCTGTGGGTGGGCGTGGCTCAGCTGGCGACACGGCTCGTCGAGCGCGCCGCACGCGACACCGCAGAGCTCACCGGGCTCGAGCGGGCCGCGTCGGAGTGGCTGGCGTCGCAGGAGGGCATGCGGCGGGAGCGGCGCACGCACATCCGGCGCGCGCTCGCCGTCGGGGGGCCCATCCTCGTGCGCACGATCGAGTCGGAGGGCGATCTCGATGAGGAGGAGCGCGTGCAGGCGCGCGTCGCTGAGGGGAGTCTTCGCGACGACCTGCGCGGGCCCGCGCTGCTGGATGATCTCGTGCGCGAGCGGCTTGCCGCCGTGCGCCGGCGCGGCGCCGCGGTGAGCGTACTGGATGAGGGCGGCCTCGATGGAATGGTGGATGCCGAACTCCTCCGGATCCGGCGCGACCTGGCCGCCGTGCTCGCGGGCGCGACATCGGAGCGCCTCTACATCCGCGCGTCGAGGGACGAAAGCATCGCGGTGACGGTCGTCGGCCGATCTGCGGGCGACGACAGCGACGGGAGCGTCGACCTCTGGCACGAGATTCCTCGCCTCGGCGATGGCCGATGAGGAGAAGGAGGCGGGAGGCGGCGAAGCCGCCCCCCGCCAGAGCGAGTGGTTACCCGAAAACCAACCCGCAAGATCGCTCTGCTACAGAGGGCAGGCGACCGAACGCAGAAGCGTTCCAGCGGATCCAGTCTTGCCGACCGCGTCCTCGGTGTCTGTAGGTATTTTGGGGGACACGGCCCCTACTGGCCGCCGAACCTTCCCCACGCGACGTCGCGCCGGAACGGAGCGCGCAGTGCGCGAGCGTGGACCTGCCAGGCGGGGGTCAGGGTGGCATCCTCCGTCGCGACCGTAGCCGCTTCGCCCGCATACGCTTCCGTCACGACGGCGATCACCGCCGCGAGCTCTTCGGGCGTCGGTTCCCCTCGAAGCACGCGCAGGCGCACAGGACTGGCGTTACCCTCCGCGGCGTCGGCGCGTGACTGATCAGGCCCGCTCATAGCGGGATGTTACCGTGCTTCTTCGCGGGAAGACTGGCCCGCTTGCCGCGCAGCGCGCGGAGCGCCTTGGCAACAGTGACACGCGTCTGGGCGGGTTCGATGATGCCGTCGAGCTCACCACGTTCGGCCGCCAGGAACGGCGAAGCGACGTTGTACGTGTATTCGTTCGCGAGTCGTGTGCGGACCGCCGCGACGTCCTCACCCGCCTCCGCCGCCGCCTTGAGCTCGCCGCGGTAGAGGATGTTGACGGCGCCCTGACCGCCCATGACGGCGATCTCGGCCGTCGGCCACGCGAGGTTGACGTCTGCGCCGAGCTGCTTGGAGCCCATGACGATGTATGCGCCGCCGTAGGCCTTCCGGAGGATCACGGTCACGAGCGGCACGGTCGCCTCGGCGTACGCATAGAGCAGCTTTGCGCCGCGGCGGATGACCCCGGTCCACTCCTGGTCGGTGCCGGGCAGATATCCGGGCACGTCGACGAGCGTGAGGATGGGGATCGAGAACGCGTCGCAGAAGCGCACGAATCGGCTGGCCTTCTCACCCGCCGCGATGTTGAGGGTCCCGGCCATCTGAGCGGGCTGATTGGCGACGATGCCGACCGATCTTCCCTCGATACGCCCGAATCCGATGACGATGTTCGGCGCGAACAGTGGCTGAACCTCGAGGAACTCGCCGCCGTCCACGATGTGTGTGATGACCTGGTGGATGTCGTACGGCTGGTTCGAGGAATCTGGGATCACCGTGTTGAGAAAGCGATCGGCATCCGTCGTCTCCCACTCGAACCCGTGCTCGTAGACCGGGATCTCGGCCATGTTGTTGTCGGGGAGGAAGCCGATCATCGTGCGGACGTAGTCGATCGCGTCGTCTTCGTCCTCGGCGAGATAGTGTGCGACCCCGGAGCGCGTGTTGTGCGTGTACGCGCCGCCGAGCTCTTCCATGCCGACGTCTTCGCCCGTGACGGTCTTGATGACGTCGGGACCGGTCACGAACATCTGACTGGTCTTGTCGACCATGATCACGAAGTCGGTGAGTGCGGGCGAATAGACCGCCCCACCCGCAGCCGGACCCATGATGATCGAGATCTGCGGGATGACTCCGGAAGCGGCCGTGTTGAGGCGGAAGATCTCGCCGTACTTGCCGAGGGCCACGACACCCTCCTGGATGCGGGCCCCGCCGGAGTCGAGAAGCCCGATGATCGGCATGCCGCCACGCAGGGCGAACTCCATCACCTTGACGATCTTCTCGCCGGCGACCTCGCCGAGCGAACCGCCGAAGGTCGTGAAGTCCTGCGCGTAGACCGCGACGGTCCGTCCGTGGATCGTGCCGATGCCGGTGACGACCGAATCGCCGTACGGGCGGGACCGATCCATGTCGAAGGCGGTCGTGCGATGGCGGACGTACTCGTCGAGCTCGACGAACGAGCCCGGGTCGACGAGCATCTCGATGCGCTCACGGGCGGTCAGCTTGCCCTTGGCATGCTGTTTGCCGAGGGCGACCGCTTCCGCATCGATGACGGCTTCCTGGTAGCGCGCGCGGAGGTCGGCGATCTTGCCGGCGGTCGTGGACATGTCGAAGCTGTCGGTCACGCGTTCCACCCTAGCGATCGGGTCGGCGCCGAGGTTGGCGGACGCCGACAACGCGATCGCGCTTCAGGTGTGCACAATCGCTCAGGAGGAGCGACGTAGGGTGGGCTCATGTCCGTGCCATCCGAGGGATATCCGCTCGCCGCCGCCGTCAGCCCGCGTCTTCAGGTGATCGACACGGTCGACTCGACCAACACGAAGCTCCTGCGCGACGCCGAGGGCGATGCGCAGGGTCACCCTCATCTGTCGGTGCTGCTGACCCGCGATCAGCGCGCCGGCCGGGGACGCCTCGACCGCACCTGGACGACGCCGGCAGGGTCGGCACTCGCCGTCTCCGTGCTGCTGCGCGTGAGCGCCGTCGCGACCGCCGACCGCGGGTGGATTCCCCTCATCGCCGGAGCCGCGATGACCCGCGCCATCGCCGCGCAGCTGCCGAGGCTGCACGTGACGCTCAAGTGGCCCAACGATGTGCTGGTGGAGGGGCTGAAGATCTGCGGAATCCTGGCCGAGGTCCTGCCGTCGGATCCCCATGTCGTGGTGGTGGGCGCCGGAGTCAACACGAGTATGGCGGTGAGCGACCTTCCCGTCACGACCGCGACGTCATTCGCCGCTCTCGGGCACAGCGCCGACGAAGACCGCCTCCTCGCCGACTACCTGACCTACCTGCGCGATGACATCGCCGCCCTCGCCGTGCACGGAGGGGCCGCCGTGGCGCCGAAGATCGCCGCGCTGTGCGCGACGATCGGCGCAGACGTCTCGGCACATTTGCCGGACGGTGCGGTCCTCGAGGGTCGCGCCGTCCGGTTGGATGACGAGGGACGCCTCGTGGTCGCGTCGGACGGCGTCGAGTCGGTCGTGTCGGCCGCGGATATCGTTCATCTGCGCTGAACCCGTGCCTGCGTCGACGCCGTAGATGCCGTAGATGCCGTCGAGAGGCGCAATCGACCCCGTCCGCGGGGAAGTGACGATTTCGGGCCGGTCGCGCCGCCTGCGCGCACGGTGACCGGCACAATGGAGGAGTGACCCAGCCGACGGCGTACCCGGGACGCCCCGTGACGCCCGCTCCGGGTGGTGCGGCGCCCGAGCTGCGCGTCGCGCGCCTGCGGCCGCACGCGCGGAGGCTGTTCTGGTGCGCCCTGGTGCTCATCGCGGTCACCGGAGCGGTCGGGTACTTCTGGGGCAACCTCCCCGCTCCCTTCGAGGACTGGATGCTGGGAGCGGGCGCCGCGCTCGCGGTCGCGCTGCTGGTGGTCGTGCCGTACGTCCGATGGCTCTCGCACACCTACACGATCACGACACGGCGCGTGATCGAACAGTCGGGGGTGTTCGGGCGCCGCCGGAGTGAGCTCAGTCATGCTCGCGGCTACGCGATCTCCGAGCGCCGGGGGCCGCTTCAGCGACTCTGGGGCGCGGGCACCCTGACTCTCACGGGCGCGGATCGGACGCTGCGTCTCGCGAATATTCCCGCCGCACGCCTGGTCCACGAGACGCTCGCCGATCAGGTCGAGGTGAGCCAGATCCTGGCGCACCGCGACTCGCGCGGTCTCGGCGGCCGGCCGGGCGACCCGCCCCCGCTGTCCTGACTCGCGCGCGACGGTGGCTCGGTGCGCGTGCCGTGCGAGAAGATGGACGGGACGAAACAGGGGGCGCGCATGGCACTGCAGGTCGGAGTCGTCGGTGGCGGCCAGCTGGCCCGGATGATGATCGCGCCGGCGGTCGAGCTCGGTGTTCGGGTGCGGGTTCTCGCCGAACAGGCCGGGATGGCGGCGGAGCTCGCCGCAGAATCCGTCGGAGACTACCGCGACCTCGAGACCGTCCGCGCGTTCGCGGCGGGCGTCGATGTGGTGACGTTCGACCACGAGCACGTCCCGCAAGAGGTGTTGCGCGCGCTCGTGGCCGATGGCATCGCCGTTCGCCCGGGGCCGGACGCCCTCCAGTACGCGCAGGACAAGCTCCTCATGCGGGCCCGCCTCGATGAGCTCGGCATGCCGCAGCCGGAGTGGGCCGAGATCGCGGACGGCCCGGGCCTGCAGGCGTTCCTCGACTCTCACGGCGGCCGTGCGGTGATCAAGACTCCCCGCGGCGGCTATGACGGCAAGGGAGTGCGCGTCGTGACCTCGTCGGCTGACGCGGAGGATTGGCTGGCGGAGGGCGCTCCGCTGCTGGTCGAGGAGCTGGTGGATTTCACCCGCGAACTCGCCCAGCAGGTCGCTCGGCGTCCCTCCGGGCAGGTCGTCGCGTATCCCGCCGTCGAGACCATTCAGCGCGACGGCGTGTGCGCCGAGGTGATCGCCCCCGCGCCGCACGCGACCGGTCGCCTCGCCGAGGTCGCCGCACGGCTCGGTGAGGAAATCGCGGAGGGGCTCGGCGTCACCGGAATGCTTGCCGTCGAGCTGTTCGAGACGGCCGATGAGCGCATCCTCGTCAACGAGCTCGCGATGCGTCCGCACAACTCCGGCCACTGGGGGCAGGATGGCGCGGTGACCGGCCAGTTCGAGCAGCACCTGCGCGCGGTGCTCGACCTGCCGCTCGGAGATCCCGGCATCCGCCAGCCGTGGTCCGTCATGGTGAACCTCCTCGGCGGCCCCGCGACCGACTCGCTCGAAAGCCGGCTGCCCGCGGCGCTCGCCGCGCATCCGGCGGTCAAGGTCCACCTCTACGGGAAGGAGCCGCGACCCGGTCGCAAGGTCGGGCACGTCACAGCCGTCGGCGACGACCTGGATGCCGTGGTCTACGAGGCGCGGGCAGCCGCGGCGTTCTTCGGCGACTGAGCCGCACCGCCGGACCGGGCCCCGGCGGTGGGCCCGCCCGCTCCTGCCACTCCTCCTACGGACGTCCCATGCCGAAGTACGCCCAGCCCGCGCCGCGCCACTCGGCGGGGTCGAGGGCGTTGCGTCCGTCGACGATGACGCGGCCCGCGGTGAGGGTCGACACGTGGGATGCCGGCATCCGGCGTCGGTACTCGTCCCACTCGGTGACGAGGAGCACGGCCTCCGCACCGGCGAGTGCGGTGTCTCGGTCGTCCACATACGTCAGCTGAGGGTGGATCCTGCGGGCGTTCTCGATCGCTTCGGGGTCGGTGACGACCACCTCGGCGCCGAGGCCGTGGAGCCGGACGGCGGTGTCGAGCGCGGGGGAGTCGCGGATGTCGTCGCTGTGCGGCTTGAACGCGGCCCCCAGCACCGTGACCTTCTTGCCGTACACCGATCCGCCGAGGCCGGAGATGACGAGCTGAACCGCGCGCTCGCGGCGGCGCAGGTTGATCTCGTCGACTTCGCGCAGGAACGCGACGGACTCACCACGGCCGAGCTCTTCGGCGCGAGCCGAGAACGCGCGGATGTCTTTGGGCAGGCACCCGCCCCCGAAGCCGATCCCCGCGCCGAGGAATTTCCGGCCGATCCGATCATCGTGACCGATCGCCTCGGCGAGCTGGGTGACGTCGGCGCCGGTGACCTCGGCGATCTCGGCCATCGCGTTGATGAAGCTGATCTTGGTCGCGAGGAATGCGTTGGCGGCGACTTTCACGAGCTCGGCTGTGGCCAGATCGGTGACGATGAAGGGGGTGCTCTTGGCGATCGCGGGGTGGTACACCTCACGGAGCGTGTCCGCGGCATCCGAGCCCGCTGGAATGCCGACCACGAGTCGATCCGGGTCGATCGTGTCCTGCACGGCCCATCCTTCGCGGAGGAACTCAGGATTCCACACGAGCGTCGCTCCCGCGGACTCGATGCGCGGGGTCAGGGATGCCGCGGTTCCGACCGGAACGGTCGACTTGCCCGCGACGATGTCGCCCGGCGACAGGTGCGGGAGGAGGGCGTCGATCGCCGCGTTGACATAGGTGAGGTCTGCGGCGTGGCTTCGCTCCTGCTGCGGCGTGCCGACGGCGACGAAATGCACCTTGGCGCCCTCAGCCGCCGCCATGTCGGTCGTGAAGGTCAATCGACCCGACGCGACGCCCTCGGCGAGGATCTCGGGCAGCCCCGGTTCGAAGAAGGGCGCCCGCCCGTGCGCGAGAGCATCGATCTTGTGCGGGTCGACGTCGATGCCGACCACCTCGTGACCGATCGATGCCATGGCTGCCGCGTGGACAGCGCCGAGATAACCGCATCCGATGACAGACAGTCGCATCGTTCGAGCCTACCGGGGCCCGCTCGGTGTGCCGGAGCGGGCGCGTGCGGGTCGGGTTGCGTGGCGCTCCGGGGTTCTTCCAGCCTCTCCACCTACCCTGGACGCGTGACTCGCGCGCTGCATTCCTCAGGATCACCCCTCGTCGGCGTCGTCATGGGCTCCGATTCGGACTGGCGGATCATGAGCGATTCCTCGCAGATCCTCTCGGAGTTCGCGATCGGCCACGAGGTCGAGGTGGTCTCGGCGCACCGGACCCCCGACAAGCTGCTGCGCTACGGGCGCGAGGCCCGCGCCCGCGGGCTGAAGGTCATCATCGCCGGTGCGGGCGGGGCCGCCCACCTCCCCGGCATGCTCGCTTCGGTGACCGCTCTGCCCGTGATCGGCGTTCCCGTCCAGCTGGCCACTCTGGATGGCCTGGACTCGCTGCTGAGCATCGTGCAGATGCCGGCCGGCATTCCGGTGGCGACCGTATCGATCGACGGCGCGACGAACGCGGGCCTGCTCGCGGCGCGGATCATCGGCGCGGGGGATGACCGGCTCGCCGACCGGGTCGAGCAATATGCACGCACGCTCGAGCTGCAGGTCGAGGAGAAGAACCGCCGACTCAAGGATTCCCTGTGACCCTCGCGCCACCGCGGTCCGGGACGCGGGCGGCCCCGCTGATCGAATCCCAGCCGCTCCGCCGACCCGACGCTTCATCTCCTGAGGTCATGACGCGCCGCGCCTGGTGGCTCGTGGCGCTCAACCTCCTCATTCCCGGATCGGCGCAGATCCTCGCGGGTTCGCGCCGGCTCGGCCGGGTCGGGATCGTCGCGACACTGGTCATGTGGGCGCTCGTGGTCCTGGCGGTCGTGACCGCACTCATGCGGCCGACGCTCTTCTATTCTCTTGCCAACGGTGCGACGCTCCTCGTGCTGCAGGTCGTGCTGCTGGCCTACGCTGCGCTGTGGGCGGTGCTGACGATCGACACTCTGCGCCTCGTGCGTTTCGTCAGCGTGGAGGGCTGGTCGAGGGCCGGCGCTGCCATCCTGGCGATCGTCGGGCTTGTCCTCTCCAGCGGCGGCGCCCTGTACGCGGCGCAGTCCCTCATCGGCCCGGCCCGTGAGGCGCTGGCGGCCATCTTCGGCAACAGCGGCCCCTCCGTGCCCCCCTCGGACGGCTACTACAACATCCTGCTCCTCGGGGCCGACAGCGGCTTGGGGCGCGACTCCATGCGCTTCGACAGCATCTCGGTCGTCTCAGTGGGCGCCGATACCGGTGCGGTGACCATCACCGGCATCCCCCGCGATCTGCAGAACGCCCCCTTCGCGGCGGGCCCGATGCAGGAGCGCTACCCCCAGGGCTTCGAGGGGCACGTGTCGCAGAGCTGCGGCTGGGCGGCCGGGGTCAATCAGCTCACCAACGCCGTGGAGGTCTGCCAGAGCGATCGCGGGGCGAGCATCTATCCGGATGCCGCCGGCCAGGGCTCCTCGCCGGCGATCGAGGCGACCAAGGATGCGGCCGCCGGCATCCTCGGCATCGAGATCCCGTACTACGTCTTCGTCGACATGAAGGGGTTCGCCGACATCGTCGATTCCCTCGGCGGTGTCGACATCACCGTCACCGAGCGACTTCCCAAGGGGGGCGGGCCGACCTACGACGGCCAGCCCGCCGAGGACTGGGCGATCGGGTGGATCGAGGCCGGACAGCAGCACATGGACGGCGACACCGCCCAGTGGTACGCGCGCTCGCGCTACACGACGAGCGACTGGGACCGCATGCGCCGTCAGCGCGAACTGCAGCAGGCGATTCTCGCACAGGCGACGCCGGCGAACGTGCTCCTGCGGTTCCAGGAGGTTGCCGGAGCGGGGGAGGACCTGGTCCAGACCGACATCCCAGAGTCGCTCCTGCCCTTCCTTTCGGGCCTGGCTGTGAAGGCGAAGGAGCAGCCGGTCGCGACGATCGAGCTCACGATGGACGGTGCCGGGATCGACCCGGACCAGCCGTCCGCTGACGACTGGGCGCACGTGCGCGACCTGGTCCAGACCACCCTGCACCCGCCGACCGCCACGCCGGCGGCGGGGGGCTGAGGGTGACAGCGACGCTGCGCGTCATGCTCGATCAGATCGTCGCGCCGACGGACGCCGACCTGGCGACTGCGTCGCGGGAGCTCGCACGCGAACTTGTCCGCACCTCGCCGGCCGGGTGCGAGGTCGCGGCGATCGTCCCAGCCGGGGCGGATGCGGCTGCCGTGCTCGAGCGGGAGGTTGCCGGGCTTGCCGACCTCGTCCGTGCCGCGCTGCCCCGGCGGGAGCTCGCCGCCGCCTGGCAGTTCGGCATTCGGTCCGGCGCGCCGGGCGGAATGCTCCATTCGCCCACGCTGCTGGCGCCGCTCGTGGGCCACGATCGTGTGCACGATCACGATCAGACCGTGATCACCGTGTGGGACCTCGCCGCGTGGGAGCACCGTGAAGAGCTGACGAAGCCGGCGGTCGCCTGGCACCGGGGCATGCTCAGGCGTGCCGTCAAGCATGCAGACGCCGTCGTCGTTCCGACCTATGCGCTCGCCGATCGGCTGGCGGAGATCGCCCCGCTCGGCGAACGGATCCGGGTGATCCCCGGCGCCGCTCCGATGCGCTTCGTTGTTCCGACGGATGAGGTGGGGCGCCGCCGTGCTCTCGGACTCCCGAGCGGATGCCTGGTGGTGCCGGGTGGGTCCGCGCCGTCCGCCGGACTCGACGCCGCGTTCGCGGCCATCGCCGAGGGCGGCTCGGATCTGCCGGTGATCGTCGTGGACGTGTCCATCAGATTCGAAGCGGCGGTGACCGAGCGGGCCGCGGCCGCCGGCCTTCACCCCGGACGCGTCATCGTGCGAGGCTCGCTCGAGGCCGCCGACCGTGCCGCCGTGCTGGGCGGCGCCGTTGCGCTCGTGGCGCCGCGGACCGACAGCGCGTTCCCGTGGCGCGTCATCGAGGCGCTGACGCTCGGGGTGCCGGTCGTCGCGGCCGACAGCGCCGTCCACCGCGAGATCATTCTCGACGGCGGGCTGCTCGCCGAACCGGCAGCGCTCGGCAGTTCGTTGGCGACGGCGCTCGGGTCGACGGATGCCGTTGAACGGCTCGCCGTGTTGGCTGGAGACCGCGGTCGTGCGTTTTCGTGGACCGGTGCCGCGGAGCGCGTGTGGCAGCTGCACGCAGACCTCTGAGGGTGCCGTGAGCGGCGTGTCCGTGGCGTGTCGCACCACCTGTAGTGGTATCGGAACTTGACTTCAGCAACAATGGTCACATGATCCCCCGAATCATCACCCGACCGTCCGGTCGCGCCCGGGCGGCGTGGAGCCCGGCCGCAGCGGTCCTCGCGCTGGTCGCCTTGATCGGATCGCTGCTCGCTTCGAGCCCGGCCGTCGCGGCCGTGCCCGCCCCGGCAGTGCCCCCCGTGGCCGGCGCGGCGCATCCGGTGGACTCGGGCATGGTCGAGACTGCGGCTGAGGTCGGCTTCAACGCCGGGAACATCATCACCGATGCGCTGTTCTACGACGGGTCCGCCATGACGGCGTCCGAGATCCAGGCTTTCCTCGACGCCAAGATCGGCGCCTGCACCAACGGCAAGTGCCTGAACGTGCTCTCTGCGGGCATCTCCTCCCGCGCCGCTGTGACATCCCAGACCACCGGCAATCTCATCTGCTCTGCGATCCAGGGCGGAACCATGAAGGTCTCTGAACTGATCTACCGCGTGCAGGTTGCGTGCGGCGTCTCGGCGAAGGTCATCCTGGTCACGCTGCAGAAGGAACAGGGGCTGACAACCAGCAAGGCCCCCTCCGACTGGAATCTCTCGGCGGCGATGGGCGCCTCATGCCCGGACACGGCGCCGTGTGACCCGGCGTTCGCCGGAGTCGGCCCGCAGATCCTCAAGGGAACGCAGCAACTCAAGACATACAAGGCGGCGAATTTCGCGAAGCAGCCGGGTGTGCACTACATCGCGTACAGCCCGAGTTCGTCGTGCGGCGGAAGCTATGTGAACATCCAGAATTACGCGACGGCGGCCCTCTACAACTACACGCCCTATCAGCCCAACGCGGCAGCGCTCGCCGCCGGCTACGGGCTGGGTGACAGCTGCTCCGCCTACGGCAACCGGAACTTCTACAACTACTACACGTCGTGGTTCGGGTCGACGCAGGGCTACCTCGACCCCTGCCGGGTGCCGCCCGCAGAGGCGGTCACAGCAGCGAGCGGCGAGTACAGCACAACAGCGTCGCTCAACGGACGCGCCGCTCCGAGCACCGACTGCGCGAAGATCACAGCGGTCCTTCCTTCCGGCACGATCGTCACTCGCGTGGCCACCTACGGCGTGTGGTGGAACGTGCGCCTGAACGGCGTCATGTACTGGGTGCACAGCGATTACCTGACGCCGACGCCCGCCGTCGCCTATACGGTCGACAGGATTGAGGGCGCCGACCGATACGAGACGGCCGCGGCGATCTCGACGCAAACCAACCCTCAGTCCAGTGCGACGGTGTATCTCGCGTCCGGTGAGCACTACCCTGATAGCGTCGTGGGTTCACCTCTGGCAGCGCACGGGGAGTCCGCGCTACTGATGACGAGCAGGACGTCGCTCCCGCCGGCGACCGCGTCCCGCCTGGTCGCACTCAAACCGTCACGCGTCGTTGTGCTCGGCGGTACGGGTGCCGTGGCGGATGATGTCTTGGCGGACGTGCGCTCGTTGCTGGGAGCAGGAGTCCTCGTCGATCGCATCGCTGGGGTAGACCGCTATGACACCGCTCGTCTCATTGTCAAAGATGGTTGGACAAGCTCGAAGAGAATCTACCTCGCGACCGGGCGGGCATTTTCCGACGCGCTCTCCGCATCGTCGGCCGCGGCCATCCAAGACGCTCCGGTTTTGCTCGTCGATGGCGCCGCCGCGACGGTCGCGCCAGAGACCATCGCGTTGCTGCGCAGTCTGGGTGTCACCGATGTCGTCCTCGCAGGGGGCAGCGGGTCGATCAGCGATCAGGTCGAAACCGAATTGCGCGGCCTGGGGCTTGCCGTGGATCGCAAGGGCGGGTCCGACCGGTTCGCGACGAGCCTCCTGCTTGCCCTGGCCGTGAAGCCGTCGGCCGGAGATCGTGCGCTCGTGGCGTCGGGTCTTGACTTCCCCGACGCACTCAGTGGGGCAGTGCTGTCCGGAGCGACGGGAGCACCGCTGCTCCTCCAGCCGCCCTCGTGTATGTCGGGCGCGGCGAAGAACTACTTCATCACCAGTCAGATATCGCTGATCACCCTGCTCGGGGGACCATCGGCGCTTGGCGCGACGGTTGAGTCGAGCACGCGCTGCTAATTGTACTTCCACGCGCTGCTAATTGTACTTCCGTGGCGGGTTGCGAACGGGTGACGTAAGTGAAGACCTCTGGGCGGCATGCAGGTTACTACACCTACTTTCCTGACCTCTGCACGCCCTGCTCACGCAGGACGCGGATGATCGACTCGACCGCGTGCCCCTCGGCGCGGAGCTGATCGATGAATCCCATGATCAGTGGTTGCGGGGGTCGAGTTCCCCCGCGAAGAAAGTCGCCGCGGCTTTGAGGATCGCGACGTCTTCACGGAGCCGCTTGTTCTCGGCCTTGAGACGGCCGATCTCCGCATGCTCCTCGCTGGTCTGCCCCTCCCGCTCACCGGCATCGATATCGGCTTGCAGCACCCACCGGCGCAACGACTCGGCACCGACCCCTTCCTGACGGGCCACAGCCGCGATCGCCTTCGCGTTCGACGGGTACTCGGCCCGATGCTCGCGCACGAGCCTGACAGCGCGCTCACGGAGCGCGGGATCGATCTCCTTCGGCATGATGACAACCAATCAACTCAAAAGGATGCGGCATCAAAACCCGGGGCGGTTCATCTCGGACGTGGAGGCTTGGTAAATTCGTGTGGCGCTACTCCGGTCGGTGACTCGGACTGCCTCCAGGATGTTCAGAACACCTTTCGCCGTGACGTCTGCAGTGAGTGTCGGATTCTTGAACGAGTATCCGGCGTGGCTGATCGCCGCCAGGTTGTATGTTTCGTGGGGGTCGGCTGTCTCGACAGCCCGGACCAGGGACGTCGGATCGGTCAGGTCGCCCTCGATGAGCTCGACCTCGGGGAACTCGGCCTCAACGAGCACTCGTCGTGGATCATTCTGGCCGCGGATGAGGCCGTAAACTTCATAGCCCTTGGCGAGGAGCTGCTCGGCAAGGTGCCCACCATCCTGACCCGTGATTCCGGTGATGAGAGCGCGGCGGATGTCTGCCATGGTTCCTCCTGCTGGATGACCATGACAGCTTAGTCGGTGCTGTGACGGGGCCGAGGAAGGCCGAAGGACTTCTTCTCAGTCGACGATCGGCTGAGTGTTGTCGAGGATGCGGAGTGATTCAAGGCACCTCCGCCAAAGCAGGAGTGTGGCCGCTCCCTCGGTCACCGCGTATCCGACTGCGGCGCCGACGGGCCCGATCCACAGTGCCAGGGCGACCATGATCGGCACGCCAGCGGCCGTGGCTATCAGCGTCGCGCGCACCACGGCTGCGGCCTGACCTGCGGGGTAGAGCACATGGCGGGTCATTGATGTCCGTACAGAGAAGAACGCGAAGGTGAAGCCGAGAGCTATCAGAACCGGCGTCATCGATGACGCGTCCGCCCCGAAAAGGATCCTGCTGGCCCACGCGCCGAAGGTTGCCAGAAATGCGCCGCCGATGCAGCCGATTCCGCCGTGGGCGAGCATCGCCAGGCGCATGCGACGTCCTCGACCAATGCCACGTGCTTCGACAATCCACGCCTGAAGCGCGTTGGCGAGTGTCATCGGGATGAACTGGCCGAGCTTGAGCATCTTGTCCGCTGATGCGAAACCCGCGGCCTGGGCAGGTGGTGCCGTCATCGTCACGAACGGTGTCGGCACGCTTGAGTAGACACTGAGCCCGACGTCATTCAATGCGACGGGCGCGATGGATCGAAAGAGGCCCGGCAACTCCGGCCATCTCGGCCACGGCGAAGGAAATTGGTTCAGCACGCTTCGGGTGAATAATGCCGTTCCCACGAGGGTCACACTGATTCCGGCGAGCGGGTAGAGCTCGATCGGCGCTCCATGAGCGATGGCGAAGGCGCAGAGGGCAGCAATCACGAGACGGGGGAGTGAGTCATAGAAGACGATGGATGCTGGCCTTCCGATCCCCGCAGAGAACCAGGCGAACGACAGCGCGATGAGTGCGCCCTGCAGCCCCATCAGCGCGCCGAAGAGCTCGCTGCCGGGTGAGGCGACGATCCAGCAGATGACCCACATGACCGGGAGCGCGATCAGGGCAACCAAGAGTCGCACGACCAGCGACTCCCGGTACAGCTCGCCTCGTCTCTCCCTGTCTGCCATCGACACCAGCGCCGGCCCGATCGACGCCCAACCGAAGCCGATGGCGATGGAAGCGACCGTACCTATCGATTCACCGGCGATGGCGCTGGCCCACCCCGCTTGACCCGCTGTTCGAGAGATGACAGGCAGGACCAGCAGCGGCGATATCGCGGCGATCCCCGGGATAAGGAAGAAGAGGAGGAGTCGACGCCAAAGCGGGCTTACCGGCGTCACGCCGTCATCCGACGTTGGATGACGGCAGCCTCAAGCACGCGGGCGGTTTCGGCCGCGGCTCGCTCCCACGTGAATGTGCCGGCTCGCCGGATCCCGGCGTCGCGGCGCAGCGAGGGGTCTTGACTCAACGCCGAGGAGATCGCCGTTGAGAGATCTCGTTCGCTCCTCGCGTCAGCGTAGAGCGCGACGTCCCCCCCCACCTCCCGCAGGACGGGAACGTCGTTTGCGAGCACAACGCAACCCCGGCGCATTGCGTCGATGACGGGCAGTCCGAACCCCTCCGTGAGCGACGGGCAGACATACAAGGATGCAACTGCGTACAGGGCTTCGAGCTGCGGTGGTGTCACCCAGCCCGGCAGGATGACGTCGTGCTCCAGTCGGAGACGATGAATGAGCGGTTCGAGAGCATCGCGACCCCGCCCGCCGGGAAGGACGACGAGTGGGCGACGATGTTCGTCCATCGTCGCCACCGCTGCCAGAAGCGCCTCGAAGTTCTTGTGAGGCAGACGGTTGCCCGTGCTGAGCACCAGCGGCCTGCCCGGCTGGATTCCCAGTGCTATGAGTTGGGACCACGGGTCCGCCGGTGCCTCCGGCGCGGCGGTACCGTGCGGGATCACCGTGATCACTCCCGCGTCGATCCCGATGTGCTTCACTACGTCCGCCTTGGCCGCAGCGGATCCCGTGATCACGGCGTCGGCCGTCAGAGCGGCCTTTGCTTGCAACCAGGACGTGACTCGTGTGACAGCAGTCTGCTTCGCGTTCAGCTGGTAGGTCGTGTCATGCGTCGTCGTCACACGTGGCACGGCCGACCGGGAAATCGGCCCGAAGTTCGCGGGACTCCACATCACGTCAGCGTCGACGCGCCTGGCCCATTTGTTGGCGGCGAGCACTTCGCCTAAGGCCCAGGTTGCGCGGTCAGCACCGACGCACCGCGCGACGCGCACATCACCTGGAAAGAAATCACGGACCCCGCTCGCCCCCGCCCTGTTCGCTAGGGCAATCAGCTGAGAGCCCGGGAGAGCTTCGGGGAGTCGCTTGACGACCTCGCGCGTGTAGGTCTCTGTTCCACCTCTTGTGCCCGTATAGAACAGGAAATCGACGAGCACCCGCACCGGCATGTGTTCAGTTCTCGATTAGGGCGTCCGGGCGCGTTTCGCGGCGCGGGGTGGCGAGCACACCTGAGAAAAAGCTCATCATTATAGTCTGGAATCCGAGCATGATCCCGAGAGCGCTCGGAATCGCGATTCTTACCACTTCCGCTGTGTCCAGCGGCCCAAAGTCGAGACTGCCCCACCGCACGACCTGCACGATACCGATGAAGATGCCGAGCACGAACAGAGCGAGTCCTATGAGCAGACCCCGCTCAGTTGACCAGTTTGCAACGATCGTGCGATAACCCGTGCTCGCGGGAAGAAGACCTTCCTGAGTGGCATACAGCTTCGTCAACCAGAAGAAGAGGAGCGCCTGGTATCCGATCACGCAGAGAGCGCTCGCGTAGACCATAGTGGTCACATCGAACCCGACGGCACCGATCTGCACGCCACCAAAGGCGAGGATCCCTACCCCTGACGCCCCGAGGAGGATCGCGACGAGTCCGGGGTAGACGAAGAGCCACCGTGGTGCAAAGAGCAGAAGGAAGCGCAGGTGGCGCCATCCGTCGTGCCAGCTGCGCAGATGTGGAGGCCGTGATCGCCCGTCCTTCTTGAGCGTCGTCGGCACCTCTTCGATCCGGTACCGCGCGAGAGAGGACTTCACGACCATCTCGGAGGCGAACTCCATGCCCGTCGTCTGAAGAGCGAGATCGCGGATGCGGTCGCGGTTGAAACCGCGCAAACCGCAGTGGAAATCTCCGATATTCGGGCGGAAGAAGAGCTGACCGATGCCCGAGAGGACGGGGTTACCGAGGTATCTGTGCAGTGGAGGCATTGCGCCCGGCGCAATCCCTCCCTTGAATCGATTGCCCATGACAAGGTCGGCGCCTCTACGGAGCCGTTCGACGAAGGCATCGAGATTCACGAAATCATAACTGTCGTCTGCGTCGCCCATGATGATGTAACGGCCGCGAGCATTCTCGATCCCGTTGATGAGCGCCGCCCCGTACCCGCGTTGTAGAGCGTGCGAAACGCGAGCTCCGAGCCGGGCCGCGATATCCTGGGACCCGTCGGTTGAACCGTTGTCGGAGATCAGAACCTCGCCGGAAATGCCAGTCCTCGCGAGGAATTCATTCGCTTTCTCAATGCACACGGCGAGCGTCTCCGCTTCGTTGAGGCAGGGCATGAGGATCGTCAGTTCGAGCGATACCGGCGGGGCGGGCTGAGTCAATGTGTTCCTTCGGTCGTGTCGGCGGAGCGGGTTGCCGCGTCATCGGGTCGGGCGGCCGCGCCAGCGGGTGCACGGGGGATGAGGTCTAAGACCCTGAGGAGATTCTCGACTGTCCGAGCGACAGTGCGAGTGGTCACCGCCGATTCGTACCATGAGCGTGAAGAAAGCCGCAATTCGGTGCCACCGCGTATGGCCCGAACAATCGCGTCGCCGAGATCGGCTGCGGAAGCTGAGGGCGCCACGAATCCGTTCACCCCGGGCTCCACGAGCTCAGTGGCCGCATTGCCCGGGCCGCCGACGAGCACGACCGGCGTGCCGTGCGCCGCGGCCTCGACGACGACAAGTCCATATCCCTCGCGTCGTGAGGGATTGATCAGAGCCGCCGCGCCGCGCATCAATTCGACCAGGCGGTCTTGAGAGACGAATCCTGGACGCTCGGCCCATTCGCTCGCCTGGGCTGACGCCAGTGCTGCATCGACATCGCTGCTGCTCGGCCCTTCTCCAAGAACGACCAGACGCAATCCAGGCACGGAACGCCGAGCTTCTGCAACGGCCGCAGGGAGCGCCTCGACCTGTTTGTCAGGGATGTGACGTCCTACATACAGAACGTAGGGAGGGAGGGTCGACTTAGCGGCGAAGCTGTTCACCGACTCGCCATCGATGAGTCCCGGACTGATGAGGGCGGTACTGCGCAACCCTTCGCGGACCAGTTGGTTCGCCGTCAGACGGGAGTGGCACGTTGCCAAGGGTGTGACCGCGACCGCGAGGCGCTGGAGGAGCCAAGCGGTATGGCCGATGATCGGACCTGCGTAATCCACCCACTGCCTCCGCCCCCAGACTTCGAGGTAGTCCACCACGACACGCGTACCCGATCCCACGAGGGCGGCGCGCGCGGCGAAGACATTGAGTACCGGTAGTGCGCTCACCACGACCGTGTGATAGCTGCGACGGCGGCGAACGAGCGCGGCGAACAGCCCCACAGAAAACTGCAATGCGGCTGTCGAGCTCCGCACTCCAGTTCCGTCGTAGAGGCGCAACATGCGCGAGATCGGCACGATCCGGAATTCAGGTTCACTCGGCGTGGCTGGGTCGGACCACTGCCTGGCGGTCAGATAGTCCACCTGGAGCCCGTACCGGTGCATGTGTTCGGCGTACGAGCGGTACAGCCTCTCGCCCCCGCCCGTCGTATAGGGGAAGAGACAATCGTAAACGATCGCGATGCGACTGTTTCGCAAGGTCAACACCCGTCGACACGGAAGAGCCGCGCGTCGCCCTCGGCGTCGACGAGTGAGAGCCGTGACGAGGGTGACAGATCGACGACTCCGGAGTACCCGCGCGGGTCTTGGTCTCCGCTGACATCAAAGCTGCCGAAGTCGAGCACGTAATCGACATCAAGCCGATTGATCGCCTCGCACACCGCCGGATCGTCGTCGATCTCGCGGAGATGTGCGTTGAGGAAACGCTCGTCACTACTCAGCGTTCCGAAGATGTGCATTTCGGTGACGTGGCGACCCGCAAGTGCGTATGCAAGCGAGGCCCCCGTGCGCGGACTGCCGATGAGGAGTGCTTCCTGCGGAACGATTCCCGGGAGCCGGGCCAGAAGCGCGCGCTCGTCGGCGGAGACTATCGAATACTCCGCATCATCGGTGTACGCCGCGCGCGCGCTCGACAATGGCCCACGCACACTGTTGCCGAAGGCAACAGTGAACAGCAAGATGAAGCAGATCGCCGTCGCCACCGGAATCAGTATCCGGCGCGTGCCTTCGAACATGGCTGCGCGCATCCGAGACAGCCGCGCGCTCGCCATGTCTACCGCCCAGATCGCACCGGCCGTGAGCACCGGGATCGCCGTCATCGGCAGGAGCGCAGCGATTCGGTTCGGATCGCTGTACCAGGGATTGGTCAGCGCGATCCGTAGAGGGTGGTTGACCGGAAAAGCCGACACGAGCACGAACAGGGCCACTGACGCGATGAACGGAAGTGCGACAGGAAGGAGCCTGGGCTGTCGCGCGATTGCGATGAATCCGGCGAGAAGCAGCAATACGATCAGAATCGTCGGCGCATGGCCGCTGGGCGATATGACCAGTCCGGACCCGATCGCTTGTGGGATGTTCTGATACGGCGGCCACCGAGAGTGCTCAGCCGACGTCCGCGCATAACTCCATAGAGTGATGCACGCTATCACGGCAGCAACGGCGATGATCCCCGCTCTGATCCATGTGCGTCGTGCCGACTGCTCGATCGCGGACCTCACTGTTATGCCGATCGTGAGGAGCGAGCCGAAGAGCACCGCTGCCAGGAGCGCGTTCGGGTGAGCGAGGGTCGTACCCGCCGTGAGCACCAGGATCAGTAAGACATCTCGAATGAGCCGCCATCCGCGGGCAGACATCATCCTCACGACGACTGCGAGCACGGCCGGGATGAGGGCGTATCCGAGAGCGTTCGGGTAGAGAACTCCCCAGTCGAAGAAGAGCGCAGGGAACGCGCCGAACGCGGTGGAGAGCGCTGCGGCCGTCACGAAAGCCGAGGCGCGATCGCGGAAAAGCGCGCCCGCGAGCGCCAAGTTTGATGCTGGCCAGATCGTAGCGACGATCGCAATGTTCGCGGCATTGACAGCCGTCGGCACATCAGCTCCGGTCAGCGACGCGGTGAGGGTGGCAAGTGAGTGCCATGCGTTCGGGTAGAAAGAGACATCCGCGATCTTGCCCACGTTGAATGCGGAGGCATTTCTGGTTTCCAGCGCATGCTGGAGGGCATTGAGGTGCAGGATGTTGTCGAATCGTTGTGCGATCGCCTCTGGACCGACGAACGCGTAGGCGAACTGCGTGACCAAAATCACACCGGCCATCGTAAGAGCGCCAAGCGCCCAGAGATACGCAGACTTGCTCGTGGGCACCTCGTCGTCCTGCGCCATTCTTCCCAGGAGGAAGGCGGCGGTTGCGGCGACCGCAGTGACGACCGCGGGCATGAGGAGCGACCAGGAGATGCCGAACCACGGAGCGATCACCGCGCTGCCCGCGTATATCGCCACGGACAACGCAGGAGCCGAGAGGACGGGTCCGATTCGTCTCATGCCCCAACCCGCCCACACGACAATCAGGCCAGGACCTAGGAGCAGAAGCGTAGCGACGAGCGTCGGAACCGCCGCAGGTGCCCACACCTCGAACATGTTCCTCCAGTCGGCGGGTTGCGGACAGTGGTGTCGGCAGGTTGCGGACAACAACGAGCAATCGTAGTCGATGACACATGTCTGGATCCCGGATGCGCGTCGACCATCGGTACGATTGGCCCGTGACAGTCGTTATCAACGGAAGGTTCCTGCTCAATTCCTTTGGAGGTGCTCGGCGATTCGCGACAGAACTCACCGAGCGGCTGTCACGCCTTCGAGGGGATATCCTTCTTGTTTCACCGCCGCTACCGGATGGCGTCATAGCACCAGATGTACCCATGAAGACAATTGGTCGATTTCGCGGCCCAGCGTGGGAGCAGATCGAGTTGCCGATGTGGCTGCGCAAGCAGGGATATCCACTGCTGTTGAACCCCGCCACGATCGCTCCCGTCATCTACTCCCGGCAGATCGCAGCGCTGCATGACATCGCCCCAGCGGCTCGACCCAAGGACTTCGCACTGCTGTTCAGATTGCAGTGGCGGCTCGCCGTGCGATTCGGAATGTTGAGACGTGGTCAGCGCCTGGTGACCATTAGCGAGGCGTCGCAGCGGGAGATTGCTGCTCAGTTCGGTATTGACCCGCCCCGGATCGACGTGGTCTACCCGGGTGCCGACACCTTCGCCGGTGTTCCGCCGTCCCGCGGCGCGGAGGGAGTGGGCTCGTCATTTCTGGTGTTCGGACGGCACGGTGCCGCGAAGAATTTAAGAACAGTCATTGAGGCGGCGGGCGCGCTCCCTGATGCGTCAGCGATCGAGATCCGCTTCGTCGGCCAGCTGGACCCCGCACTGCGCTCGCATGCGGAGGAACAGGATGTTCCTTCGGCCCGCCTTGTCTGGCTGGGCCCGGTGTCGGACGCGGAGCTCGGGGAAGAGTACAGGTCTTCGGTCGCGTTCATCTGGCCGTCGTTGCACGAGGGCTTCGGTCTGCCTCCAGTGGAAGCTCAGACCCTCGGCGTTCCTGTCCTTGCCTCGGACACACCGGTCAACCGTGAAGTCCTCGGCGAATCCGCACACTATTTCCCGGCCATGGACGCGACAGCGCTCGCTTCGGCGATGGGACAGCTGGCCGGCGATCCCGTAGCGCGATCCGCTCTTTCAGCAGCGGGTCGCGAGAATGCGAAGCGCTTCACCTGGGACGCGACCGCAAGCGGTTGGAACGAGCTGATCGAGCAGACCGGATCGTGACGGTCACCTCCTGGCCTGCCGCGGCGCTCAAGTTCCCGCATCCTCGTGGGATCGTGGACAATTGCTGACGTGAACATAGCGCTTGTTGTCACCACGCTCGGTAGGGTCGAGGCGCTACGGACGCTTCTGACATCGCTCGAGGGTCAGCTAGCGCAGCAGGACCGCATCGTGCTTGTCGCCCAGAGTAACCATGACGAGGTCAGCGCTGTCGCGGAGCAGTTTGTCACCCGCGGCGTTCCTGTGGTTGCGACCCGCTCTGAGCGCGGCGCTTCGCTCGGCCGCAACACCGGTGTCGCTGCTCTGCCGTCTGGAGAGTTCGTGATCAACTTCCCGAATGACACCACGGTGTTTCCCGCGGGAATGATGGACCGCATCCGCGTGGGTGTCCGTGGGCCGAGTTTCGTTGCAGGTGCGTTTACCTCGTGGGATGAGCGCGGCCCGAAAACGCAGCTCCCACCGGCCGGCACTCCGATGGACCGATGGAACGTTTGGGCGGTCATCGAGATCGGCATCCTGATGCGGCGATCTCTGTTCGAGGAGATCGGCGGTTTTGATGAGGCGATAGGACCAGGTGCCAGCACCCCGTGGCAGGTCGCGGAGGGCACCGATCTCCTTCTGCGCGCTGTCCGCGACCGCCCGGACGTCGCGCATGGATTCACCTGGCTGCCGCACGGCGTCTATGTGGAGGGTATCTCCACGGCGTTCGGTCTGACGACGCGGGAGCGGCGCCGCAAGATGCGCGCATATGGGCGCGGCACTGGTCGCATGATCGCGGTGCACCGGTATCCGATGTGGTGGCGCGCGGCGTTCACTCTCGCTGGACTCTTCTACGGTTTTCGGAATGCGGCGCCGGTCACGATCGCAGACGGCTGGTCGATGTTCGCAGGCCGATTGGAGGGCGCGATCGGTCGCACGTTCGGTCAACATCAGTTGGTATCGACGACGCGGTAGGTGCTCTTTAGTCGGCCCTCTAGTGTTGCGTGTCGTTAGTTCCTAAATGGTTGTTGGTTTGGGAGAATTGGC
>NZ_WOYQ01000015.1 GCF_011620665.1 Microbacterium sp.
CCGCCTCACGTTGTGTGCGGCGAAGAAGGATTCCTCCCGGGCGAAGATGTTGCCGTAGCGATCATCGTGCAGCACATCAAAGCGTCGGCGGACGGGTCCGCTCGAGCATTGCTGGAACAGGGGCTCTGCCGCTTGAGCGCCGACGGCGAGGTCGTCCTCGTGGGGAGAATCTCTGGCACGTGTGTCTTTGGGATCGTCACATGACGGGTCCCCGAGGTGTCGATGTCTCCGGTCACGACGGGCTGACCAACCTCGCGTTGCTAGCTCTCGGCGGTGCGATTGCGGTCGCCGGCATCCTGCGTGTGGGCGGCAATCTCGCTGCCTTGCTATCGGGAGCGGAGCAGCCGACGGGTGGTCTTGCATCCGGGTTCGGTGTCTTCGGCTCCCCCACGAATCCGGGGGCGGCACTCGGATCCTCTGGACTAAATGCCGTGGCGTACTGGTCGGTCGTGACGGCGCTAGTGGTCTTGCTCGCCGTTGCGGGGTGGTGGGTGTGGCGCGTCATCCGGAATCACACTCGTCACGCCAGGTCCGACCCGAACCGGATTGCTGGGGTCGCGACGTCGGCCGAGGTGCGCCGAGCTGCCTCCGATCGCGCGTTGCTGAAGCGCGCTGCCCACCTTCGCGCGTCCGTCGTCAATCCGCGATCCGAGGACGTCGGCTATCTCGTGGGCGTGGCACGAGGCACCAATGTGTGGACGTCGGTCGAGGATTCGATCCTCGTGATCGGCCCTCCCCGGTCAGGCAAGGGCGCCCACATCGTCATCAACGCGATCCTCGACGCACCTGGTGCCGTCGTCACGACCTCCACCAGGTCGGACAACCTCACGACCACCATTCGCTCGCGCATGAGACGGGGGCCCGTCGCCGTGTTCGACCCGCAGCATCTCGCTCCGGGCGTACCGGCGGGCCTGCGATGGTCGCCGGTACGCGGATGCGAGCTCCCACTCACCGCGATGATTCGCGCCGCGGGACTCGCAGCCGGTACAGGCCTGTCGAGCGTCGGGGTGGAGAACGGCGGCTTCTGGCAGGGCAAAACCCGCACAGCTCTTCAGTCGCTGCTGCACGCCGCGGCACTCGACGGCCGCTCACCTGGTGAGCTCTTTCGCTGGACGCTCGACCCGGCCGCGGCGCAGGATGCCGTCGCGATACTCACATCCAACCCCGCCGCCGCGACGGGATGGGCCGAGTCCCTTGAGGCGATGATCGACGCCGACCCCCGAACGCGCGACTCGATCTGGCAGGGCGTCTCCCTGGCGTTGGCGGCGCTGGCTGACCCTCGCGTTCTCGACGCAGTCAGCCCGAGCGAGGACGAGCAGTTCGATCCGGAGACCTTTCTCCGGCGCAACGGCACCCTGTACCTTCTCGCGACGGGCGCCGGTGCCGGCGCATCCTCCTCCCTCGTCGCCGCACTGGTCGAAGACCTCGTCGAAACCGCGAGGCGCGTTGCTGCAAGATCCCCCGGCGCACGCCTCGACCCGCCGCTGCTTCTCGCGCTGGATGAGATCGGCAACCTTGCCCCTCTGCCGTCACTGCCCGTCCTGATGGCCGAAGGCGGAGGCACCGGCGTCACCACGATGCCGGTGCTTCAGTCGCTCGCGCAGGCCCGTCAGCGGTGGGGCGACAACGCAGCCACGGCGATCTGGGACGCGAGCATCGCCAAGATCGTGCTCGGCGGCGCCTCAGGGTCTCGAGACCTCCAAGACATCGCCACCCTGATTGGCGACCGCGACGAGGCCACCGACTCGATCACGATCGGTGAACGCGGCTGCGCTCTAACCAACGATCAACGCGCCGGGTTCCGATCATGCCGCCCGACGTGATTCGCACGATGCCGTACGGCACGGCGCTCCTCCTGCTGAGGTCGGCGCCGCCGATCGTCACGCGGATGCGCGAATGGACTGCCCGCCCCGACGCCGCGGACCTCCGTGCCGATCGGGCTCGAGTCGAGGAACAACTGCGGCGGGGATAGGCGGCGCACCTAACAGGTGATGGCCGACCTGCGGCCCTTCGGTAGGAGCATCCGATGACTATCCACACCCAGCAGTCTCTCTCCGGGTTCATCGCGTCGCAGCCTCAACTCGCATTCAACGCGAAAGGCGAAGCGCGCTTCTGGGTGCGCATCGGGCAGGAGCACTTCGAACGCAATGAAGACGGCACCTTCACCCAGACCGAGACCACGTACCACGACCTCGTCATGTTCCGGCGCAACGCAGAGCGGGCCTACGCGATGTTCAACAAGGGCGACGTATTCATCGCCGAGGGATACACGCACACCTCGACGCGAGAGCGCGACGGCGAAACAGTCGAGACCGAGGAATTCGTCGCGAAACGCCTCGGCCACGACTCCGCGCGCACGAACTACATCCTGCAACGCCGACGCAACGCGCTTCCGTCGGTGGCGGCATCCGCCCCGTCCGCTGCAAAGCCCGCCGTCAGGCCCGTGGCCCTCTGAGGCACCCGATGACTGCCGACGAGCCCCTGCACTTTCCCCGGTACGAGTTCGAGCCACCGACGCCGGACGGCCCTGAAGGTGAGCAGCATTCGAGTGGGTCGAGCTCGACAGGTGGGTGAACTGGCTACGCCGCACCTACGGGCTCGGACCGTCGATCATCCCGCCGCTGTGGCATCGCCACTCCGAACTGGTCTGGGAACTCTCCGCCCTTCACCTGCACTGGCTGTGCGCCTATGACGAGGAGCAGCATGGCTCCGCTCCCCTCGGCTGGCACCAGGACTTCGCCGAGGCGCGAGAGCGCCGGCACGACTGGGTCGCTGCCTGCGGCTCGCGGCTTGACCGCGATAGGGCGACACGACAGACCGCTTGGCCCGGCGAGGATCCGGCACCGTCGGTCGAAGAGATCCCCATCGAGAACCGGTCGGCCGACTTTCGCAGGTTCGTCGTCGAAGGCGTCGCGCGCAGGCGGGCGGTCGAGGACGCGTTCATCGCGGGAGCCGCCGAGCCGAATTATCATCCTTGAACCGAGTCGGGTGAGCCTTGGGAGTGTTGCCCGTTCAGCCGAGGATCGCCGCGCATGTCGGCGTACTGGTCATGCGAGTCTGGGTTCGAGTAACGGCAGAAGTCGCGGGCTTGGAGGACGTCACCCTGCGCGGAGTTGCAACGGGCCGTCTGACCGACTTCAGGAATGGCGGAACAGCCTCCTCGCTTGTCGGCCTCACAGCGTGGGGCGTGCTCGACGGCGCAGCGCCGAACGCGACGCCGTCGGGCATGCGCCGAAACTCGGGGCGTCGAGGGCCGAACTGCGGTCGCGCCGGTGGTTCCGCCGAGAGGGTAGCCGGCGATCCTTGGGCGGTGTGCGTCGGCCGGTCGGATCGACGACGCCCTCCCGGCTGACGATCTGCCTGTGGCACAATCACCCCATGCATTGGTTGGAGCTACCACTCGACGATTCCACCCGGGAGTTGTTGCGAAAGAAGTTCCCTCAGCCGTACGAATCGATCTTGTCAATCCCCCGCGTCGAGCGAGGCGAGGCGTGGGTGCGCCAGCTCGACTGGGTTCACGGGGGTCCCCGCGCACGGGCATGGGTCGAGGACTCCACTGGCTCGGTCGTGCTTGTGGAGGCGGTGGGTGATGACCCTCCCGGCGCAGGCTATGTCTGGGCTCACATGTGGATAAAGGGCCTCGACGTCGTCGAGCAGATCCCTATGCCGCTTAGATACAACAACGTGGAGTACCTGGAGCGCTGGCTCGCGGAGTGGACGAAGAAACTTGGCGGGATGCTACCGGGCTGGCCGTCCCCTCGGGACGAGCCACTAAAAGCCCTGTACCCCGAACCTGACTACAAGTCTTTGACCCCCGAGCCACTCTCCGAAGAGTCCAAACGGAGATTCCAACGGCAGACGGAGTTGGAGCAGCAACTGAAGCGGAGGGACTGGCAAGACTTCTATGCCGGCTTGTATCCGCGCCTCGGCGTAGTGGGCGAGGATGGTCGCCCGATGACCGCCAAAGAGATCACGGAAGACCTGCTCCCACGGGTGCTCCATCTGATGGAAGTCCCCGACGAGATCTATTGGGTCACCGACTTGCAGGCGCGGCACGATCAGATCATGTGGTTCGTCGCGGAAGGTAAAGCCCCGACTGGCTGGTTGCTTGCGGAGTTCTACTTCGGCGAGATTCCGCTCTCGGAGTTCATGAACCGGTACACACGCTGACCCCGCGCCCACACAGTCCTACGACGCCGCACTGCATGCCGACGGATTCCCAATATGGGTAGGAATCGCGTAGCACCCGGCGGCAATGCCGTCCCCCAACGACTGCCCTGTAGTCGACCATTCGCTAAGCCTTCACGCGCGCAGCGACGGTACTGCGAAGCGACCGGCTCTCCCAGCATGCCCGAACGCGGATCGATCAAAGCCTGATGTCGGGTCGCCGTCGGGTGTAATCGGTCGTGAGCCAGCGAAAGACCGTCAGCGATGATGTCGGGGAAGCGACGTTGGCGCGTAGATAGCCCCGGCTCGCGAACTCCAGCGCGTGACGGCGTGGCTCCGTGTACACGTCGAGGGGCAGCATCCCGCCCCGGAAACGCGCGCGAGATACCTCGGCGACCCTCGCGCGCAACTCGACTTCATGATCGGCGAAGTAGTCCTCGGCGATCGCCAGGATCTCGCGCACGACACGTCGGTTCTCCGAACGCTCCCGCCACGCGTGCATCAGATCCGGAGGAGTCGGCTCGTCCTGAGCTCTGATTTGGGCGACATCTTCACCGGTGCGCTTCTGCGCGAAGAAGGCGTCCGCCGAGGCATCGTTGTGGCGTCGCTCCGGCGCGTGCACCCGGTGCAGCCGACGCTCGGGCAACCCGGCACGTGCGCGGCGACGCTGCAGGCGCCTCGCTTCGTTCTCGCGCTCACGATACGTCGCGCGTTGGTCAGGAGTGGGCGACCATGCCGGGTCACGGCCGGCCGCCCGGGCACGGTCGACCGCGCGGCGTCGAGCTTCGTTCGCCTTCTCTGGGTCTGCAGCCTCACGTGCCCGCCGGCGCTCGGCGATCGCGTCGCGATTGCGATTGCGATAGTAATAGTCGCGCTGAGCCTGCTTGTACGTCTCCGGGTGCTTCTACTTGTAGCGCTCACGCGCTTGCTGACGCTCCTGCGGGTGCTCCGCTGCCCACGCTCTTGCGCGATCGATCCCCTTCTTGCGGCGCGCCTTCTCCTCCCGCTCGCGCTGAGCACGATCACGCTCACGTTCCCGGTTCTTGCGGCGGATATCCTCACGGTTCCGGTCACGGTACTCGGCGTAGTACGTCGGGTGCGCGTCGTTCCATGCCTTCCGCTGTGCGGCCAGGCGCGCTGCACGCTCGTCGTCGCTCGGCTGCGCGTCACTCATGGTGATCCACCATGAGCACGCCGTCGAGCTCATGGAGCGCTGTGAACAGCTCCTCGCGTGCCGCGGTGGGGTCGGTGATCGCTCGCGCGAAGAGCTCGCCGATCCGTTCCCGATCGACGTCGGCCACATCGCCCAGCCGCGCGAGACACCATTCGATGTCGTCGGCGAGGCTATAGCTCGGATCATCCACCTCGATGCCGGGGTAGTACAGGAACGCGAGCACAGCGACGTGCTCCAGGACGGCGTCAGCGCGCTCACGATCGCTCATGGCATGAAGGTGCGCACCCAGCGCCCAGGATTCGCGCGGCGATGTCTGCTGGTCCGGTCTACTCTCGTGCATGTTCGGCCGGAGGAAGAAGCCCAATGGCCGAACCGCGCCGGTGGCACCCGCTGCTCGCAGCCGAGGAAGGTCCGGCGGGCACGTGGACCTTAGTCGGCGCGTTCGACCGCGTGCACGGCACCATCGAGATCCGCCGGGTGAACGCCACCGAAGTTCGCTACCGTGCCAGCTTCCGGGGTGAGGTCATCGGCTGGTCAACAACCCTCCGTCTCGCCTGCGAGCGGGTCCACGACGAGTTCCTGCGGAACCACGGCCCGAACGGCGGACCGATCGCGAGTTGGGGCACGAACGATCGAGGTCAACCGATCGAATAGGCACTAAGCCGCTTCGATGTCTTCCTCGTCGAGGAAGTCGAGCGTCGGATCATCGACCGCTCCGTCGTCGGTCGAGAGCAGCGAGGTATCGGGGTTCACGCGGCGTAGGGTCCGGTCGAGGATTCCTGCCGGCCCCCGATCCACGGTGCGGTCGGGCTCGGCGTAGTGCCCTTCTGTGATCGCGGACGATCCGTGGCCGAGGAAGGTGGCGGCAGCGTCGGCGCTCGCGCCGCGCGCGATGACCGTTGCACCGGTCCGCCGATACCAGCGCAA
>NZ_WOYQ01000078.1 GCF_011620665.1 Microbacterium sp.
CGAGGCCGCCTCGCTCAGTGCTGCGGCATACGCCACGTCATCCAGCACTACGGCGTGGCCGTCAATGGCGCGTTGCCGGTAATCCGTGCCGTCGATCCGTACGGTCTGAAAGTTCGCGGCCATGGCGTGAATCTCGCGCAGGAAGTCCTGGGCGGCGAAGCGTCCCTCACCGAGCGCGTTGGGCGGGGTATTCGAAGTGGCCGCCAGGCGCGTCCCGGTGGGGACGAGTTCGCCGAGCAGTCGCGTCATGACCATCGTGTCTCCGGGATCATCGAGTTCGAACTCATCGATGCACAGGAGATCGGCTCCGCGGAAGAGTTCGACCGTCCTCTGATATCCGAGCGCCCCCACGATCGCCGTGTACTCGATGAACGAGCCGAAGTACTTCCGCCGCGCGGGCACTGCGTGATAGATCGACGCGAGCAGGTGGGTCTTGCCGACGCCGAACCCACCGTCGAGGTACACGCCGGGCTTCATCTCCGGCGCCCTCTTCGCCCTTCGAAAGACACGGGCGCGGTCGACGGGCAACCCTCCGCGGCTGAAGGCGACGAGCAGATCCTTCGCCTCCTGCTGCGACGGGTACTGCTCGTCGACGCGGTAGGTCTCGAACGTCGCACGGTCGAACTGCGGGGGCGGAACCAGTGCGGCCACCATTTCGGCCCCCGTCACCTGAGGGTTCCGGTCGCTGAGATGTACGATTCCGGGCGCGGCGGTGTTCACTCGTCAACACTAGACGGGGCGAGCCCGCGACGCAGATCGTGCCGGTCCAACCAATCCTCGATTGCGAGCGTCCATCGATCCTGATCGTAATTCCAGAGCTTCGTGTGCCGCGCGGTGTTGAAGACCTGCAATTCGACGAGGTCGGGACGCGCTCGGGCCAGCTGGTGTGAAGCATCCGCCGGCACGAATCCGTCGTCGTTGCTGTGCAACACCAGAATCGGATGCTGAAGCTCCCCCGCCCGGGCGATGACGTCGAGCCGATCGAACGGGATCCCGGAGTCGGCACCGGTCGCTGCCGCTGCCCAATCGGCCCCGAGCGCTCCGATCGTCAGGCCGACCATGGGGCTCGGCAGGCCCACGAGGCGGGCCTGGTGCGTGAGGACGGTCCGCCAATCGACGACGGGCGAATCGAGAACGATCCCCGCGATCAGCTCTCGATGCGCCGGCGCGAGCGCCGTCTGCAGAGCGATCGCACCGCCCATCGACCACCCCATGAGGATGATGCGCGTCGCACCGCGGCCGCGAGCCCAGACGATCGCGGCATCGATGTCGCGCCACTCCGTCGCGCCGAGCGCATAGGTGCCGGTGCGGGATCGGGGGGCGTCACCGTCATTGCGGTACGACACGAGGAGTGAAGAGATGCCGCGGGCATGGAACAGCGGCACGGCTCTCAGGCACTCCGCGCGGGTCGTGCCACGACCGTGAATCTGAATGACCCACGTGTCCGTGTCGGTTGCCGCCGGGAACACCCACGCCGGACACGCACCAAGGTCGGTCGGAATCTGGAGGTCTTCGAAGGGTAGGTGCAACTCTTCCGGACGCCGGTAGTACCAGCCGCTGAAGGCAGCCTCGGCGCTCAAATGCGCCTGCAGCCCGATCTGAGTCAGGAGCTTGCGCGTAACGGTCGTGTCGGTCTCGCCGAGCACGGAACCCATCTTCAGATAGTCCGTCGTCCCCGTGGTGAACAGCCCATACCGTCCTGGGAGGGCCGTATCGGGCGTACGGCTGAGCGTGATGGTCTGCGCAGCGACATCGACGTCGACGATGCGCGTGTCCGGACGGCGGTCGGCGGGCGTGAGGACGCGACGCGCGAGCCTGATCGACACGAACGACAACATGACCAGAACGCCGGCCAGGCCAGAAGCGAGCGCAATGAGGACGGTGCGCAGTACCGCCCACCTGCGCGATGTTGCGCCGCCGGGCCCGGCGCGCCTCGATCCGATCATCGTCGGCCCACTCTAGTCTGTCGACGTGGATGATCCCCGTCCCCCGGCTGGCCCCCCGGCCTTCGCGACCGTTGCCGACGCTCTGCGTGCCATGACGTTCCGATCAGACTTCACGGTACGCGAGATTTCCGCGCCGGCCTCGATCGCACCCGACGCCTTCGCCCTTGCCGGCGACGTTCGCCCCGATAGGCACGCTCTCGACTCCGAGTACGGGACGGGTCGGTTCATCCTGCTCCACGACAGCAGTGCTCCGGATGCTTGGGGCGGACCCTGGCGGATCGTCTGTTTTGCGCAGGCGCCGCTGGAACCGGAGATCGGCACGGACCCACTGTTGGCCGATGTGGCCTGGTCGTGGCTGATGGATGCCCTGAACGCCCGTGGCGCTGATTTCGATTCGGCATCCGGAACGGCGACCAAGACCCTGTCGAAGGGATTCGGCACACTCTCGGCGGAAGGCGACGGCGCTCAGATCGAGCTCCGCGCCTCGTGGACACCCCGGGGCGACGTGCTGGCACACGCGGATGCGTGGGCCGAGCTGGTCTGTATGTTGGCCGGGCTCCCGCCGGGGTCCGAGGGCATCGCCCTCATCGCCGCAAGCAGGGCCGAGGGCGGGCGCGGGAACCCGCGTGACTGAATACACCGTCGTCTCCGATCAGACGGAGCTGGCGGATGCCGCCAACCGGTTACACGCAGGAACCGGTCCCGCAGCTGTCGACGTGGAGCGGGCCTCCGGGTTCCGCTATTCGCAGCGGGCCTATCTGATCCAGGTCTTCCGTCGGGGCGGCGGCGTCTTCCTCTTCGATCCGCCCGCGATCGGCGACCTGCGACCGCTTCAGGATGCGATCGGAGGCGTCGAATGGATTCTGCACGCCGCGAGCCAGGACCTTCCATCGCTGCGCGAGGCGCAGCTGAACCCCCGGTCCATCTTCGACACGGAATTGGCGGCGCGTCTGCTCGGCCACGAGCGAGTCGGGCTCGGCGCGGTGGTCGAGGACACACTGGGCATCACCCTGGCCAAAGAGCACTCCGCTGCCGACTGGTCGACTCGCCCTCTTCCGCAGTCCTGGCTCGAGTACGCCGCCCTGGACGTCCTCCACCTCGTCGACGTCTACGACGCGCTGCTCACCGAGCTCGACGAGCAGAACAAGCTCGAGATCGCCGATGAAGAGTTCGAGGCCGTCCGTACGCGACCTCTCAAGCCCGCGCGCGAGGATCCGTGGCGACGATTGAGCGGCCTGCACACCGTACGGGGCCGACGCGCGCTTGCGGTGGCCCGCGCTCTCTGGATTGCACGCGAAGAGTTCGCGCGCGAGCAGGACATCTCGCCCGGTCGGCTCGTACCCGATCGATCCCTCCTCGCGGCCGTCACCGCGGATCCCGCCTCGAAGCAGGATCTCGCCCGCCTGAAGGAGTTCAACGGCCGAGCCAGCCGGTCCCAGCTGGACCGATGGTGGGCCGCGATCGAGGTCGGCCGCGCCGATCCCAACTTGCCGGAGGCGCGTGTCCCCGGCGACGGGATGCCGCCCCCGCGCGCCTGGATCGACCGGAATCCGGCCGCCGATGCACGTCTGAAGGCCGCACGCCTGCGCGTGGAACAGATCGCTGCTGACCTGCACATGCCCACCGAGAACCTCCTCACTCCCGACACGCTGCGCCGCGTCGCGTGGACGCCGCCCGAGACGGTGGACGCGGCATCCATCGCGACCGAGCTGTCCGCACACGGTGCCCGCTCATGGCAGATTCAGCGCACAGCCGCGGAGATCGCGGAAGCGTTCGCCGATTCGCTGAATCCGCCGGCGGAGGGGCCCCCGGCTGATTCCTAGACTCGGACCCGTCACGGGATTCGGCGACGAGGAATCTGCTGCCTTCAACCGAAACCCGTGCACGGAGCGAACATTCGGTGACGCCTGGGGGAAGGATCGGTGCCAGGGCCTCGATCTGCACGGATGCCGGACCCGTACGCGGCATCCTGGCACTGTGATCGAAACCGTCACCTCCATGTTCGGTAGCGCCAATATGAACTCACTGATTAAGTCCGGCGGCGCGGTGCTGACTGTGCTGCTCGTCGTTCCAGCCGTATTCAAGCTCGTGATCGTGACGATCGACGAAGGCGAAGCGGCCATCCGCACCCGCAACGGACGCCCGATCATCCGGAAGCGGGCCCGCGGAACGCATGTCGCGGGCGAGGTCGTCGTCCTCGGCCCGGGTTCGCACGCGGTCTTCCCGATCCTCGCCTGGTACCGCCGTGTGGATACGCGCGTGCGGTCGACCGACCTGCCGGCGCGGCAGTTGACCGGGAGCGCGGGGCAGCAGCATCTGGTCCACGCCTCGTTCGATTGGCGTCCAGTCGTCACCGGCGCTGACCTGCGGGTGTTCGAGCTCGAGGTCGTGCATGTCACTGAGCGCACCGGGAACATCGTGGGCGCGGCATTGCGTGATCTCGTGCGCAGCGACGGACGGCTCGAATTGCCCATGAACGTCGATCTGTCCGCTGCGGTCCTTGACGCCTGCGCCGACCGCGTGCGGACCGCCTGCGGTATCGAGCTGCTCTCGGTCGTGATCACCGGCGATGCGCTCACCGACGGCTACCTCCTCGCGACCGCATTCTCCGGCGCCGCAGTTGGCCCGGCAGACGATCTCACGACCGCGCGAGCGACCGCCGTCCTCTCAGCGCATCTCGCCCGCACCGCCTGACTGCGAGCGCCCGGCTCACCCCTCTCTACGCTCCTGGGGCGGGCTCATCGTCCAGATCGCGCCGGTGTCGGCAGAGGGCCGGGCGACCGGGATGCGGGTGCCCAGCACCTGCGCGACGACATCCTGCGCGATCTTCGCGGCGGAAAGCCCCGCATCCGCGAGAACCTGTTCGCGGGTCGCGTGCCCGATGAACGCATCGGGCAAACCGAGTTCGTCCACCGCGGTGTCGACGCCGGCCTCGCGCAACACCTGCCGCACCCGCGTGCCCACTCCGCCGACGCGGATGCCGTCTTCGATCGTGATCACGAGGCGGTGGGATGCCGCAAGCGACACGATCGACGGCTGCACCGGGATGGCCCAGCGCGGGTCGACGACTGTCGCGCCGATGCCCTGAGCTCGCAATCGTTCCGCGACCTCCATAGCGAGGTGCGCCATGGGGCCGATCCCGACCAGCAGCACGTCCTCCTCGCCGTCTCGGGAGAGAACATCGGTGCCGTCCGCGAGGCGCTCGACTGCGGGTAGCTCGGCACCCACCGCCCCCCGCGGAAATCGCACCACCGTCGGCGCATCCGAGACCTCGATCGCCTCGTCGAACTCTTCTCGCAGCCGGGCCGCATCACGGGGAACGGCAATGCGGATGCCGGGGACGAGCTGCAGCATCGCCAGATCCCAGATGCCATGGTGACTGGGGCCATCCGGTCCGGTCACGCCGGCGCGGTCGAGGACGAAGGTCACACCTGCCTTGTGCAGCGCGACATCCATCATGACCTGATCGAAAGCGCGATTCATGAAGGTCGCATAGATCGCGACCACGGGGTGCAGCCCGCCGAACGCCATCCCGGCGGCGGATGCTGCGGCGTGCTGCTCTGCGATTCCGACGTCGTAGACGCGGTCCGGAAACTGCTGCGCAAACGGCTGCAGGCCCGTCGGGCGCAGCATCGCCGCCGTTATTGCGATGACGTCGGCGCGGCGCTCCCCGGCATCCACGAGCGCATCCGAGAACACGTCGGTCCACCCGACCGACGACGATGAGCCGAGCGGTTCGCCGGTGGCCGGATCGATCTTTCCCACCGCGTGGAACTGGTCCGCCTCGTCGTTGCGCGCAGGCTCGTAGCCGCGGCCCTTCTCGGTGATCACGTGGACGATGACGGGTGCGCCGAGGGCTTTCGCAAGGGTCAGGGTCTCGGTCAACGCGGCGATGTCGTGTCCGTCGATCGGGCCGAGGTATTTGATGTCGAGGTTGGAGTAAAGGGCTTCGTTGTTCGTGAATCGCGAGAGGAACCCGTGAGTACCGCCCCGCACGCCACGGTAGACCGCGCGACCGGCGGGACCCAGACGGCGGAAAACGGAGTACGACCCGCGACGGAGATTCTCGTAGCTCTCTGTCGTGCGCACGCGGTTGAGGTAGCGGGCCATACCGCCGATCGTGGGGGCATAAGACCGACCGTTGTCGTTGACGATGATGACGAGGTTGCGCTCGTTGTCATCGGAGATGTTGTTGAGTGCCTCCCAGGTCATGCCACCCGTGAGCGCCCCATCGCCGACGACGGCCACGACGTGGCGGTCCTTGCGGCCGGTGCGGGTGAAGGCGCGTGAGATGCCGTCGGCCCAGCTCAGGGAACTCGACGCATGAGACGACTCGACGACATCGTGTTCGCTCTCGGAGCGCTGCGGATAGCCGGCGAGTCCCCCTCGCGAGCGAAGTTCGGTGAAGTCCTGGCGGCCCGTGAGAAGCTTGTGCACGTACGACTGGTGGCCGGTGTCGAAGACGATCGGATCGTTCGGTGAGTCGAAGACGCGGTGCACCGCGATGGTCAATTCGACCACGCCGAGATTCGGACCCAGATGCCCACCCGTGCGGGAGACGTTCTCGACGAGGAAGTCGCGGATCTCCTGAGCGAGCTCGATCAACTGTTCCGGGGAGAGGACGTCGAGGTCGCGCGGACCGTTGATCGAGGCGAGGACACTCATCAGAACAGTCTACGTCGTGCGGCGCGAGAGCCCCCGGCATCGCAGCGCGATGCCGGGGGCTCTCGCAGGTCGCTCACACGAGCGAGCGCAAGACGTACTGCAAGATGCCACCGTTGCGGTAGTAGTCCGCTTCGCCGGGTGTGTCGATGCGCACGACAGCCTCGAACGTCACCGGCTGCTTGCCCTCGGGCGAGAACTCACTGGGCGCCGCCGTGACCGTTACGGTTTTGGGGGTGACGCCTTCGTTCAGCTTGGTGAGGCCCTCAATCGAGACGATCTCGGTACCGTCCAAACCCAGCGACTTCCAGCTCTGCCCCGCCGGGAACTGCAACGGGACGACGCCCATGCCGATCAGGTTCGAGCGATGGATACGCTCGAAGCTCTCGGTGATGACGGCCTTCACACCGAGGAGCGACGTTCCCTTGGCCGCCCAGTCGCGCGACGACCCGGAACCGTACTCCTTGCCGCCGAAGACGACGAGCGGCGTCCCCTGGGCCTGATAGTTCTCACACGCGTCGTAGATGAAGGACTGCGGTCCGCCGTCGAGCGTGAAGTCGCGGGTGAATCCGCCCTCGACGATCTGTCCGCGGTTGACGGCCGAGACAAGTTCGTTCTTCAGACGGATGTTCGCAAAGGTTCCGCGGATCATGACCTCGTGATTGCCGCGACGCGACCCGTACGAGTTGAAGTTCTTCTGTGCGACTCCGTGTTCCGTCAGGTACTGCGCCGCCGGCGTCCCGGCCTTGATGTTGCCGGCGGGCGAGATGTGGTCAGTCGTCACCGAGTCGCCGAGGGTCGCCATCACACGGGCACCGGTGATGTCGGTCACGGGCGTCAGCTCCATCGACATGCCCTCGAAGTACGGTGCCTTCCGCACGTAGGTCGAGTCGGCATCCCATTCGAAAATCGGGCCAGTGGGCGTCGGAAGGTTCTTCCATCGCTCGTCACCGTCGAACACCGTGGCGTACTGCTTGATGAACTGCTCGCGCGAGATCGACGAGTCGATGACGTCCTGAACCTCGTCGGGCGACGGCCAGATGTCCCTCAGGAACACGTCGTTGCCCGCCGTGTCCTTGCCCAGCGGATCGGTCTCAAAATCGAAGTGCATCGAGCCCGCCAGTGCATATGCGACCACGAGAGGCGGCGAAGCAAGGTAGTTCATCTTCACGTCTGGGCTGATGCGGCCCTCGAAGTTGCGGTTGCCGGAGAGGACGGCGGTGACCGCCAGGTCGTTCTCGTTGATCGCGGCCGAGACCTCTTCGATGAGCGGACCGGAGTTGCCGATGCAGATCGTGCAGCCGTATCCAACCGTGTAGAAGCCGAGGCTCTCGAGCGACTTGTCCAGGCCCGACTTCTCGTAGTAATCGGTGACGACCTTCGACCCAGGCCCCAGCGTCGTCTTGACCCACGGCTTCTGTTTCAGCCCCTTGTCGACGGCCTTCTTGGCCAAAAGGCCCGCCGCCAGCATGACTGACGGATTCGAGGTGTTCGTGCACGACGTGATGGCGGCGAGCGTCACGGCGCCGTTGTCGAGCAGGTATGAGTGCCCCTCAGGGGTCGTCACCTTGACGGGGTTGGATGCCGCGGCCGGCGCTCCGCTCGAGATGTGGACGTCGCGGGTCTCGGGCTCCTCGTCGCCCGGGACGGCGCCGGGGTCAGATGCCGGGAAGGAGTGCTTTGACTCGAGGTCGACGATGTCGTTCGAGACCGATGCCGTCGCGTAGTTCAGGATGTCACGCTCGAACTGGGTCTTCGCCTCGGAGAGCAGGATGCGGTCTTGCGGGCGCTTGGGTCCGGCGATCGAGGGGACGACGGTCGCAAGGTCGAGTTCCAGGTACTCGCTGAAGGTGGGTTCGTGCGCCGCGTCATGCCAGAGCTTCTGCTCCTTGGCGTACGCCTCCACCAGGGCGATGGTCTGCTCGTCGCGGCCGGTGAGACGCAGGTAGTCGATCGTCACATCATCGATCGGGAACATGGCGGCAGTCGACCCGAACTCCGGGCTCATGTTTCCGATCGTCGCGCGGTTCGCCAACGGCACAGATCCGACACCGGCTCCGTAGAACTCAACGAACTTGCCCACCACGCCGTGCTCGCGAAGCATCTCCGTGATCGTCAGCACGACGTCGGTCGCGGTGACACCGGCGGGGATCGCGCCGGTCAGCTTGAAGCCGACGACACGCGGGATGAGCATCGACACGGGCTGGCCGAGCATGGCCGCCTCCGCCTCGATCCCTCCGACACCCCAGCCGAGAACGCCCAGACCGTTCACCATGGTGGTGTGCGAATCGGTGCCGACACATGTGTCGGGGAAGGCGCGCAGCACGCTTTCGCCGGCCGTGGAGCTCGGAGACCAACGGTCATAGACGACCTTGGCCAGGTGTTCGATGTTGACCTGATGAACGATGCCCGTACCCGGGGGGACAACCTTGAAGTCGTCGAATGCGGTCTGTCCCCATCGCAGGAACTGGTACCGCTCGCCGTTGCGCTCGTACTCGATCTCGACGTTGCGCTCCAGAGCATTCTCCGTACCGAACAGGTCGGCGATCACGGAGTGATCGATCACCATCTCGGCCGGCGAGAGCGGGTTGATCCTCGTCGGGTCTCCCCCGAGCGCGGTGACCGCCTCCCGCATCGTGGCGAGGTCGACGATGCACGGAACACCGGTGAAGTCCTGCATGACCACACGCGCCGGAGTGAACTGGATCTCGGTGTCGGGCTCCGCGTCGGCATCCCAGTTGCCGAGCGCCTCGATCTGCGCCTTGGTGACGTTGGCGCCGTCCTCCGTGCGCAGCAGATTCTCCAGCAGCACCTTCAGGCTGAACGGGAGCTTCTCATAGCCGGCGACCGTATCGATGCGGAAGATCTCATAGTCGGTGCCGCCGACTGTCAGGGTGCTCTTGGCTCCGAAGCTGTCAACAGTGGACACGTCTGCTCTCCTTCGTCGGCGGATGCACGAGCATACGGCTCTGCTCTCCCATCTTCCCCGCCCTTGTCGCGATGGGCTAGTGAGGCGCGCCTAATCGCACCGAACGAGGAATGATTTATCTTGATGTCAAGATAAATCTATCACTCCGTCACGGGCCTGTAGAGTGCGCGAGTGGTGAGCCAGGTCACCGCCACCAATGGCGCGAACAGGGGCAGTCCCATCACCAGCTTCAGGGTGCCGAGCGTCGCTACATCCCCGGCGAGGTAAAGCGGCAGCTGCACAGCGAGACGCCCGAAGAAGAGCGCTGCCCAGGCGACCGCGAGCCAGAAGAACGCGCGACGCTTGCGCGGATCGGCGCGCCACGCGGTCCCCTCATTCGTGAGGAAGCCGATGGCGAGTCCGATCAGCGACCACCCGATCAGCGCCGAGACGAGCAGGGCACTCCCATAGACGGCGTTCGTGACCAGGCCGGGGACGAAATTGTCCTGCCCACGGCCCGTGAACAGGGCCAGCGCCGCGGCGAGCCCGGTCGCAAAGAGCCCCCCCAAGGCGGCGCTGACGGGTGAACGCTGCAGCAGCCGCGTGGCGGTGAAGACCGCCGCAATGCCAACAGAGACCGTGAGCGCCAGTGGGAGCTCCGCCGTGGCCGTGAACAACACGAGGAAGGCCAGGCTCGGCAGCACCGATTCCGCCACGCCGCGCCAGCCGCCCATCGCATGCCACACGACGTGCCCTGTCGATGCATCCTTCGCGGGGTCGAGTCCCGCCTTGCGGGCGGCCGAGCCCAAGGCCTGGCCGACCAGTTCGGATGCGCTCGGATGCGCGGACTCTTCCGGCGCCGACGGCGTGATGCCCGGACCGCTCATGCCGTTCCCGGGGCGGCCGGCATCTTCAGGGGAATGAGATCCCGCGGCGGCATCGGCGATCCGCCGCGGACCACCACGATCGAGCGGAACAGATTCTCGACTGCCGCCGCCGCCGCCACATCGCTCGTCGCTGAGCCCCCGATCACACCCCGGAGGAACCAGCGAGGGCCGTCTACGCCGACGAAGCGAGCCAGACGCTTCCCCGTGGAGCCATCGGAACCGGCGACCGGCACCTCGGCGAGGAGCTCCGGACCCAGCGGCCCGTCGCGTTCCTCGACACGTCCGCCCTGCTGGCGGATCTGTTCGCGGATCTGGTGGCGGGTTTCGTCCCAGAGCCCGCTCGTGCGTGGGGCCGCGAAAGGCTGCACCTGCAGGGTCGATTCCGCGAAGTCCAGTCCGACCGCGACGATGCGCTTCGTCTGCTCCTCGACCTCGAGCCGCAGGTTCAGGCCTTCTCGAGGCAGCACCTTGATCCCGCCGAGATCGATGTACGGGCGAACGGGGTTGGCTTCCGACTCGTCGAACGGTCCGGTCGTCGCGCGATCTTCCCGCATGACATCCCCCGACGACTCACCGCTCATGTCGCTGCTCCTGTCTGATAACCCGTGGATCCGAATCCGGCCTCGCCGCGTGTGCTCTCCGGCAACCGGTCGACCGGAACGAACCGGACGCGCGGGATGGGCATGACGATCACCTGCGCGATCCGGTCACCCACGGCGACCTCGTAAGCGGAGGCGGAATCGGTGTTCAGCAGCGAAACCCTGATTTCGCCGCGATACCCGGCATCCACCGTCCCGGGGGCGTTGACGATCGTGATTCCGTGAGTGGCGGCCAATCCGCTGCGCGGAACGACAAAGGCGACATAACCATCGGGAAGCGCTACGCGCACGCCGGTTCCGACGAGGGCGCGCTGTCCGGGTTCGAGGCGAACGGCCTCTGCGGCCACCAGATCCGCCGCCGCATCTCCGGGATGGGCGTAAAGAGGAATGTGCGACGCGATAATGGGTACGTCCACGGAATCGATCACTACACGAGGGTAATGCACATCTCCACTGCCACAACCGTCCGTTTTCACGCCGCGCCCGTTGACTACCGTGAGCGACTCAGTCCCTCGTTGTGGGCACTGCTCAGCGCAGCCCTCGCCGCCCCGATGGTTGCGCTCGTCTTCGTCCCACTCGACGCGACGGTCGCGCTGATCGCGGGGCTGGGGGCGGCAGCGGCGTTGATCGTCGCGCTGGTCGCTTCGGCACCGATTGTCGCCGTCCGCGGTGGTGAACTCCGGGTGGGGCCTGCCCATATTCCCGTCGCACTCCTCGACGATCCCATGGCACTCACCGGTGAAGAGGCCCGCGACGCCCGCGGCCCAGGATTGCACCGCGATGCCTGGCACCTGCTGCGCCCCGGCATCGGCGGCATCGTTCAGGTGGGCATTCGCGATGACCGCGATCCTGCGTCGCAGTGGGTGTTCTCGAGCCGCACACCCGATCGCGTGGTCTCGGCGATCCGCCGCGCACAGCGGAGCTCGTCGGGCCGCTAACGGCGCGTCAGGCCGCGCACTCGATGCAGACCGCTCCTTGAGCCGATTCGTGATCGATCTGCGTCCGGTGTTTGACGAGAAAGCACTCACTGCACGTGAATTCGTCGTCCTGAGGCGGGAGCACGACGACATCCAACTCGAGATCGGAGAGGTCGGCGCCGGGGAGTTCAAACCCTGAGGGATTGTCAGCGTCCTCATCGCCGACAGTGCCGGAAAGCTTGTCCGGCACTCGCTCCTTCAGGGCCTCAATCGACTCGCTGTCGTCGTCGGTCTTGCGGGGGGCGTCGTAATCGGTAGCCATGCTCGAAACGTCTCAACTTCCAGAAGGTGCTTGGTGCCGGTCCACTCAGTGCCGATATCGACCGGGTGGGGCGGCGATAGTTTGCATGACCGCCCGACTTTTCGCAAATGCCGGGAAGCTGCCGCCGCATTCGAGTGGATGCCACGTCAGGAACTCGCGGCACGCCCGCGATATTCCCGGATGCGCCCGGGCCCTGTGACAACATGGGCGCACACGCACGGAACTGGAGGTGTGGTTCGCATGGAGCAACTCAAGGTGATCGGAACCGAAGAGGGAGTTCTCGTTCTTGCGACCGAGTCGGGCGAACGCTTCTCGTTGCCGGCGGACGAGACCTTGCGTGCTCAACTGCGCCGGCTGCAACGCGATGCCGAGCCCCGAACCGTCCGCGCGAACCCTCGAGAGATACAGGCGCACATCCGATCGGGGCTGACCGCTGAAGAGGTCGCCAGACTCCTCGGCGCCCGCGTCGAGGACGTCCAGAGATACGAGCCGCCTGTGCTCGCGGAGCGAGAACACGTCGTCGGACAGGCGCTGGCAGTTCCGGTCCTGATCGGCGGAGAGCTCGAACCCGACGCACAGCCCACTTTCGGGGCCGCCGTCCGTGCGAAACTCGCCGAAGCCGGCGCCGTCGGTGAGCGGTGGACCAGCTGGCGCGAAGAGTCAGGATGGATCGTCAAGCTCGAGTTCGCTTCGAATGATGTCGAGCACGACGCGCGGTGGAGTTTCGACCCACGACGGAGCGCACTCGCTCCCCTCAACGCCGACGCAACACAGCTCTCGCGTCAGGGCTCCCTGCCCGAAGGCCTGATTCCGCGTCTGCGCGCGCTGGACTCGTCGCCGTTGAAGGATGCTTCCCGCTTCGACAGCGGTGCTTTCGGTCCTCGCCGCTCCGAGCCCGACGCGGACATGTCGACACCCGAAGCGCGTGTGCCCGCCGCTGCCGCGGTAGAGGAAGCCGCCATCAAGCGCGCACCCGACGGCGCCGTCACTTCCGCAGAGACAGCCGATCTGCTGGAAGCACTCCGCCGCCGCCGTGGTCAGCGCGAGCCGATGCCCGGAGATGCGACGTCGTCGCATCAGACTCAGAGTCCCATCGCGCTCTTCGATGCGCTGGAACCGAGCGATTCTGACGGGGCGATTGCCGATGAAGGCACGAGCACGTCCGACGTCGATGACACCGTCATCATCGACAGTTCTCCTCGCAAGGGGCGCGCGTCGATGCCTTCGTGGGACGAGATCGTTTTCGGGGCCCGCACGGAGGATGGTTAGGCTCGGCTCGGTTCAATATGCGAAGGCGCCGAGACGGATCAGGGGGACGATTCTCTCCTGGTCGGTGAGCGAGCCGTGCTGTCCGATCATGCGCTGCGCCGACTTGTCCGCCGGGCGGTCGTCGTAGTACGCGGTCGAGGCACGCGCGGCAACCAGGACGTCGCCGATGCGCGGTGCGACCTCGGGAGCGACGGTGGGACCGAACAGCCCTGCCCGGATCGCCTCGTCGCGTGAGAGCACCCAGGCGCGCCCGCCTTCGGTCGCGCGCCACCGGTCCAGGACGCCGGCCGCGTCGTCCTCGGCGTAGAGATGCAGCATGCGCGGTTCGCCCGCGATCACTGCAACGTCGTCCAACAGCGGATCGCCCCGCTGCAGGAGTACGTGACGGCTCGGCGAGACATCGACCATGCCGTGGTCGGCGGTCACGAGGGCGCCAGTTCCTGATGCCAGGGTCTCGTCGAACCGGCGCACGTCCGCGTCCAGGGTCTCCAAACTCGACAGCCATCGGTCGCTTTCCCACCCGTGCGCATGCCCGACGGCATCCAGCTCGGACAGATACACGTAGATGAGCGCGCCCGGATGCCCGGCGGCCAGCCTCGCGGCCTCCGTGAGCCGCTCGGCGGGCGCGGTGACCCCGACGAACGTCGCACCCCGCTGGATCGCTCGGGTGAAGCCGGTAGCGGCATAGGACGGCTTCGACACGACGAAGCACGGCCGGCCCGCGGCGGCTTCCCGCGCCAGCAGCGGTTCACTGCGCTGCCAACGCGCGGGGTCCAGACCATCCGTCTCCCACCCCTGCAGTTGGTTGACGGCGCGCCCCGTTTCAGGAACGCGTGCGCTGTACCCCACGAGCCCGTGGATGCCGGGGCTCTCGCCGGTGAGCAGGCTCGTCAGCGCGGCCGCGGTCGTCGACGGGAAGACGGTGCGTACGGCATCCTTCTTCGTCATGCGTCCGCTGAGGAACCGGGCGTGACCGGCCCGCGCTGCGAGGTTGCCGCGCCCGAGCCCGTCGACCATCACGACAATCGCGGAACGTGCCTCGGGGAACCAATCCGGCGCGCCGGTCAGCGAGCCCAGCATCTGGGGCAGAACTCCGGTGAGGCTCCGGGCTGACAACGGGTCCGCGGGTAGGCTGACAGACATCGGGGCCAGTCTCGCATACGGCGCGCAGGCCCCTTCCCGGCACCGGAGGAACCCCCAGATCTATGGCAGCTTCGCGCACCGAATCGATCCCCGCAGACCACGGCCGCGTCGAGGATGTGGACGTTTCTGCGGAGATGGAGGAGTCCTTCCTCGAGTACGCCTATTCGGTGATCTATTCGCGAGCGCTCCCCGATGCACGCGACGGGCTCAAGCCCGTCCAACGCCGGATTCTCTACCAGATGGCGGACATGGGACTGCGGCCGGACCGGGGGCACGTCAAGAGCGCCCGCGTCGTCGGCGAGGTGATGGGCAAGCTCCACCCGCACGGCGACACCGCCATCTACGACACCCTCGTGCGCCTCGCGCAAGACTTCGCGCTGCGGCTGCCGCTCGTCGACGGACACGGAAATTTCGGCTCTCTCGATGACGGCCCCGCTGCGGCGCGCTACACCGAAGCGCGTCTGGCACCGGCGGCGATCGCCCTGACGGAGAACCTCGACGAGGATGTCGTCGATTTCATCCCGAACTACGATGGCCAGTTCGTGCAACCCGATGTCCTACCCGCAGCCTTTCCCAACCTGCTTGTGAACGGCGCCACCGGCATCGCGGTAGGCATGGCCACCAACATGGCTCCGCACAACCTCGTCGAGGTCGTTGCCGCGGCCACGCACCTCCTCGCGCATCCGGATGCGACTCTTCCCGAGCTGATGGAGTTCGTTCCCGGGCCCGATCTACCTGGCGGCGGGGTGATCGTGGGCCTCGATGGGATCAAGGAGGCATACGCTTCGGGCCGGGGCACCTTCCGCACCCGCGGGAAGGTGGCGGTCGAGTCGCTCGGTCCGCGGCGCACCGGCCTCGTGATCACGGAGTTGCCTTACATGGTCGGCCCGGAACGGGTAATTGAGAAGATCAAGGACGCCGTCAACGCAAAGAGGCTCACAGGGATCGCCGACGTCGTCGATCTCACCGACCGCAACCACGGTCTGCGGCTCGTCATCGGCATCAAGACCGGTTTCGACCCGGATGCGGTGCTCGAACAGCTCTACCGCCTGACGCCGCTGGAGGATTCGTTCGGCATCAACAACGTGGCGCTCGTCAACGGTCAGCCACAGACACTCGGCCTGAAAGAGATGCTCCGGGTCTACCTCGACCACCGCATCCAGGTCGTCACGCGACGCAGCCGGCACCGATTGGCGCGACGCCAGGAGCGGTTGCATCTCGTCGAGGGGCTGCTCATCGCCATCCTCGACATCGATGAGGTCATTCAGGTCATCCGCGGCTCGGACGACGGTGAACAGGCCCGCACCCGCCTGATCGATGTGTTCGAACTGACGCAGCTGCAGGCCGAGTACATTCTTGAGCTCCGTCTGCGGCGTCTCACGAAGTTCTCGCGCATCGAGCTGGAGAACGAGCGTGGCACGCTCCTCACCGAGATCGCCCAGCTCGAGGAGCTTCTGGGCAGCGACACGCGCCTGCGCGCGCAGGTGGCGCGGGAACTGGATGCGGCCGCCGACGCCTATGGGACACCCCGCCGCACGCTGCTCCTCAACGGCGGTCCTGTCCCATCCCGCGCACGAGCGGCAGCGCCGAGGGAACTCGAGATCGCAGACTCACCGTGCCGCGTGTTCTTGTCGGCGACCGGCCGAATGGTCCGCGCCGAGCTGGGCGAGAGCACACTGGGCGGCGGGGGTGTCGTGGCGCCGACCCGTCGGTCGGCACACGACGCGATCCGCGCTGCGGTCGATTCCACCACGCGCGGCTCCCTCGGAGCTGTCACCAGTGCCGGAAGGCTCGTGCGCTTCACGCCCGTCGATCTGCCGTCGGTACCCGGCAACTCCGTCCAGGCGGCGGCAGGCACGAAGGCCGACCAGTACCTGGGATTGAGCGGTTCGGAGCAGGTGGTCACCATCGTTTCGCTCGACGGCCCTGATCCGTTGGCACTCGGAACCCTTCAGGGAATCGTCAAGCGCGTGTCGACCGCTGAGCTGGCCCCGGGTAAGCCGTCGGTCGAGATCATCGCACTCAAGCCGGATGACCGCGTCGTCGGTGCCGGGCCGGCGTCAGACGACGCCGAGCTGGTGTTCGTGACGAGCGACGCGCAGCTGCTGCGGTTCCGCGCCGATGCGGTGCGCCCGCAAGGCAGGTCCGCCGGCGGCATGACCGGCATCCGGCTCACCCCCGGCGAGGGGGCTGTCTCGTTCCATGCGATCCCCATGGCGGCCGGTGCGGTCGTCGTCACGGTGGCCGGTTCCACGAGCGCGCTGGCGGGCGCAGATGCCGGCAGCGGAAAGGTCTCGGCGTTCGATGAGTTCCCCGCGAAGGGGCGCGCGACAGGGGGCGTACGAGCACATCGCTTCGTGAAAGGCGAGGACACACTGACCCTGGCGTGGGTCGGCACGGCACCTCGCGCGCTCGGCGTCGACGGCGCTCCTCAGCACCTGCCGGATGCAGGCGCGAAGCGCGATGCATCCGGCACACCTCTCGACGCCACCCTCACCGCCATCGGCGCTGCGATTTCCTGACAGGTCGTGACGAACGGCCGAGCTCTCGGCAGGTCAGGCGTCGATCGACTCGCGTGACAACCGATCGCTCGAGCCGATGATGAAATCGCGGCGCGGCGCGACGTCGCTGCCCATCAGAAGCTCGAAAACCCTTGACGCGGCTTCGGCATCCTGAACTCTCACGCGGCGGAGCGTACGGCCCGCGCGGTCCATCGTGGTCGTTGCGAGCTGGTCTGCGTCCATCTCGCCCAGGCCCTTGTAGCGCTGTACCGGCTCCTGCCAGCGCTTGCCCGTCTTCTCGAGCCTCTCCAACAGGGTGTGCAGCTCCTTTTCCGAGTAGGTGTAGATCATCTCGTTGGGCTTGGAACCGGGGTTGACCACGATGACGCGATGCAAGGGTGGGACCGCGGCGTAGACGCGTCCGTCCTCGATGAGCGGACGCATATATCTGAAGAAAAGAGTGAGCAGGAGAGTGCGGATGTGCGCGCCGTCCACATCGGCGTCGCTCATCAGGATGATCTTTCCGTAGCGCGCGGACCCGAGCTCGAACGAGCGACCTGACCCGGCTCCGATCACCTGGATGATTGCGGCGCACTCGGCATTGGACAGCATGTCGCTCACCGAGGCCTTCTGCACGTTGAGGATCTTTCCTCGAATCGGCAGGAGCGCCTGATACTCACTGTTTCTTGCGTTCTTGGCCGTTCCGAGAGCCGAATCCCCTTCCACGATGAACAACTCGGACTGAGCGATGTCGTTCGTGCGGCAGTCGGCGAGTTTGACGGGAAGTGAAGAACTCTCCAGGGCGTTCTTGCGTCGCTGCGTCTCCTTGTGGGTGCGCGCGGAGATGCGTGCCTTCATTTCTGAGACGACCTTCTCCAGGAGCAGCGAGGTTTGGGCCTTGTCCTCGCGCTTGGCCGAGGCGAACCTCGCGGCCATCTCGCTCGCGACGATGTTCGCAACGATGTTGCGGACGGCGGGAGTACCGAGAATCTCCTTCGTCTGCCCTTCGAACTGGGGTTCCGGCAGGCGCACCGTGAGCACCGAGGTGAGGCCGGCGAGGATGTCATCCTTCTCGATCTTCTCGCCCGCGCCGACCTTCAGCCGCCGCGCGTTCTGCTGAACCTGATCGCGCACGACCTTCATCAGGCCCTGCTCGAAGCCGGCCTGATGAGTGCCGCCCTTGGGGGTGGAGATGATGTTCACGAAGGACCGCCCGACCGATTCGTATCCGGTCCCCCAGCGCAGGGCGAGATCGACCTGACACGTGCGCTCGACGAGGCTCGGAACCATGGCGCCGGAAGACTGAAGCACAGGGACGGTCTCCGTGAACGTGCCTTCTCCCGTCAACCGCCAGGTGTCCGTGATGGGCGAATCCGGTGCAAGGAAGTCCGCGAACTCCGAGATTCCGCCGTCGAAGCGGTAGCTCGTCGAGGTCGGGTCGGTTCCCGAGAGCGCCCGCGGACGCTCGTCGTCGATCACGATCTCGAGACCTGGAACCAGAAACGCGGTCTGGCGCGCGCGCTGCTCGAGTTCGTCGAGGTGGAACACGGCATCCTTCGTGAAGATCTGCGGGTCGGCCCAGTAGCGAATCCGGGTGCCGGTGACGCCCTTGGCGACTGTCCCGATGACGCGAAGGTCGGACGAACGATCAAAGGGCGTGAAGGGGGAGTCCGGGGAAGGGCCCGCGAACTGGCCGGGCTCGCCGCGGTGGAACGACATCGCGTAGGTCTTCGAGTTCCGGTCGACCTCGACATCGAGGCGTTCGGAGAGAGCATTGACCACGGATGCGCCCACGCCATGCAGGCCGCCGGATGCCGCGTAGGAACCACCGCCGAACTTACCGCCCGCGTGAAGCTTGGTGAAGACGACCTCGACGCCCGTCAGCCCGGTGCGCGGCTCGACATCCACGGGGATGCCGCGAGCACGGTCCCGTACTTCGACGCTCCCGTCGGGGTGCAGACGGATGTCGATTCGCGTGCCGAAACCGCCGAGGGCTTCATCGACGGAATTGTCGATGATCTCCCACGCGCAGTGCATGAGCCCCCGCGAGTCCGTGGACCCGATGTACATGCCGGGACGCTTGCGGACGGCTTCCAGCCCCTCGAGCACCTGGAGGTGATGGGCGGAATACTCAGCGGTCACAATCCTCAAGCGTATCCAGCCCTGCGGCCGCCAGCCGCAGGACACACGCAGCGCGCTGCTGACCGGCTGCCTCGGTGAAAAGTCCACGTACGCGGACAGCGAAATCTGACCGGATCTCGGCATGATTCACTGATTCGCGTGGTTGTATGTGAGGCATCCGCACCGAATGGGATGCATCATTCCCCCGATCGAGGAGGCCCCGAAATGAGCATGACTGACACCGCTGAGCCCTCTGCCGTCCTCGACTACCGGCTCACCGCGGAGGACCGATGTGATTCGTGCGGCGCCCAGGCGTACATCGCCGCGGACGTCAACGGCAGCGAACTCTTGTTCTGCGCCCACCACGGTCGGAAGTACGAAGAGAAATTGCGCGCTATCGCAACAAGCTGGCACGACGAGACCGCTCGCCTCGTCGAAGCCCGCTGACCGCGCCCTCGTAGACTGGCGGCATAGTCTCGTCAGTCCGGGAGGACGCCCATGGTTTCGAGCGCCCTTGCGCCTATCGAGCGCCTGCGCGTGCTCGCGCAGCGCGCACGCGGTTTCGATGCACGATCAGTGACGGAGCGCGCCCGCAAGACAGCACGAATTCACGGCAAGAGGTTCCCTGCCGTGCTCATCGACATGCTGTGGTCCGCGGGGGTGAAGCGTGTGGGGTTCAACGACTACCTCGAGTTCGACTTCGCGATTCTGAGTCGCGAAGAACGTGCGACGTGGGTGACGAGCCCACTCGCTCTGGAACTCTCGAAAAAGTTCGATGACCCCGAGTTCGTCCACGTCTTTCACCACAAGATCGAGTTCAACCGAGTCTTCGATCGATTTCTCGGGCGAGAGTGGCTGGACTTGGAAACCGCGGATGCCGAGGCGCTCCATGCGTTCGCGGATCGCCATCCTGTGGTCATCGGGAAGGTGCCGGTGAGCAAGTCCGGTTTCGGCGTCAGCCGATACGACACCTCCGCCGTCACCGACTGGGAGGCGCTGTACGCCGAGCTGCTCGCCAAGGGCGAGGTGCTTGTCGAGGAGCGGATCACGCAGCACCCTGCGCTGGAAGCGATCGCTCCGGGCACAGCGAACACGACTCGCGTCACCACGTTCGTGAAAGACGACGGCACCGTGGAGATCATCAACATGGCGCAGAAGTTCGGTCGCGGCCAGGTGAGCGACCAAGGCGCGTTCGGCGGGTTCTACACCGCGCTCCACGAAGACGGGCGAGCGATGGGCATGGGATACGACATACACGGAGAGCTGTTCGAGACGCACCCTGACACCGGGGCTCGGATCGCCGACTTCCGGTTGCCGATGATGGACGAAATGCGGGCCCTCATCGCGGAGGTTGCGCTCGTCGTTCCACAGGTGCGGTACGTCGGCTGGGACATCGTCGCCACCGCGACCGGGCCGGTCCTCGTCGAGGGCAACTGGGGTGCGGGCGTGTTCGAGAACAAGCCTTCCGCGACCGGCATCCGGCATGGTCACCTCCCCCGCTATCGAGCGGCGATGGGGTTCTGACGCGGGCAGGTGAACGCGTGCGGATCAGTCCGTGCGGATGATGCCGAGTGGCGTGGACTGGTGACCCTGGCCGAGTGGATTGTCGCCGAGGATGCGCACAAGGCGTTGCTCCCCCAGCCGGTCCAGCGTCGAACCCAGGATGTTGCCGCCGATGTCGTTGATGTCGACGACCGCAACCTCGGCGACGCCGCCGAGCAGTGACTTCACGTGGGCGGCGACCGCATCGGGTTCGCGCGGGCCCAGCACCACGGCCTGGTTATAGGGCGGGATCGTGCCGCTGGTGGGACCATCGATCGCGCGGGCCTTATCGCCGGCGATGCGATAGAAGTCGCCGCGTCGGCCGAAGAGCTTCGTGACGGCACTGACGCCTGCCGCGAAAAGAATGCGCGGTGTTCCGCATTCACGCAGCGCCATCTCCATCGTCTCGGGCATGCCGAGGCCGATTCCGTAGGATGTGCGCGTGACATACCTGGAGAGGAACCTCGCCAGACGACGCGGCTCGATCTCGTCGAGCGTGAACGAACGTCCCTGCGTGATTGCGACGATCTTCTCCGTCACGAAGAGGATGTCGCCGGTGCGGACCGTGCCGCCAGCGTACTCGATGATGAAAGCATCGAGATCATCGCCGGGCATGACGACACGCGTGCGGATCGGGATGCGCGCGAACGGCGTCCCGTCGACCGTGACCGTCAGAGCCTTACCGTCGTTGGGGACGTCCGCGCTCATTCGAGATAGTCCCGCAACGACTGGGAGCGGGAAGGATGACGGAGCTTGGCCATCGTCTTCGACTCGATTTGACGGATGCGCTCGCGCGTGACGCCGAACGTGTCGCCGATCTGGTCGAGCGTCTTGGGCTGCCCGTCACCGAGACCGAAGCGCATACGGATCACGCCGGCCTCGCGCTCGGAAAGGGAGTCGAGCAATGCCTCAAGCTGTCGTTGCAACATCGTGAAGCCCACCGCGTCGGCCGGGACGACCGCCTCGGTGTCCTCGATGAGGTCGCCGAACTCGCTGTCGCCGTCCTCACCGAGCGGCGTGTGCAATGAGATGGGCTCGCGGCCGTACTTCTGGACCTCGATGACCTTCTCCGGAGTCATGTCCAGCTCGCGGCTGAGCTCTTCGGGCGTGGGCTCGCGACCGAGATCCTGCAGCATCTGACGCTGGACGCGGGCGAGCTTGTTGATCACCTCGACCATGTGCACCGGGATGCGGATGGTGCGTGCCTGGTCGGCCATGGCACGCGTGATCGCCTGACGGATCCACCAGGTCGCGTACGTCGAGAACTTGAAGCCCTTGGTGTAGTCGAACTTCTCCACCGCACGGATCAGCCCCAGGTTTCCTTCCTGGATCAGGTCCAGGAACTGCATCCCGCGTCCGGTGTACCGTTTGGCGAGAGAGACGACGAGACGGAGGTTGGCTCCGAGAAGGTGGCTCTTCGCTCGCTGACCGTCGCGTGCCACCCACTGCAGGTCGAGTCCCAGCTGATTGGACTTCTCGGCAGCCGACATGTGCGACAGCTTCTCTTCGGCGAACAGCCCTGCCTCGATGCGCATCGCCAGCTCGACTTCCTCGGCCGCGTTCAGCAACGGCACCTTGCCGATCTGCTTCAGGTAGTCCTTCACCGGGTCCGCGGTCGCGCCCGTGATCATCGTCGAGTAGACGGGCACGTCATCTTCGTCGCTGGATGTGATCACGATCGCACCGGTCGGCAACGGCTCGCTGAAAGCCGGCTTGGTCGACTCCTCATCGTCCTCGTCGTCGTCGTCCTCGGCAGCGGCGGGTGACTTCTTCGCGTCGGTTGCCGCCGGTGCGGCTTCGTCGACGGCAGTCTCGCTGTCAGCGTCTTCGAGATCATCCTCGGCGAGTTCCAGGTCGTCGTCGACCTCTTCGTCGAGATCAGCGTCGAGGGGCGCGGCCTTGACTCGGCCCTTGACCGGAGATGCTTTGGCGCCGGCTGCCGCGGTGGGGGCTTTCGCCGTGCGGGATTTGGCCGCTGCGGCCTTCGCAGGCACCTTCACCGCATCTGCTTTCGCGGCGGGCTTCACCGGAGTATCCACTGCATCGGTGTCGTCGCCCGTTCGGGTGCGGGGGGTCTTCGTGCTCGAGGTCACGTCTCACCTTTCACCGACGGGGATCGCCGGGCATTCGGACACTAGTAAGACCCTTGTCAAGTCCTCGGGCCGTTTCTCATGCGAAAACGACACCAGTGGTGACAACGGGTCAAGTCTCCATTATCGCATACATCATCTCCGGGACGACGCCTATCGGCCGACGCGCCGGGCCGCTCCCGACCTGCAACCCGACAGGCCTCGCGCACATTCCGTCAGCGACGCCCACGCTTGTCGTCATCACTGCGCCGGTCGGCGAGGAACCTCTCGAGTTCGGCGGCAAGCTCATCGGCGCTCGGCAGGTCGCCGGCGTGGATGATGGGCTGGCCGAGGTTCGATCCGGCCATGTAAGAGTCGTACCTATCCTCGAGGGTGCGCAGCATCGAGGTCAATTCGTCACTGCCCGACACCTGCTGGTCGACCTTCGCAAGGTACTCGCGGTTCTCTTCGCGAACGGAGTCGGCATCGAACACCAGGCCCGTCGCCACGGAGAGACTGTCGAGGCCCGCGAGCGCAGCTGCCGGATAGTCCGTTTCGGCAAGATAGTGCGGAACGAGCAGGACAAAGCCAGAGACGGCGGCACCCGCGGTCGCGAAGCGATGCTCGAGGAGGTGCGCAACAGTCGCCGGCACTTGTGTGTGCGGCTTCCACACCGAATGTGCGTGCGCCAGATCTGTGCGCGTCCCGCTGACAGTCGTGCCCAGCGGTCGGGTATGCGGGACGGGCATCGGGATCGCGTGGACCCACGTCACGTGCGCCACCTGCATCCCTTCGGCCAGTCCGACGACGCTCTCGGTGAAGGCGTCCCATGCGAAATCGGGCTCGAATCCGCAGAGGAGGACGAACGGATTGCCGGCGGCGTCATGCGCCAGAGACAATTCCAGCCGCGGGGGCCGGTAGTCGACGAGGTGATCTTCGTCGAACGTGATGGTCGGACGGCGCGCTCGGTAGTCGAGCAGGATGTCTGCGGAGAAGGATACGATCGGCGCCGGGTTGAGGTCGTCGCGAAACATCTCGACCATCCGCCGAACCGCACCACCTGCATCCGTGAAGCCGGTCAATGCGACCACGAGGGGAAGGCCCGAAGGCACAGGCGGTGCGGACGCGACCCGCTCATACAGAGGACCGGACAGTGGCATGGTTCCACTGTACGAGTCCCTCCGGGGGTCGGCGTCGCGTACGTCCCGCTGACAGCGAACATGGTGCCGACGGGATCCCACCGGGGGCAGTGCGCAAACCTAGGATGGGGATATGCCGATTCCGGAGCTGACGGTCTCCACCGTTTCCCTAGCCCCTTCGACTTCCGGGTCGCCGCTCGACGTCGATGCGATCGTATTGGCGCTTCCGCCGCTGTCGTCCCTGACGGGTGACGACTCAGCGCTCGCGCAGTGGCCCGGCCTGGCCGACACTCTCGACGCGCTGGGCTTCACCGGGGCAACCGGATCCGTCCTGCGTGTGCACGTGCCGCGGTCGACCCCACTGCCGGTGTTCATCGTCGGGACGGGCGCTGACGTGGATGCCGCGTCCCTCCGCGACGCGGTCGGCACCGCCGTGCGGACGACGACGGGGTTCGCCAACCTCGCGGTCGGAGCTCCTGCAGCACCCGCCGAGTTGTGGCGTGCGGCGGCAGAAGGAGCGCTCCTGGGCGGATACCGGTTCGCCGGCTACAAGAGCACGACCGGCCCCGAACGCGCGTCACGCGTCGTCGTGCACACGACGGCCGAGGTGAGCGATGCCGAGCAATCGGAGGTGCGTGCGCTCGGTGCTGCTGCCGCTCTCGTGAAGGATCTCGTGCATGTCCCGGCCGAGTGGCTGGGTCCTCAGGAATTCGCCGATCGCGCCGTCGAGTCCCTCCACGGGCTGCCCGTCGAGGTCGAGGTGTACGACGAAGTGCGCCTGCGCGCGGAGGGTTTCGGCGGCATCCTGGGTGTCGGACAGGGCTCGGATCGCCCACCGCGCCTCATCCGTCTGGACTATTCGCCCGCAGGCGCCAAGCACCATGTCGCTCTCGTCGGCAAGGGCATCACGTTCGACACGGGCGGACTTTCCTTGAAACCTCCGGCCGGCATGGTGGGGATGAAGTACGACATGGCAGGCGCCGCCACCGTTCTCGCGGTCGTTCGGGCCGCCGCGGCGACGGCCATCCCCGTCCACGTATCCGGGTGGATGTGCATCGCTGACAACATGCCGTCTGGGCGCGCCACGCGTCCCGGAGATGTGCTGCGGATGCTGGACGGCACGACGGTCGAAGTCTTGAACACCGACGCCGAAGGCCGCCTCGTCCTGGCCGACGGGCTCGTCGCCGCAAGCCGCGAACACCCGCACGTGATCATCGACATCGCCACCCTCACGGGAGCGATCAGCGTCGCACTGGGCACTCGCCACACCGGGGTGATGGGTCAGGATGCCACCGTTGGCGCGTATCTCGCCGCCGCCGCGCGTGCCGCTGAGCCCGCCTGGCATCTGCCGCTGCCCGCGCACATGGAGGACGAGCTGGACTCCCCCATCGCCGACCTGCAGAACGCCAAGATCGGCGACTCCGCCGGTGGAGCGCTCTTTGCGGGGCTCTTCCTGCAGCGATTCGTCGGCCGCGCGTCGGAGGAGGCCGATGCGCCGCGCATCCCCTGGGTGCACCTTGATATCGCCGGGTCCGGCTCGACCAAGACCGCCTTCGGTGCAACCGACAAGGGCCCGACAGCGACCGCGGTGCGCAGCCTGATCGATTTCCTCACTCACATCGATGACCACCAGGAGGTCGCAGCATGACGGAGCACATGGCAGATGTCGTCGTGCTGGGGGGCGGTTCCGGCGGATATGCGGCCGCGTTGCGCGCCGCCGAGCTCGGTCGATCCGTCATCCTCGTCGAGAAGGACAAGGTCGGTGGAACCTGTCTGCACCGGGGCTGCATCCCGACCAAGGCATTGCTGCATTCCGCCGAAGTCGCAGACCACGTGCGGGAGTCGGCATCCGTCGGCGTTTCCGCAACCCTGGACGGTATCGACGTCGCGGGCGTGACGGCCTACCGCGAGAACATCGTGGCGAAGAAGTTCAAGGGCCTCGAGGGGCTCCTCTCGGCACGGGGCGTCACCGTCGTGAACGGCGCTGGCACACTCGTTCCTGGTCCTGCCGTCGTCGTCGGAGACGAGGTCTATCGCGGCACGGACACTGTGCTGGCGACCGGATCGTACAGCCGGATGCTGCCGGGCATCGAGCCTGGGAAGCGCGTCCTCCGCAGCGAGGAGGCCCTCGACCTCAGTGAAGTGCCGAGTCGCGTCATCATCCTCGGCGGCGGGGTGATCGGCGTGGAATTCGCGAGTGTGTGGCGCTCGTTCGGTGCCGAGGTCACGATCATCGAGGCGCTGGACCATCTGGTTCCCAATGAAGACGTGGCCCTCAGCAGGGCACTCGAGCGGGCCTACCGGAAACGCGGGATCACCTCGCGCCTCGGAACACGGTTCGCTTCCTTGACGGCCGGCGAGGACGAGGTGGCCGTGACACTGGCGGATGGCTCAACCTTGACCGCCGATTACCTCCTGGTGGCGGTCGGGCGAGGACCGGCCACGGCCGACCTCGGATTGGAAGCAGCGGGGGTGACGCTGGACCGTGGTTTCGTGACCGTCGACGAGCATCTGCGAACGAGTGTCCCGCATGTGTGGGCGGTCGGAGACATCGTCCCCGGACTGCAACTGGCGCATCGCGGGTTTCAGCAGGGGATCTTTGTCGCGGAGCAGATCGCCGGGCTCACACCCGTGGCCGTACCCGAGCACGCGATCCCCCGCGTGACATACAGCCGTCCCGAGGTCGCTTCCGTCGGGTTGACGGAAGCGCAGGCTCGGACCCAGCACGGCGACCGGGTGGTGGCCTATGAATTCAACCTCGCGGGCAACGCCAAGAGCGAGATCATCGGCACGGCGGGCATCGTCAAGGTCATCCGAGTGGCCGACGGCCCCGTGGTCGGAGTCCATCTCATCGGCGAACGCGTCGGCGAGCTCATCACCGAAGGTCAGCTTGCCGTCGCGTGGGAAGCGCACCCCGAGGACATCGCACCCCTGATCCATGCTCACCCGACGCAGAGCGAAGCGCTCGGCGAGGCGTTCCTTGCGCTTGCGGGCAAGCCGCTGCACGCGCTCTGATACCCCCTCCGCGCGGGTTCACTAAGCTAGACACGACATCGACCTTCTGAAGGAGACACAGTCATGAGCACATCCGTGGTCCTCCCCGCGCTCGGTGAGAGTGTCACCGAGGGAACGGTCACCCGCTGGCTCAAGAAGGTCGGCGACTCGATCCAGGCAGATGAAGGCCTGCTCGAGATCTCGACTGACAAGGTGGACACCGAGATCCCCTCCCCCGTGAGCGGTGTGATCGAAGCGATCCTTGTCCAGGAGGACGAGACCGTTGAGGTCGGCGCCGTTCTGGCGAGGATCGGCGACGGCGGAGGCGAACCCTCCGCACCCGTCCCCGCTGAGGAGGCTTCCCCCGCGCCCGCTATCCCCACCGCTCCTGCCACTCCTGCTCCCGCCGCCACTCCTGCTCCCGCTGCCACTCCTGCTCCCGCCGCCACTCCTGCTCCCGCCACTCCTGCTCCCGCCACTCCCGATGTCACTACGGCTCCACGGGCCGCTCGGGGCGCAGGAGACGACGCGAAGGATGTCGTCCTGCCGGAGCTCGGCGAGAGCGTGACCGAGGGCACTGTGACCCGCTGGCTCAAGCAGGTCGGCGACGATGTCGCCGTCGATGAGCCCCTCCTCGAGATCTCCACCGACAAGGTGGATACCGAAATCCCGTCACCGGTCGCCGGCACGCTGCTCGAGATCACGGTATCCGAGGATGAGACCGTCGCCATCGGCACCATCCTGGCGCGAATCGGATCCGGCGCGCCCGCTGCCGCCGCGCCTGCTCCGGTTCAGGCTGCCCCCTCTGTTGCTCCCGCACCGGCCCCCGTGGAGACCGCCGCGCCGTCCGCCCCGGCCCCCGCGCCCGTGGAGACCCCCGCGCCTTCCGCCCCCGCTCCGGCTGAGGCTCCTCTTTCGGCCCCCGCTGTCCGGGAGCCTGCTCCCCCCGCTTCCGCCCCTGCTGCTCCCGCTCCTTCCGTTTCGACCCCCTCCGCCGATGCGGACACGGTGACTTACGTCACACCGCTCGTACGCCGCTTGGCGCAGCAGCAGGGCGTCGATCTTGCCAGTGTGACCGGCACGGGCGTCGGAGGACGCGTGCGGAAGGAAGATGTCCTGGCCGCCGCGGCTGCAGCCACAGCCGCCACGACAGCTCCGGCTGCAGTCGCACAGGTCGTCCAAGCGCCCAGCGCACCCGCCTCGGCGGAGGTTTCACCTTTGCGCGGAACGACCCAGCCGATGTCTCGTCTTCGCAAGGTTCTCGCCGAGCGCGCAGTCGCATCGATGCAGCAGACCGCGCAACTGACGACCGTCGTCAAGGTCGATGTCACCAAGGTCGCATCTTTCCGCACGAGCGTGCAGGCAGACTTCGTCGCCAAGACCGGCGGCAAGCTGTCGTTCCTGCCGTTCTTCGTTTTGGCGGCCGCCGAGGCGCTTCGGACGTACCCCGTCGTCAACGCCACGGTCGATGGCACGGACATCGTCTACCCCGCTACCGAGAATCTCTCGATCGCCGTCGACACCGAGCGCGGCCTGCTGACCCCGGTTCTCCGCGACGCCGGTGCCAAGTCGCTCGCCGAGATCTCGCAGGAGATCGCAGACCTCGCCGCCCGAACCCGCGAGAACAAGCTGAAGCCCGACGAGCTCGCAGGCGGTACGTTCACGGTGACGAACACGGGCTCGCGCGGCGCGCTGTTCGACACGCCGGTCGTGTTCCTTCCGCAGTCGGCGATCCTGGGCACCGGCGCTGTCGTGAAGGAGCCCGGCGTGGTGAGTGTCGATGGCGTGGACGCGATCGCCATCCGGTCGTATGTCTACCTGGCGCTCTCCTACGATCACCGCATCGTCGACGGAGCGGATGCCGCCCGCTTCCTCAGCGCGGTGAAGGCTCGGCTCGAGATGGCCGACTTCCATCCCCAGCTGGGCATCTGAGTCACGGCTGGTCCGCGAGGTCGTACACGTCGCGGACCAGCCACCGTTCGTCCACCTGGACGAGCACCACGGCTTGGGAGGCGTATCCGGTCGCGGTAGCGCGAATGACCGCCACTCCCCCGTACTCGTCGATCACGTCGATGCCTGAGATCGGCTGATCCGACCCCACGAGTCCCTCGGGCAGGGGCAGACTGGGATCCTCTCGAACCGCGATGCAGGCATCGGCCTCACCGGCAACGCACTGAGACAGCAGCTCCAGCGCCGCACGGGCGCCACGTTCCAGTGCCGAGGCCTCACCCACGGGCGCCGGTTTCGGCGCGTCGACGGGGGGTGCGGAGGGCGACCCGCTGTCGGGCGCTGCACTCGTGCTCGGCGCAGGGGAAGCAGCAGCGGATGGTGGTCCGGCTTCGCCCGGCCAGAGGATCCCGAACATCACCACGACGCTCACGACCGCTGCGGCTGCCAGCAACGGACCCCGATGGCGGCGTTCTCGGCTCTCCGCCGGCTTCCGCAGCGGTCGAAGCCGATGCAGCAGCGCCACCGCTCCGGTCCGGACGCCTGCGACGGCGTCGATGGTGCGGCGCACGAGGTCGGCATCGATGAGGCGCTCGATCAGCGTGTCGGCACCAGCATCAGGCGCCGTCGCGTCCCGCCGCAGCGCGAGCGCGCGCATTGGCGCAGCGACTGATGCCGCCGCCGATGCACCAGGCGACTCGGGCGCGCTCAGGGGCTGCGGCTCGGCCGCGGCGAACAGCGCATCCTCCCACGCATCCGAGGACCGCCGCGCTGTGATGGTGTCTAGGATGCCGAGCGCGATCTGTGGAAGCACCTGACTCAGCGCTCCCGGCGCGGTCGCCGCGATCTCCGAGAGGATGCCGGCAGCTTCCTCGCGCCACGATCCGCCGGAGCCGAGGGCGAGGACCGGCCGTCCATCGGCATCCACCCACCAGCTGCCCGCGTCCTCGTCGAGCAGTGCAGCCTCGCCCGCGCCGCGGACGATACTGACCGCGATGGTGACCGCCCGGCCAGGCGTGGTCGCATCCTCGCCGCGCAGACGTCCGCGGCACGCGGGAAGGAGCGCCGCGGTGCCGCCCGATGTTCGCACGGCGTCGAGCGGGGCCAGAAGATGCCCGTGGGGCTTGACGCGCCAGATGACGTCGGGCAAGTCGTCGTCCTCGACGCACACCGACACCGGCTCTCCTGCGCACAGCACCCCCGCATACGGTGACTCATCGCTGCGCAGTCGACGCAGAGCCACAGGAGATCCCCGAAAGGTCAGGGTGCAGTCGGACGTCGTGCTCATGGCTCCGAGTGTGCGCGTCGCCGCGCCGCGTGGGCGCCCTGCGAGGCCCTTCTGTGGACAGCGCGGCAGCGACGCCGAATGTGAAGAGCTCGTCGTGACCCCGCGGTAGGCTGGTCTTCATGTCATCCCGCAGTGCCGCGTCAGAGAAGCGACCCGGCTTCTTTTCGCAACTCCGCTCGCTCTTCACGTTCACCAGAGCCGAGTTCGGCTGGTTGTCGTGGGCGCTCGTCGTCGTCACTCTCCTCGGCATCGGGGTGGGCGTGCTCGTCGGCTTTCTCGTGCCGCCGGCCGCCCTCTGGAGCATCCTCCTCTGGGCCGTGACCGGCCTCATGTTCGGTCTTCTCGGCGCGATGATCCTCATGACCCGGCTGTCGACGCGCGCCATGTACCGCAAGCTCGACGGCGTACCCGGCGGTGCCGGTCACGTGCTCTCAACCTCGCTCGGACGCAAGTGGGTCGGCTCCGACATGCCCGTCGGCGTCAACCCCAAGACGCAGGATGCCGTCTACCGCGTCATCGGCCGCGGAGGCGTCGTCATCGTCGCCGAAGGCGCTCGCGGACGCCTCACGCGGCTCGTCAATGACGAGAAGATGAAGGTCCAGCGCGTGGCCTCCGGCGTACCCATCACGGTGATTCACCTCGGTCATGGGGAGGGCGAGGTCGAGATAGCCAAGCTTTCGTCCACCATCAGATCGCTCCCGAAGTCCGTTGACCGTGCGACGATGGCCGCCGTGATCAAGCGCGTCGACTCGGTGTCACAGTCGGTGACGTCCCTCCCGATCCCGAAGGGCGTCGACCCGACCAAGGCCCGCGCGCCGCGTCCGCGCTGACCCCAGGCCCTCAACGGCGGAGAAGCACCGTTCCCACAGCCTTGTCGTGAAGCCCCCGCTGGTCGACGTCCCAGATCGCGGCGGGGATCACGAGCGTGAGAAGCAGAGTCCGTACGATCGGACGCCACAGTCCGACCCATCCCCCACCGGCCCGTTCCAGGCGCAGCCCGACGATCGCGTGCCCCGGGCTCCCGCCAAGGGTCGGAAGCAGCAGAACCTGGACGACGGCGAAAATCGTCAGTGTGGCGAGCGAGTCATAGGTGAAGAACGCAATCGAGATCAGGACGGCGCACGCCCAATCGATCGCGAGAGCGGCGACGCGGCGCCCCAGGCGCGCAACGCTTCCGGGTCCGGACTCCGGCAGCCCCAGTCTTTGACCCGGATACGTGTTCGCGCTGAGATCCGTCGTCACGTCCTCAGTCTACCGGCGGCCTCGTAACATGCCTGAAACACGGGGGATACTGCCGGGCAACCGTCCCCGGCTACGTTCGAGGCGGGCCTGATCCCGTCAGGCGTGTTCCACAGCCGATCTTGGAGACTCCATGTTCAAAGATTCATCCGAGGTGCTCACGTTCATCAAGGACGAGGACGTCAAG
>NZ_WOYQ01000004.1:0-25167 GCF_011620665.1 Microbacterium sp.
GACAAGCCGTTCCTCATGCCGATCGAGGACGTCTTCACCATCACCGGCCGCGGCACGGTCGTCACGGGTCGCGCCGAGCGTGGCACGCTGGCGATCAACTCCGAGGTCGAGATCGTCGGCATCCGCCCGACGCAGAAGACCATCGTCACGGGCATCGAGATGTTCCACAAGCAGCTCGACGAGGCCTGGGCCGGCGAGAACTGTGGTCTGCTGCTGCGCGGCACCAAGCGTGACGACGTCGAGCGCGGCCAGGTCGTCGCGAAGCCGGGATCGGTCACGCCCCACACGAACTTCGAGGGCACGGCGTACATCCTGTCCAAGGAGGAGGGTGGCCGTCACAACCCCTTCTACACGAACTACCGTCCGCAGTTCTACTTCCGCACCACCGACGTCACCGGCGTCATCTCGCTGCCCGAGGGCACCGAGATGGTCATGCCCGGAGACACCACCGACATGACCGTCGAGCTGATCCAGCCCATCGCCATGGAAGAGGGACTCGGCTTCGCCATCCGCGAGGGTGGCCGCACCGTCGGTGCCGGCACCGTCACCAAGATCCTGAAGTGATCACAGCGATCTGAACGCAGAGGTGCCCCTGGGCTTCGGCCTGGGGGCACCTCTGTGTGATCGCGGACCAGCTCTCGTCGGTTCGGTCGGTTCAGTTCGAGGTGCGAGACACCCCTTCGCCCGGTGCGGGCGACAGCAGCTCGAACAGCGCCTCGACCGTGGCGGCCATGTCGACGTCGGGCTCCAGCATCCACTGCACCTGCATGCCATCCACGACGGCGTGCACGATCCGGGCCAGGGTGTCGGCGTCGATCCGATCGGTGATCGCCCCGGTGGCTTGGCGGTCCGCGATCGCGCTCGCGAAGAACGTTCGCAGGCCCACGCCTCGCTCGATGAAGAACCGGTGGGCGGGATGCGCGGGATCGGTGGCGTCGACGGAGAGCCGCGCGAAGAGCTGGACGAGCCCGGGCACCTCGGCGTTGTGCCGGATGACGGCGAGGTAGGCCGCACGCAGGTCTGCCGGCTCGTCGCCCACCAGGTCCTGTTCAGCGATGTCGACCTCATCGCGCTTGCGCAGAATCTCGGTGAACAGCTCCTCTTTGCTGTCGAAGTAGTGCAGGAGTCCGGCCTGGCTCAGGCCGACGGCCTCCGCAAGCTCCTTGACCGATGCGCCCCGGTAGCCTTCGCGCGCAATGACCTCGAGCGCGCGCTCGAGGATCTCGTCACGCTTGGCGACGCCCTTTGCGTACGGACCGCGAAGTCTTTGCTGCTCTGCCATAGCCCCAGTAAACCGAACAGGACTTGATTCTCAAAACCGAGTGCCCTATGGTTTTCCTCGAGCGTCCAGGGTGGATGCCCGAGAGGAAATCCGACGATGATGTCAGACATCCCTGTCCAGCCTGAAGCGCCGATCGAGGCGGCAGCGCTGATGACCGAGAGCACCTTTGTATCGACAGCAGCCGGCAACGAAGACCCGCCTGCTCCGATAAGGGGTCTTCGCCGTCTTCTCGGCTGGATCATTCCGGCCAACCTCGGCGTGTTCCTCGTGTGGGGAGCGGTCCCCGGCATCCTGCTTCCGCAGCAGATCACACTGGCGTTCGGTGAGGCCGACAAGGTCGCGAACCTCGCGATCGTCGCAACCATCGGTGCCTTCGCCGCGATGATCATGCAGCCGGTCGCCGGTCAGATCTCCGACCGCACCCGATCGCGGTTCGGGCGCCGCGCCCCCTGGATCGTGATCGGCTCGCTCGCCGGCGCACTGTCGCTCGTCGGCCTCGCGTTCGCCCACACGCTGGTCGGGATCGCGATCGCCTGGACGCTCGTGCAGATCTCCTACAACTTCGCCCAGGGCCCGCTGAGCGCGGTGATGCCCGATCGCGTGCCGGTCGCCCGGCGTGGCACGTTCGCCGCACTCTCGGGTATCGGACTGATGGTGGGTGTGCTGGGCGGCTCGATCCTCGGCTCGATGTTCTTCAACAGCCTCACGCTCGGGTATATCGTCTTCGCCGTCCTCTCGGTCGTAGCTCTGAGCCTCTTCGTGGTCTTCAACCCCGACTATCCGAGCACGGACCTCCCACGCGAGCCCTTCGACGCCGGAGCGTTCCTGCGGACGTTCTGGGTCAACCCGATCACGCACCCCGACTTCTTCTGGGCGTTCACCGGGCGTCTCCTGCTCTACACGGGGTACTTCGCCGTAACCGGGTACCAGCTGTTCATCCTCACCGACTACCTCGGTGTCGACAACCCTGAGCAGGTGATTCCGATGCTCGGCCTGATCAGCATCGCCGGCATCCTGATCGCCACGATCATCTCTGGTCCGCTGTCCGATCGTCTGGGTCGCCGAAAGCCGTTCGTCTTCGCGTCATCCCTCATGCTGGGGCTTGCCATGCTGTTGCCGTGGTTGGCCCCGACTCTGGAGTCGTGGATGCTCATGACGCTCCTCGCCGGACTCGGCTTCGGCATGTTCCAGGCGGTCGACACCGCGCTCATGAGCGAAGTTCTGCCCTCAGCCAAGTCCTTCGCGAAGGATCTCGGCGTGGTCAACATCGCAGCCACGCTGCCGCAGACGATCGCGCCCGCGGTCGCCGGTGCGATCGTGCTCACTTTCGGCTTCGCGGGGCTCTTCCCTGTCGCCATCGTGCTCAGCGTCCTGGGCGCGTTCGCCGTCTGGCCGATCAAGGCCACGCGATGAGCGCGAAGCGGGCGGTCGACGTGACGGTCACCGATCTGACGCTGGAGGAGAAGGCCTCGCTCACCAGTGGCGCGAGCTTCTGGCACACCACCCCGATCGAGCGGCTCGGCATCCCCTCGATCATGGTGACCGACGGACCTCACGGGCTCCGCAAGCAGCGCGACGGCGGCGACCACCTCGGCCTCGGAGACAGCGTGCCGGCCACGTGCTTCCCGCCCGCGGTCGCACTGGGGTCTTCGTGGGACGTCGATCTCATCCACCGCGTTGGCGAGGCACTCGGCACCGAGACCTCGATAGAGGACGTCGCGGTGCTGCTGGGCCCCGGACTCAACATCAAGCGCTCCCCGCTGTGCGGCCGCAACTTCGAGTACTTCTCCGAAGATCCGGTCATCTCCGGAGTGCTGGGGGCCGCGATCGTGAAAGGCATCCAGTCCAAGGGCGTGGGGACCTCGCTCAAGCACTTCGCGGCGAACAACCAGGAGGACGATCGCATGCGGGTCTCCTCGGACGTCGACGCGCGGCCGCTGCGCGAGATCTACCTGCGCGGTTTCCAGCGGGTGGTTCAGGAGGCCCAGCCGTGGACGGTCATGTGTTCGTACAATCGGATCAACGGCGTGTACGCGTCGGAGGATCCCTGGTTGCTCACGAGGGTCTTGCGTGACGAGTGGGGTTTCGACGGCCTCGTCGTGTCGGACTGGGGGGCGGTCAACGAGCGGGTTCCGTCGATCGCCGCGGGCATGGACCTGGAGATGCCGAGCTCGAACGGGATCACAGACGCGCAGATCGTCGCCGCGGTGAAGGACGGCTCGGTCGACGAGTCTGTCGTGGACACGGCGGCGGGACGCGTGCTCGATCTCGTGCGAAAGTACCAGGCCGGTGCCGGCTCGGTCGAGGGACCCCTCGACGTCGATGCCCACCATGCCCTGGCGCGCGAGGCCGCGGGCCGCGGCATCGTGCTGCTGAAGAACGACACGCGTGGACCTGAGGGGTCGACGGTGCTGCCCCTCTCCAAGAACGCCCGTATCGCGGTGATCGGCGAGTTCGCCGACAAGCCCCGCTACCAGGGCGCGGGCTCCTCGATGATCAATCCCACGCGCCTCGACAGCGCGCTGGATGAGATCCGCGCGCTGGCCTCGGGTGAGGTCGCGTACGCTCAGGGATTCAGCAACTCCGTGACCGTGTCGGCCGACGAGACAGCGGAGCTGCGTGACGCCGCGGTGGTCGCGGCATCCGCCGCCGAGGTCGCCGTGCTGTTCCTGGGCCTTCCCGCCCGCCTCGAGTCGGAGGGGTATGACCGCGACGACATCGACCTGCCCGCCGAACAGCTCGCGCTGGTCGATGCCGTGCTCGAGGTCAAGCCTGACACGGTCGTCGTGCTTTCCAACGGAGGCGTCGTGGCGCTCCCGTTCGCGGACCGCGTGCCCGCGATCCTCGAGGCCTGGCTGCTCGGCCAGGCTGGCGGCGGCGCAACCGCCGACGTGCTCTTCGGCGACGTGAACCCGTCGGCCAAGCTCACCGAAACGATGCCGTTGCGCCTTGAGGACACGCCGGCGTTCCTCGACTTTCCGGGCGAGTTCTCGCACACCCGTTACGGCGAGGGGCTCTTCGTCGGATACCGCTGGTACGACGCGCGGCGCATGGAGGTCGCCTTCCCGTTCGGCCACGGACGGTCATACACGACCTTCGGCTATGGGGATGCTTCTGCCGAGGTCGCCGGTGATGGCTCGGTCTCGGTGACCCTTGCGCTGACCAACACGGGTGATCGTGCAGGGCGCGAGGTCGTGCAGGTCTATACGTCGCTGCCGGGCGGGCTGGTGCAGCGTCCGCTGCGCGAGCTGAAGGCGTTCGCCTCGGTCGCCCTCGAGCCGGGGGAGACCCGCACGGTCACGCTGGTGGTGCACCGCGAGGACCTCGCCTACTGGGACGTCCGGGTGGACCGCTGGGTCGTCGAGGGTGGCTCGTATGCAATCGAGATCGGAGCATCGAGCCGCGACATCCGCGCGACCGCAGAGGTCGAGCTCGAAGGCGACGCTCTGCGGGTGCCGCTGTCGAGATCGTCGTCGCTGGCGGAGGTCATGGCTCACCCCGTCGTCGGTGGCATGGTGCAGGCGGCGATCGCTCAGATGATGGGCGAGATGGACAGCGCCGCCTCGATCATGCCCGAGGGCGTCGACATGTCGAGGATGATGGCCTCGTTCCCGATCGGCCGGGCCGGCATGTTCGCCGCCGGCGACCCCAACGCCTCCATCACCCCCGAGCTGATTGAGGGCCTGATCGCGATGGCCAACGCCCCGCAGGGCTGATACGTCCGGCTGGTGGATGCCGATCTCCGACGATCGCGAACACGTCAGCTCTCGTTCACCTCCCGGCTTCCGGGCATCAGCAGGATGGTGCGTAATCGTCCCTCGCCCGAAGGTGCATACTGATGCGTTCCCCCCTGCATGTCCGTCCTCGTCCCCGTATTCTCACGGCCGGCGTCGCCTTTGCCATCGGCATCCTTCCGCTCACCGTCTTCGCGGGTGCGCCCGTGTCGGCCGTGACGAGCGATGTCAAGATCAACGAGGTCAGCTCCGACCCGGCGGACTGGATCGAGCTCATCAACACCGGATCTGCGGCGGTCGACGTCTCAGGATGGCTGGTCTCGGACAACGCGCGGACCTCCGACCCCACACACGTCCAGCCACTCGCCGAAGGGACCCTCATCCCCGCAGGAGGATTCCTGAAGGTCGACTACACCGCCGCCGGCTTCGGCAAGGGGGACGAAGCGAACCTCTACCTCCCCGACGCGTCGACGGTGGTCGACACGACCACGTGGCCGGCTGCCACGCATGCCACCTCGTGGGGCCGGTGCCCCGACGGGAACGGCGTGTTTCGGGGGACCGAGCCCACTCCGGGCGCCGCCAACATCTGCGCCGTGACACCGCCTCCGGCGCTCGACCCCGGCTGGGATGACATCGAGATCAACGAGATCTCGTCTCTCAACGACGATGATGCGGGCAATACCGGATTGAAGGATGCCGTCGAGCTCGTCAACACCGGTGGGAGCGATGTCAGTGTCGAAGGCTGGTACCAGACCGACAGCGGTGCGGCCGAAGGCGCTTCGCCGTTGACTCTTGCGGACCTCAGAGCATGGGACGGGGACTCGCTCGAGCCGGCCGGCTCCTGGATCATCCCCGCGGGTGGCTACGTGGTCTTCTCGTCGAAGAAGGGGCTCTCCGGTGAGGGCGACAGTGTGAAGCTCTACGGTCCGGGCGCCGATGCGGCGACCCGACTCCTCATCGATGAGCAGAGCTACGGGGACGGCGATGCCGGCGTATCCGACGCCTACGAGTCTGACGCCCTCGCCTCAGCCGCATGTCCCGATGGATCCGACGACTTCTGGCGCGTGACTGAGAGCAGCTTCGGCCGGGACAACGCCGACTCCTGTGCGACCAAGTCTCGCCGCCTGGATACGACCGTCGTCCTGAACGAAGTGTCCAACGTCGGAGGCAAGGCCGAGCTTCTCAACGGGGGAACGGCGCCCGTCGAGATCTCCGGCTGGGAGCTGCTGGACTCCGACGGCAACGTCGTCCACACCGTGCCTGTGGGAACTGTTCTCGCTCCGGGAGCCTTCTACGTCGGCCACGACATCGTCGGACTCGAGAGCGCTGATTCGCTCACCGTTCGCCGCGGTGACGATGGGGCGAGCGTCATCGCGCACACCTGGTACGAAGATGGCATTGCTTCATACAGTCGCTGTGAGCTGTTCGGCACCGTCTCGTACGTCGAGACCCCGACCGCGACCTGGGGGTCCGTCAACGCCTGCCCCGCTCTGAGCACCGAGATCTGGCCGGGCGCGAGCACTGTTGAGGTCGTCGATGCCGTCGACGCGTTCACCGACCTCGACGCCAACGACGAGGGGGACGTCTCGGGCGTCGCGTTCGACCCGAACGATCCGAGCATTCTCTGGGTGGCAATGAACAAGGGCCGCCTCTTCAAGATGCACCAGGTCGACGGCCTGTACACGGCCTTCCCCGAGTGGGATGGCGGGCTCCCGCTCCGCTTCGTCGACGGCGGCGGCGAGCTCGACGCGGAGGGCGTGACGGTCGGCCCCGATGGTGCGATCTACCTCACCTCGGAGCGAGACAACCTCCGCGCCAAGGGAACCTCGTACAACAAGGTCGCGCGCTACGACGTGAGTGCGGTGTCGAGCGCCACGACCGAGCTGATCGCCACCCACGAGTGGGATGTCAACGAATTCGTGCAGACCGGCACGAACCTCGGTCTCGAGGGGATCACGTATGTTCCCGACGCGTTCCTCGTGAACGCCGGCTGGCGAGCGGGTGGCGCGGCCTACACCGCGGCCGCTCACCCGACGCCCGGCTTGTTCGTCACGGCGGTCGAGGGGACGGGTGCACTGCACTTCTTCTCCCTCGCGGTCGGCGCCCCCCCGGTCGAGGTGAAGGTCGAGGCATCCGGCTTCCCCTGGTCGATGGATGTCGCCTACGATCCTGATCGTGCGGCGCTGTGGACTCTGTGTGACGACAGCTGCGGAGGCGTCTACAACATCCTGAAGGTGGTCGACGGAGACTTCCGGGTCGACCGCACCTACGCTCGTCCGGCCGGGATGCCCAACCTCAACAACGAGGGTATGGCGATCGCGCCATCCTCCACCTGCACCGACGATTTCCAGGACGTCGTGTGGGCGGACGACGGCGACACCGACGGCCACTCGCTGCGCAGCGGCACTCTCCCGTGCGTGGAGGTCTCTGTCGACCCGGAGCCGACCCCGACCCCGACCCCGACGCTTGCACCGGCGCCGGGACCGGCATCGGATGCCGAGCTGATCGATGCGAACCGCGGCGCGGTCCAGGCGCCCGACACGGCCGCTCCCGGGCAAACCGTGACGCTGTTCGTCGGCGCGCGGTATGCCGGTGACACCGTCTGGGTATGGCTGCACTCCACGCCGATCTCACTCGGTTCCGCGGTCGTCGCCGCAGACGGCACGATCGCTGTCACGCTGCCCGCAGGCGTGGCGCCCGGCGATCACCGCTTCGTCGTGCTCGACGCCGCGGGCCGCGTCGTGGGCTGGACCGAGGTCACGGTGACCGGCTCGCTCCCCGCGAGCGGTTCGCTCGCGGCAACCGGTTCCCAAACGGGAAGTGCGTCGGGTGCGGCCGCTCTCGCTCTGATCCTCTTGAGCGTGGGATCGGTCGCGATGATCATGCGACGCAGGATCGGCCGCGCCTGATCAGGACGCGAGGAACGCCAGCAGGGCCTCGTTGACTTCTGCGGCGTGAGTCCAGAGCAAGCCGTGCGGGGCGCCTTCGACCTCGACGTACGTCGCATCCGGCAGCAGGTCGCGGAACCGTCTTGCGGTCGCATCGATCGGGACGACGTGGTCGGCCGTGCCGTGCACAATGAGCGCCGGGACAGTGATGCTCGGGATGTCGCCTCGGAAATCGGTCGGCCATGTCAAGGGCGCTGCGGCGATGGCGGTGTTGCCGGCGTAGTTGGCGACCTGCACGCTCGCCTCCACCGCCTCCCACGAGATGCGTGAGCCGAGCAGCTCGTCGAGGTTGTAGAAGTTCTGGAAGAAGTCGGTGAGGAACGCGTGGCGGTCGGCGCGCACGGACGCGCTCACTTCCTGGAAGTACTCCTGCTGCGCTGTGCCCCCGGGGTTGTCGTCGGTCTTGAGCAGGAAGGGCTCCAGCGACCCGAAGAACGCCGCCTTCGCCACCCGCGCACTGCCGTAGCGCGAGAGGTAGCGGGCGATCTCTCCGGTGCCCATCGAAAATCCCACCAGGACGACATCGTTGAGGTCCAGATCTTCGATGAGCGCGTGCAGATCGGCAGCGAAGGTGTCGAAATCGTAGCCCGATCCTGGTTTCGACGACGCGCCGAAGCCACGTCGGTCATAGGCGATCACCCGGTATCCGGCATCCAGCAGGGCCGCCTGCTGCTTGCCCCACGACTCGCCGTTGAGCGGGAAGCCGTGGATGAGGACGACCGGCTGCGCGGTTGCACCTTCTCGCGGGGCCATGGGTCCCTGGTCGGTGTAGAAGAGCTCGATGTCGCCCGAGTTCTCGGTCCCGACGGTCACGTACGCCATTGTGTTCTCCGTTCGGTCGGGCACCGGAAGCCACGACCCTATCTCCGACGGTAGCCCGCGGCATCCGATCCCGCCAGGGGCAGTGCCCCGAGACTCCACACCCTGCCGAGCTCCTCGACCAGAGCGCCTTTCAAGGCCGTCTGGTAACGTGGCGCTCGGCGCCCGTGTCGGGGCGCTCCGATGGCGTGGGGGTTGCGATGAGTGCGAAGTCCGCTGAGCCGACATTCACCGAGGTGACACGCTTCCTGGACTGGGACCAGCCTGCCGTGCAGGAGTTCACCGCACAGGCGATCGGCGACGCCACGGACCCCGTCGAGAAGGCCAGCCGGATCTTCGCGGCTGTGCGCGACGGCATCTGGTACGACCCGTACCTGATTCCTGCGGCAGAGAGCGACTTCCGCGCGAGCGTCGTGGCGACGACGACGCGCGCGTACTGCGTGCCCAAGGCCGTTCTGCTGACGGCGGCAGCCCGTGCCGCGGGAATTCCCGCCCGGCTGGGTTTCGCCGATGTGCGCAATCACCTGCAGACCGACACGCTGCGGGAGAAGATGCAAGGTAGCGACCTGTTCCCCTGGCACGGCTACACCGAAATGCTGATCGACGGACGCTGGGTCAAAGCGACTCCGGCGTTCAATGCCGAGCTGTGCGCAAGGTTCGGCGTGGAGCCACTCGAGTTCGACGGTGTGCACGACGCGCTCCTGCATCCGTTCTCCGGAGACGGTTCGGAGTATATGGAGTACGTGGACGATCACGGCTGGTTCGAGGACCTTCCGCTCGATCGCATCCTGGCGTCCTACGACGGATTCCGCTTCGACGACAGCGCCGCGGTCGCGGACGAAAAATTCGCCTGATCTGATCGCGCTGTGGGGAGCGGGCATGGCCCCGCGCCCCACGCAGGGGTCTGCAGCCGCTTCCACGGACGGGTCTTCGTTCCATTTCCCCTCCTCGACAAAATACCCTAGGGGGTATCCGTCAATCATCGACCCCCCTAGGTGCCCTCATGCTCGCCAAGCTCCGCTTCCTCCCGCTCCCGCTGTTCGCATCCGTGATGGGCATCGGTGGTCTGGCTCTGCCCTGGCGCAGGGCCGCGTCGGTCTGGGGCTGGCCTGACTGGCCCGCTGCCATCCTTTTCTGGGCCGGTCTGAGCGTCTTCGGCATCCTTCTGGCCCTCACCGCCGTCAAATGGGTGCGATACAGCGCCGATGCCCGCGCCGAACTGCGGAACCCGATGCGCATGCCCTTCGTCGCCACGCTGACCGTCAGTCTCCTCGTGCTCGCCACCGCCGGTCAGGACATCGCGCCGGCGCTCGCTTCGGTTCTCTGGTGGATCGGCACGGTGTCTCACGTTGTGGTCACGGTCGCGATCCTCAGCGCATGGTTCGTCCGGAGCGACATAACGCTGGCCAGCGTCACCCCGGTCTGGTTCATCCCGATCGTCGGCAATGCGATCGTGCCGCTGGCCGCTCCGCGGCTGGGGTCGATCGATCTCGCCTGGTTCTCGTTCGGTGCGGGCGTCGTGCTCTGGCTCGCCTTGCTGCCGATTGTTCTTCTGCGGGTCCTCCTGCACAGCGATCCGTTGCCGCCCAAGCTCCTGCCGACCCTGGCCATCTTCATCGCCCCGCCCTCGATCATCATGCTCTCGTGGGGGGTCCTCACCGGTGACCTGAGCGGACCCGTACCGCGCATTCTCGCTGGCGCGGCTTTGATGTTCGTGCTCCTGCTCGTCGCGCGGATACGCGTCCTCATCCGCGTGCCGTTCGCGATCTCGTTCTGGGCCTACACCTTCCCGATGGCGGCAGTCTCGGCCGCAACGATCGCCATGGCTGGTGCGAACCCCGGTGTGATCATCGCGATCATCGGCGTGGTGCTTCTGGCTTTCACGACGCTCCTGGTCTTCGCCGCCATGGCGCTGACCTTTCGCGCGGCAGCACGCTCCGAAATCTGTGTGCCCGAGTAGCGTCTCCCCGCACGGAGGTCTCCGCTCGCTCTCTGCGTGCTACAGCAAATCACGCCGGTGGACGAGTGCCGCCGCCCCGATCAGGGGTGCATCGCCGCCGAGTTCGGCGCGAACGACCCGCAATCGCGCAGCGTACGCGTTGACGCACGCCGCGTGTGCGGCAGCCTCGATCTGCGGGGCGAAGTCATCGGCGACGAACGAGAAGCCGCCCCCGATCACGGCGAGATCCAGATCGAGCAGTGTCGCCGTGCTCGCGAGCCCTATGCCGATGGCCTGGGCGGATCGTGCGACGGCGGAGACGGCGATGATGTCGCCGTCGCGGTAGGCGGCGGCCAGCTCCTCACCGGTCGTCCCGCTCCATCCCTGCCGCTGCGCCCATGCGACCGCGTGAGGTCCTGATGCGCGCTCTTCCACGGTGGATGCTGCAGCATCCCCGTGAATGTCCCCCACGATGACCTGCCCGAGGTGGCCCGCGTTTCCCGAGCCGCCGGCGAGGAGGCGGCCGTCCGAGATGATTCCGCCTCCGATCCCTGTCGAGACCACGAACACGAGCGCGTTGGTGGCGCCCCGCGCGGCACCGAGCCATACCTCGGCGAGTGCGATGCAGGTGCCGTCGAGGCGCAGGGTGACGTCACTGAGCCCGCTTTCCCGCGCGACCATGTCGACGAGCGGGAAGCTGCGAGCCGAAGGCAGGTTGACGGGGGAGATCGTGCCCGCAGTCCGGTCGATGGGTCCTGCCGCTCCGACCCCGACCGCCGTCACCATGCTCCACCCGGGCAGCGATCGGCAGTGCGCGATCACGCCGGTCAGCGCTCTCTCGAGCACACCGCGGTCCGCGGCGGCGGCCGCACCGGTCGCGATCCTCGTCCGGGAGCCGGGGACGATGGTTCCCGCCGCGTCGACCAGCGCGGCCTCGACCTTGGTGCCGCCGAGATCGATGGCAAGTGCGAGTGCCATGTGAATCCTCCGGGAATGCGCTGTTCCATGCCCCTCACAGCATGACATCCAGCGTAGTGTCGGCCCCAGCGATCGGCATCCGCCTTTGGCTTCGCCCAACGGATCTTCTTCGGGAACCGCGCCGATCGACTGGAGCCACTCGTGGCCGCACCTGGCCTCGCATCACAGAACACCTCTACCCTGGGGCCCGTCCGGCAGACCTATGCCACCGCCGAGACGTTCCCTCCCGCGGCCCGCGCGTACACGCAGGTCTCGCAGGTCGCCAAAGAGCTCGGGCTCCTGCGCCGCACCCCCTGGTTCTACGCGCTCGTCGGCACCGCCGTCGCGCTCGCGTTGGGTGCGTGCGTGGCAGGCTTCATCCTGCTCGGCGACAGCTGGTTCCAGCTCCTGATCGCCGGCGCACTCGGCATCGTGTTCACGCAGGCTGCATTTCTGGCGCACGAGGCGGCGCACCGCCAGATCCTTGCGACCGGACCCGCGAACGACCGACTGGCCCGGTTCATCGCCGGCGGCGTCGTCGGGATGAGCTACTCCTGGTGGGACGGGAAGCACTCTCGCCATCACGCGAACCCCAATCGTGTGCGCAAGGATCCCGACATCGCCGTCGACACGATCTCCTTCCTCGAGGAGGATGCCGCGAAGGCACGGGGCCTCCTTCGCCTCATCACCCGCAAACAGGGCTGGCTGTTCTTCCCGCTGTTGACACTCGAAGGTCTGAACCTTCACTACCTGGGGCTCAAGCACCTGATCACCACAAAGGAGAAGATCCCCGGCCGCTGGCTCGAGCTCACGCTGATCGCGGCCCGTCTCGCGGTCGTGCTGGTCCCGGTCTTCCTGCTCCTGCCGATCGGCATGGCCTTCGCCTTCCTCGGTGTGCAGCTCGCGATCTTCGGCGTCTACATGGGCGCGTCATTCGCTCCCAACCACAAGGGCATGCCGATCATCGCCGAGGGCGCGCGCCTCGACTTCTTCAGCAAGCAGGTGCGCACGTCGCGCAATATCCGCGGCGGCTGGTGGGCGACCTGGTTGATGGGTGGACTCAATTACCAGGTGGAGCATCACCTTTTCCCGAGCATGGCCCGTCCGCAGCTGGCGAAGGCGCGATTGATCGTCCGTGACGCTTGTGAGTCCACCGGCGTGCCGTACACGGAAACGAGCCTGTGGCGCTCGTACGCGATCGTGATCGAGTACCTCAACCGCGTCGGCCTGGCCGCGCGGGACCCGTTCGACTGCCCGATGGTCTCTGAGTACCGCCGCGCGTGACGCGGGGCATCGCTCAGGTCGGGCTCACCGACGGATTACGGTAGGGGAGTGGGCAGGTTCAGCTATGAGGGCGACGCGAAGGTCGACATCGACGACCGGGCTCTCGCGCACCTGCAGGTCGTGATCGGGCAGAAGCTCCGTCGTGGCGAGCCGTTCTACTTCACTTGGCGCAACGACGCGAGCCTCGGCGAAGGTCGCACGACGGTGTGGCTGCATCCGCAGGCCTCGCTGGTCTTCAAGTTCCACGGCAGCAGGCAGCCGAGCCTCAACCGAGCCTGGCTTGAAGCGCTGAGCCACACGGCGAACTCCGGTTCGGGGCTCTACGTGGTGCCTGAACCTGCCGTCTCCGCAACCGGCGAGGTCATCCTCGGCTGAGCGGAAGACTGTACCCCGCAGAGCGTGCCGATCCGCTGGGCGCGAGCGCGGTTCAGCCGGCCACGTCGACAGTCTGCGGTGAAGCATCTTCACGGGCTTCTCGCGCAGCGTCGATGTGCTCGGCGATGAGGGTGATCCCGCCCGAAGAGTTCGCGGATTGTGCGAGCTCTTCAATCCACTCGCGGCTGAGCTCAGTGGGTTCGGGGTCGTCGAAGACGAATCGGATGGGAATCGACGGGTGCAGCCAGATCGTGCTGCGGCCGCGCGGTTCGTCGTCGGGATGGCGCCACGACAGCGTGAAGCTCTCGCCGCGTCGCAGCTTGGTCGCCAGGACGACCTTCAGGTGAGCAAGAGCCCGATCGTCGATGTGGATCGGTGTCGCCGACCCGCCGTAGTAGAGAGTTCCCACGGACGCGATTCTAACGCGGGCATCTTCTCAGCCGATGCGCGAGTGCTCGCCCAGTCGGTGCCAGGTGCGGTTGTGATAGACCAGAGCCTCACTGTCGTCGGCATCGCGGCCGAGCTCATACTGCAGCGCGTGAGCGGCGACGACGGTGGAGCCGCCGGCATCCATTCGCCCGATGACGGCGCAACGCACCCACGCGCGCACATCGCGATACACCGGCTCGCCGGTCACGAGTCGCGACCACCGGTCCGGCTGGGCGAACCGGTCGATCTCACTGGTCGCGCCGAGCTTCGCCAACTCGAGATCCTGCGTGTCCAAGAGGTGCACGACGACCGTCTCGGCCCTCAGGAGAACGTCGGATGCCGAGGACTGTGCCGAGATCGAGAAGATCAGCAGCGGCGGTTCCGTGCTCACCGACGCGACCGATGTCGCGGTCAGTGCGACGGGTCCGTCACCGGCATCGGCGGTGATCACGGCGACCCCGCCGGGATGCCCGCGGAAGAGGGCCTTGAACTCATCCGCCGACAGTGACGAGCCGAAGTGGGGAGCCGGCGCCGGGCCGGCAGGCCGCGGGTCGACGTCTGGGTGGGAGGACGATGGCATACCTCGACGCTACGCCCCCGCAGCGGGGTCGGGGCCCGTCGGCATCCCCGCATCACCGCACGCGGCGTGGAGGGCCTGGTCGAGGTCGGCGACGAGGTCGGCGACCGTTTCGATCCCGACCGAGAGGCGGATGAGCCCCTCGCCGATGCCGAGGCGCGAACGCTCGTTGACCGTGAAGCCCGCGTGCGTCGTCGTGGCCGGGTGCAGCGCCATCGACCGCACGTCGCCGATGTTCGTCATGCGGCTGAAGACGCGCAGCGCGTCGAAGAACCGCGCCGCGCTGCGCCGGCCACCCCTGATCGTGAACGAGAAGACCGATCCCGCGTGGCCGCCGAACCGCTCCTGAGCGATGGGGAAGTATTCGTTGTCCGGGAGACCCGCGAAGTCGACGCTCTCGACGGCGGGGTGATCGTTCAGCCAGTGCGCGATCGCCGCCGCGTTTTCGAGGTGCTTGGCCATCCGCAGAGAAAGCGTCTCGATTCCCTGCTGAAGGAGGAACGAGTTCACCGGCGAAAGGGCGGGTCCCAGGTCGTTGACGATTCCGAAGCGCAGATACGCCTCGAGCGCGTGCCGCCCGTACTCCTCCACATACGATGGCTTTCCGGGGCCGACCGGCTCGGTCAGCCCCGGGTACGCGCGCGGCGAGCCGGCCCAATCGAAGGTTCCGCCGTCGACGATGACCCCCGACAGGGCTGCGCCGTGTCCCGTGAGGAATTTCGTCGAGGAGTGCACGACGACGTCGGCGCCGTGCTCGAAGGGACGGATGATGTAGGGCGTCGCGACCGTGTTGTCGACGACGAGGGGGATGCCGTGGCGCCGAGTGATGGCGGCGACCGCCCGCACGTCGATGAGGTCGCACTTGGGGTTCGGGATCGTCTCGAGGAACACGGCCTTGGTGTCGGGCCGGATCAGGCCCTCCCACTCGGCCGCGTTGCGCGGATCGCGGACATAGTCGACGTCGACCCCGAGACGGCGGAACGTGCGGTCGAAGAGAACCCGCGTGCCGCTGTAGAGGCTCGCCGTCGCGATCAGATGTTCCCCGCCGCCCGCGAGCCCGAGCAGCACCGCGGTGATCGCCGCCTGCCCCGATCCCACGGCGATCGCGCCCACGCCGCCCTCGAGCGATGCGACCCGGTCCTCGGCGACCAGATGGGTCGGGTTGAGATTGCGCGAGTAGAGCTGTCCCTGGTCGGCGCCGGTGAAGCGCGCCTCGGCCTCGTCGAAGGAATCGAATCGGTACGCCGCGGAGAGGTAGATCGGCGTGACGCGTGCGGAGAAGTTTCGTTCCTCGCGCTCGCCGGCGTGCACCTGACGGGTGTCGAATCCGAAGCCATCCCAGTCGTAGTGCGGGTGAGCGGGGCCGTCGCCGGTGTCGTCGCCGGTGTCGGCGCCTGCGTGTAAGGAGGTCACTCCCACAGATTAGGGGTGACGACCTCTGCGTGCGCGTTCGGTGTCATACGAGGTCAGGCGACACCGGTCACGAGCCCGCCGCGCGGGCGGATGAGACCGAGGCGAGCGAGGCCCAGATACAGCTGGCAGCCGAGGCAGAGGCCGAAGACCGCATTGAGGAAGGCGGCGATGAACGCGATCGCACCGGCGATCGGCAGCGCCCACGGCACGCCCGCCAGATGGAGCACAAGTCCTATCGTCACGATCGCGAATCCGACCACCTGCGCGAATCGCGGCGGCCGCGGGTCCTCCAGGTCGGTCGGAGCCGTCAAACGGGGCCGGATGAGCGTGCGGAAGATCACCGACGAGGGCGAAGTGGACGCAGAGGTGAAGCCCCAGACGAAGAGGAGATCGACGACCAGGAGAACCCAGAACGCGGGGTCGGCGACGCGATCGCCGATCGAGGTGCCCGGCCGGGTCGCGGACCCCACAAGAGCGAGGAATGTGCCGATCAGGAGCAGGACGGACGTGATGGATGCGCCGAATCGGGGTCCGCGCGGATCGATCGGGGTGGGACGGGCGGTGCTGTCAGGAGTCGTGGCCATGCGCCCACGGTAGCCAGATCGGCGTGGTTCGCGGACGGACGGTGTCACACGGAGACACATGGTCACGCCGTGCAGCGCGGCTGATGTGAGTGCACAATGGATACCGGGTATGTACATACCCGGTAGGGACGGAGGTGGGGATGTCGGTACGCCACAGCCTGTTGGCGATCCTGGATCAGGGGCCCTGCTACGGCTATCAGCTGCGGAGCGAGTTCGATCGACGCACCGGATCCACGTGGCCGCTGAACGTGGGGCAGATCTACAACACCCTCGACCGACTCGAACAGGGCGGTTTGGTCGCCAAGGACGCGATGGATGCGCGGGGGCACGTGGTCTGGCGGATCACGGAAGCCGGCTCGACCGAGGTCCGCGCCTGGCTCGCGTCCCCCGTGGAGCGCGCACCGGGGACGCGCGATGAGCTCGCGATCAAACTGGCCGTTGCGGCGACTCTTCCCGGTGTGGAGGTGTCGGGGGTGATCGACGCGCAGCGGGCGGCCGCGCGGGTTCGGGTGGATCGCCTGCGCGTCGAGTCGCCCGCAGAAGTGAACGATCCCGTCGAGCTCGCCCGTGCCCTCGTCGTGGATGCGATGCTGTTCGCGGCCGAAGCCGAGCTGCGCTGGCTCGACTCCGCCGCCGAGCGCGTCGCGCGGCATCCGGATGGGACGCTGGCGCTCGCTCTCTCCGCCGACGCGCCCAGACGGGGCCGACCGGCCAGGACTCCCGCGGCCGGTAGCGCGGTCGCTGGGTAGGCTCACCACATGACCGCGCTTCTGACGACCGCCGCCGAGGTGAACGACCTCCTCCGAGGCCGCCGCGTCCCCGTCATCCTCGACATCCGGTGGCGTCTGGGTGGCCCCGACGGGCACCCCGCGTACCTGGAGGGTCACCTGCCGGGCGCCGTCTTCGTGCCGCTCGATGACGAACTCGCCGCACGCGGCGCGCCGGCCCACGGCCGGCATCCGCTGCCGGGGGCAGGGGAGTTCCAGGCATCCGCCCGCCGCTGGGGGATCCATGACGGCGATACCGTGATCGTCTACGACGACTGGCTCGGTTTCGGCGCTGCGCGCGCGTGGTGGATGCTGCGGGATGCCGGCGTCGACGTGCGCGTGCTCGACGGCGGATTGTCCGCCTGGCTCGCGGACGGTCTGGCGCTCGAGACCGGCGAGGTCACGCCGGAGCCGGGGTCGGTCACCCTTCATCCGGGTCACCTCCCGCAGCTCACGATCGACGAGGCCGCCGTTCTCGCGCAGGATGGCGTTCTGCTGGATGCACGCGCGGGCGAACGCTACCGAGGTGAGACCGAGCCGATCGACCCGCGCGCCGGTCACATCCCGGGTGCGCTCAGCGCGCCCACGAGCGAGAATGTCGACGATCGCGGCCGCATGCGCAGCCCGGCCGACCTGCGCGCTCGCTTCGCGGGCTTCGGGGCCGGCGAGAGGCCGGTCGGCGTCTACTGCGGGTCCGGCGTGAGTGCGGCGCAGGAGGTGCTCGCCCTCGCGATCGCCGGTTACGAGGCGGCGCTGTATCCGGGATCGTGGAGCGAGTGGTCGAACCACCCCGATCGTCCGGTGGCTACCGGCGCCGGCGGTTGATCTCGCCCTCGGCGTGTGATACCCACAGATCATGCGCTTCGAGACGATCATGCAGCAGTTCGGCAACAACACGGGGATCGAGGTGCCACCCGAGGTGATCACCTCGCTCGGCGGCGGCAAGCGGCCGGCCGTGGCCGTGCAGGTGAACGGCTTCGCGTATCGCTCGACCGTGGGCGTCATGGGAGGAAAGGCGCTCATTCCGTTCAGCTCCGACAAGCGGGCCGCGTCCGGGATCGCCGGCGGCGATGCGCTCGTGGTCGACATCGAGTTGGATACGGCTCCGCGGGCTGTCGAGGTCCCGGACGATCTGACCGCTGCGCTCGCCGCCGCCGGAGCGACCGACGCCTTCGACGCCCTATCGCCGAGCGTCCGCAAGGCGCACGTGACGGCGGTCGACGGCGCGAAAGCCGCTGAGACCCGCGCCCGCCGCATTGAGGCGGTCGTCGCGAAGCTTCGCGGCTGATCCGGAGCGGCGGAGGTCACTGCCGGGCTGATTGGGAGGATGCCGGGGCCTGATGTAAGCTGATCGCTGGCCTTCGAGAGTCGGCCGGGCGCCCGTAGCTCAATGGATAGAGCATCTGACTACGGATCAGAAGGTTGGGGGTTCGAGTCCCTTCGGGCGCACACTGTGTTGAGACAGTGAATGGGAAAAGGGCCGATTATCGGCCCTTTTCCGTTTCTGCGCTGTCACTCTGATCCTGACGAGCGCCCGATGTCTCGTGGTCCGCGCGGGTCTCGGCCTTGATCACGGGCAGCACCTCGGTCAAGAAGAGCTCCAGGCTCGCGTCGGCGGCGGCTTCGGGCATACCGGGGTCGAACTGACCGACGAATCGATCCGATCCGAGCACCTCGCGGTGGGTCAGGATGCCGTCGATGATCTGCTGCGGGCTGCCCACGAGCAGCCCCGCGGCGACCCACTGATCGTAGACGTGCCGCGGCATGCCGTCCCGGAACGCGGGATGCAGCGACATGTAGTGGGCGTAGTACGGGTAGAACTCATCCTGTGCGCGCTGCGAGTTCCGTCCGACGAACATGTGCCCGCCGGTGGCCAGCTGCAGTGCTTCGGCCGGATGCCCGGCAGCTTCTCCGGCACGCCGGTACAGCTCCACGAGGCGCACGCCCTGTGCCGCCCCGGTGAACAGCGCCAGGAACATCGGCTGGCCCAGCCCCCCGGCCCGTACCGCGCTCTGCGGCGTTCCGCCGACGCCGATCCAGATCGGCAGACGGTCCTGGATGGGTCGCGGACCCACGTGCATGTTCCCCGCCAGCGGAGTGCGGAACCGGCCCTGCCAGGGCTTGCCCGGGGCATCCCTCAACTGGATCAACAGTCGCAGCTTCTCTTCGAAGAGACCGTCGTAGTCCTGCATGTCGTAGCCGAACAGCGGGAACGGCTCGGTGAACGCGCCCCGCCCCACGGTGATCTCCGCGCGCCCGTGCGAGAGCTGATCGAGAGTTCCGAACTGCTCCATCACGCGCACCGGATCCGCGGTGGAGAGAACCGTCACCGATGTCGTCAGGCGGATCCGCTGCGTGCGCGCCGCCACCGCTGCCAGCACGACTTCCGGGGCAGACACCGCGAAGTCGGGACGATGATGCTCGCCGAGGGCGAAGACATCCAGTCCAGCCGCGTCCGCAGCTTCCGCCTGACGCAGCAGTGCGTCGAGGCGGAGACCCCAGGTGCGCGGAGTCGTTTCGCCGATCATGTCCCCGAATGTGTAGATGCCTAGTTCCATGCTCGTCATACTAGTATTCTTTTCATACTGGTTTCCAAGTGGATACCGGAAGAGCCCAGAACGGAGAGTCCGATGCGCAAGACGCTCGACGATCCCTGCCCGTTCGGTCCTGCGGTCGAGATTCTGCTGCCCCGCTGGACGTCGCATATCCTCTGGGTTCTCAGCGAACACGGCACTCTCCGCTTTTCGCAGCTGCGCGCCCTGATTCCCGACATCACCCCCAAGGTGCTCACCGAACGACTGCGAAGACTCGAGCGCGACGGACTCATCCATCGCACCTGCTTTGCCGAGGTTCCTCCCCGCGTCGAGTACGCGGGCACTCCGCTCGCCGAGACTCTTCTGCCCGCCTTCCGCGTGCTGGCAACCTGGACGGATCAGCACCTCGACGACGTCTCGGCCGCCCGGCGCCGCTACGACTCAGAGAAGTGACGGGGATCGTCGCCGACGATCACCCGGTGCGGATTCACAGTGTGCTCCCAGTCCCGCGGGACCAAAATCGCGCCCCCGGTCGTTCTCTTCAGTAGCGCGGCAGCCGACCGCGCAGAATGAGGAGGACCCGCATGGCCCACGACTACCGCGCGACGGCCGACGCTCTCAGCCGTCTGACGCCCGCTCAGTACCGCGTGACGCAGGACGACGGCACCGAGCCGCCGTTCCACAACGAGTACTGGAACACGCACGAGGACGGCATCTACGTCGATGTCGTCTCCGGCCAGCCGTTGTTCTCATCGACGGACAAGTTCGACAGCGGAACCGGGTGGCCGAGCTTCACCCGTCCGATCGAGGCGTCCGCCGTGACCGAGAAGGTCGACGGGGTCCTCTGGATGAGGCGCACCGAGGTGCGCTCCGCAGGCGCCGACAGCCACCTCGGCCATGTCTTCGATGACGGGCCGCGAGATGCCGGCGGCCTGCGCTACTGCATGAACTCGGCGGCACTGAGATTCGTGCCGGCCGCGGAGCTCGAATCGCAGGGCTACGGTGAGTACCGCACGCTCTTCGAGGACGTCACCACCACCGAGGAGAACGCATCATGATCGATACCGGAGCCATCACCCGCACACCCGGAACGGAGACGGCCGTGCTCGCCGGCGGCTGCTTCTGGGGCGTCGAAGACCTCATCCGCCGTCAGCCGGGCGTGCTCGATACGCGTGTCGGGTACACCGGCGGCCGAAACGACCACGCGACCTACCGCATGCACCCGGGTCACGCCGAGGCGGTTGAGATCGTCTTCGATCCGACGAAGACGACGTATCGTGACCTCCTCGCCTTCTTTTTTCAGATTCACGACCCGTCGACTCTGAACCGGCAGGGCAACGACGTCGGAACGAGTTACAGGTCAGCGATCTTCCCGCTCACCGACGAACAGGAACGAGTCGCGCGCGACACGATCGCCGACGTGAATGCCTCAGGGCTCTGGCCGCGCGCGGTTGTCACGACGATTGAGCCCGCCGGCCCGTTCTGGGAGGCCGAGCCCGAGCATCAGGACTACCTTGTGCGCAACCCCCACGGTTACACCTGCCATTTCGTGCGACCCGGCTGGGTTCTCCCCAGGCGCGGCGCCGACGCGGCGGTCTAGGCGGAACGGGTTCGCAGCCAGACGAATCCATGCGGCCGCAACACGATGCCCTCGTTCAGATCGACGTCGGCGTTGCGCACGAGATCACGCGCCGTGCGCATGAGGCCGGAGAGCGTCATCGGGTCGATCTGGACCTCGGCATCCGACACGTTGGCGAGGACCAGGACGACCGAGTCTCCGGCGATTCGCTGGTAGCCGAGCACACTCGCGTGCGGGGTGCGGAACGTGGACAGGGAGTTGCCCGCGAACTCGGGCGTCGCGCGCCGCACCGAGATGAGCTTCGTCAACCGTTCGAACACACGGCCCGCGGGCGTGGATGTGTCGCCGCGGCGAGCGTACTGATCCCGGGGGCGATTGCCCCGGTGCACCCAGCGCGAGTCGCCGCGGCGGCCGGGATCATCCGCGTAGGAGTAGTCATTGAGCTGGGCGACCTCGTCGCCGAGGTAGAGCAGTGGCACCCCGCCGGTGGAGAGGGCGATCGCGTGCGCGAGAACGACCCGATCCTCACCGCCCGGGTCCCCCGCCTCGATCCCGGCGAGGGAAGCGGTCGTGCCGGCCACACGGGCATCACCGGACGTGGGGTTCTGCTGAAAGGCGACGCCGCGCGCGAAAGCGCCCTCGTGCCGGCCCGTGTAGAAGCGATTCAGGAACTCGCGGTGACCACGGCCGTCGATCCCGAGCTCTGCAGCATCCTCATCGGCGAACGTCCATCCGATGTCGTCATGACTGCGCACGTAGGTGACCCACGCAGTACCGGCGGGCAGGGCGTGACGACGCTCGAGGGCCTGCTGCAAGAGGCGCGCGTCGCGCGTGGCGAGCGCCTCCCAGGTCAGCGCCATCTGCAGCGGGTTGTATGAGAGGCGGCACTCTTCGGGTGAAACGTAGGACACCACCTCGTCCGGGTGCACGATCGCCTCGGACTTGAACACGACCCCCGGTGCCGCCATCGCCAGCACGGCATGGAATGCCTGCAGCACCAGGTGCGCCTCGGGCAGTGACTCGCACGAGGTGCCCAGCTGCTTCCAGATGAACGCCACGGCATCCATTCGCAGCACCTCGACGCCCTGGTTCGCGAGGAACAGCATCTCGCCGGCCATGGCGCGGAAAACCGCCGGATTCGCATAGTTGAGGTCCCATTGGTACCGGTGGAACGTGGCCCACACCCAGCGACCGTCCTCGAGGGCGACGAAAGAGCCGGGGTGGTCGTCCGGGAAGACTTCGCGCGTCGTCCGCTCGTACGCATCCGGCATCTTGCGGTCGGGGAAGATCAGGTAGAAGTCCTCGAACTCGGGGTCACCGGCGAGTGCCCTCTGCGCCCAGTCGTGCTGGTCGCTCGTGTGATTGAAGACGAAGTCGAGCACGAGCGAGATTCCCGCCAGCCGCAGCTCGGCGGCAAGATCAGCGAGCTGGGTCATCGTCCCGAGGCTCGGGTTCACGCGGCGGTAGCTCGAGACCGCGTACCCGCCGTCGCTTTCGCCGTCGGGGCTGTCGAACAGGGGCAGGAGGTGCAGGTAGGTCAGTCCCAGCTCACGGAAGTACGGGATCTGCTCGCGGATGCCGGCGAGGTTGCCCCCGAAGCGGTCGACGTAGCAGACGCCACCCAGCATCCGTTCGGATTGGAACCAGTCGGGGTCGCTCCTGCGCTGCCGATCGTGGACCTTGAGATCGAGGGGACGAGTGTTCCACGAGGCGGATGCTGTGGCCACCACCTGCGCGAGCTGCTCCCGTCTGTCGGGGCGTGCGCCGTACAGTCGAGTGAACAAGCCGTGGAGGCGCGGGAAGTGGGCGTCGAATCGCTCGAGGAAGTCGTCGTCGACCCGCCCCGAGGTCGACGCGGCGGCCAGTGCCGCGGCGCGATCCTCGTCGAAGACGTCGACTGGCCGGACGGCGGGAATGGTCATGTGGCGGCTCCTTTCCGACCAGCCTACGGTGGCCCGGCCGGGCGACGTGTGGCGGCGTAGGCTCGACACGTGACCGCATACGTCTCGGCGTTCGAGCTGTTCTCGATCGGCGTCGGCCCCTCGAGCTCCCACACCGTCGGTCCCATGCGAGCCGGCCGTGACTTCGGCGCGCGCGTGAGTGAGGCGGCGGCCGTGGTCACGCGCATCGAGTGCGTGCTCTACGGTTCGCTCGGCGCGACCGGGATCGGTCACGGTACGCCGGATGCGGTGGTGGCCGGTCTGCTCGGACTCGAGCCCGAGACGGTCGATCCCGCTGAGGTGCGGCGGCGGTGGACGGACTGGAACGATGGAGATGCACTGCTGTTCGGCGGGCGGCATCCGGTTTCGTTCGCCAAGGCGGACATCGCCTTCGCGCCCCGCACCCGCCTGCCTGGACACCCCAATGCCATGACGTTGCGGGCATGGGATGCCGCGGGCGCGGAGGTGGCCGCCGAGACGTATTACTCGGTTGGTGGTGGTTTCATCCGGCGTGAGGGCGAGCCAGTGAACCTTGCGGCGCATGCGGCGCCGGTGCCGTTCTCGAGCGCCGAGGAACTCCTGGCGCAGTGTGACGAGCGGGGAATATCGATCGCCGAGGCGGCTCGGATGAACGAAGAGGCGATGCGCACGGAAGACGAGATCGCGGCGGGCCTGGATGCGATCTGGGACGCCATGGCGGCGTGTGTGGATGCCGGACTCCACGCCGGCGGCGTTCTGCCGGGCATGCTGAAGGTCAAGCGCCGTGCCGGTGCCATTCGTTCGCAACTCGAGGCCGTCGAGAACGAGGGTGGTCGAGAGATCCCGGGGGAGTGGCTGGGCGCGTTCGCGCTCGCCGTCAACGAGGAGAACGCTGCGGGTGGCCGTGTGGTGACCGCACCGACCAACGGTGCGGCCGGGATCCTCCCCGCCGTCGCGATGTACTGGTGGCGCTTCCTCGCCGACTCGGGGCTCGGGTCGGGCAATGCTGTGACCCCCTACGGGGAGCTGGTCGGATCGGCATTGCTCGATCTGCACCCGGCCGGCGATGCTTCGCCCTCGACCGTGGAGGCGAACCGGCGGCGGGGAATCAGGAGGTTCCTGTTGACGGCGGCGGCGCTGGGGTCGTTGTTCAAGGCGAATGCCTCGATTTCGGGTGCCGAAGGCGGGTGTCAGGCCGAGGTCGGATCAGCTTGCGCCATGGCTGCCGGCGGGCTGACCGCGGTGATGGGCGGCACGAACCGCCAGATCGAGAACGCTGCCGAGATCGCGATGGAGCACCATCTCGGGCTGACCTGCGATCCCGTCGGCGGGCTGGTGCAGATCCCTTGCATCGAGCGCAACGCCATCGCGGCGTCGACCGCGGTGACCGCTTCGCGGCTCGCGCTGCGCGGTGACGGCGCCCACTTCGTCTCGCTGGATGCCGTGGTCGAGACGATGCGTCAGACGGGGATCGACATGAGCACCAAGTACAAGGAGACGAGCGAGGGCGGCCTCGCGGTCAACGTCATCGAGTGCTGAGCGTCGGGGGCGGTCCTCAGGACGATCGCAGCTTCGCGGTGAGAGCCCGCAACTGGGTGAGTTCGTCGTCGGTGAGCACCGACATCCGCTCGGCGATCGATTGACCGTGCACGGTCGCGATGCGCCGGAAAGCGGCCAGTCCCTGCTCGGTCGCGCGCACGACAGCGCCGCGACCGTCTTCGGGGTCCGGGCATTTCGAGATGAGACCCCGCGCCACCATCCGGTCGACGAGACGCGAGACGCTGGGCTGGCTGATCAGCATGTTCGCCGTGACGTCGCGCAATCGAGCGGCATTCCCCTTGCCCCGTGAAACCGTGAGCAGGACGTCATATTCCGACTGAGTCAGATCCTTATCGTAGAAGTCGACGCTGATCTCGTAGAGCACCGCATGCTGGGCGCGGAAGAGGCTTTCCCACGCGGAGATCGCAAGGCGTCGGTCGGTCATGGCGTCCACCTTAGTGCGCGCCTAGGGTGGGTGGCATGAGACG
>NZ_WOYQ01000004.1:25267-28708 GCF_011620665.1 Microbacterium sp.
GTCCTGGTCGCAGTCCTGGTCGCCGCGCTGGCGGGCGCGGGTGCGCCGGCATCCGCGGCAGTGCCTGCCGGGGTCTACACGGATGTCGACGACTTCACTTTCGATTCGATGACGGTCGACTACACACTCACGCGCGATGCCGACGGTGTCAGTCACCTCGCGGTCGTCGAGCAGATCGTGGCCCGGTTTCCCGATGCCGATCAGAACCGCGGCATCCGCCGGCTGATTCCGGACAGCTACAACGGGCAGCCGCTGAATCCCGAGATCGAGTCGGTGAGCGACGAGAACGGGAGCCCGCGCCCGATGGAGGTCGCCTCCGACGGGGGCACCGTCGAGATCGTCTCTCGCGCGCCCGACTATCTGCATGGACCGCAGACCTTCGTCATCGCCTACTCCCTCGAGAATGTCATGTGGGACTTCCCCGACACGGGGCTGGAGTTCTATTGGGACGTCAACGGCGTCGATTGGGCCCAGACGTTCGGCGCGGTCACGGCGCGGCTTCACCTGGCCCCGGAACTCGCGACATCTCTCGCGGGACGTATGGCGTGTTACCAGGGTCATCACGGCGACAGCGACTCCTGTGCATCGATCACGCTGACGCGGGATGCCGGCGGATCCACCGTCATCACAGCCGAGGCGGCCGGCTTGCAGCCGAACCAGACGCTGACGATGGCAGTGGGTTTCGCGCCTGAGACGTTCACCTTGTTCGACTCGTCGTATCTGGCGGCCCCCGTGGGCTGGCTGCAGGCGATCGCGGGGCTCGTGGTTGTGGGCGCAGGGGGCATGGCGGTGCGGGCGCGGAGGCGGGGGCTCGCCGACGAGCCCGGCAGGCCGACGATCATCGCAGAGTACACACCGCCGGCGGGAGTTGATGCGCTCGAGAGTGCGGTGCTCCTGGGCAGGACGACGAAGGCCATCCCCGCAGAAGTGCTCGAACAGGCCGTGGCCGGCTCGATTCGCATCATCGAGGTCCCCTCGAGCTGGCGGCGCACGCCAAAGCTCGTGGCTGAGCTGGTGGACCCGTCGCGCGCCGACGGCGACGGCCGGATGCTGCTGTCGGGGCTCTTCCGCGGCGGTGTGCCCGGTGAGCAGTACGAGTTCGGCAAGCAAGACACCCGAGTCTCGAAGGTGGCACAGCGGATTCTCACCGCGGCCGAATTGGAGTTGAAGCAGCGAGGACTCCGCCGCATCGTGCCGGGGGCAACGCGCGCGGTTCCGATCATCGTCGGGGCTGTGGCGCTGCTGGCTGTCGTCGCCCTCGGGATGGCCGCGCTCGCCGCGAACGTGAATCCCGTTGGGCCCGTCGCGGTGATGGGGGGATCCGGCGTGATCTTCATCACCCTCGTGGTGATGTGCGTGCGCAAACCGCTGACCACGCGTGGCGCGGAGACGAGGGACCATCTGCGCGGACTCGAGGCGTTCATCGGGTGGGCTGAGGCCGACCGCATCCGGATGCTGCAGTCGCCAGAGGGTGCTGAGCGCATCGCGGTCGACGTGAACGACCCGCGGCAGAAGCTGCAGCTTTACGAGAAGCTGTTGCCATATGCGGTGGTGTTCGGCCAGGAGAAGCAGTGGTCGCGGGAACTGGCCGTCCTGTACACGGCCGTCGGGGCGTCGGGTCCGTACTGGTATTACGGTGCGGGTGCATTCGATGCGTCCTCGTTCGCTTCGGGCATCGGGTCGCTCTCGGCGGCTGCGATGTCGTCGTCATCCACGTCGGGCGGCTCGGGTGGCGGGGGCTCGGCCGGCGGCGGTGGTGGTGGCGGAGGTGGCGGAGGTGTCTGACGGTGCCTGAGGTGGCGGAGGTGTCTGACGGATGTCGGGTCGGTGACCGTGGACGCGCGTGTCGATCGCGATGGTTCTGTCAGAACGGCGCGACATCCGGGGTCGCGAAGGCGAGAGTTCGTGCGGGCCGGTCGTCGTGCACGCGTCCGGCGGGACTCGTCCATTCCAGAACCCCGCCGGGCAGCTGACGCACTCTCCACGCGGAATGGTGTTTGAGGGTGTGATGTCGACGGCAGAGGTGAGCGAGATTCCGGATGTCGGTGGGGCCGTCGTGGGCGCGAGCCACCGTGTGGTCGAGATCGCAGCGGCGAGTCGGCTGCCGGCATCCGGGAAAGCGGCAATGCTCGTCACGCGCCCGGAGCATGCGCTTCTGCTCTTGGGTGGGCCGGTAGCGATCGACCGCGAGAATCGCGCCTGAGACAGGGTGTGTCAGCAATCGGTCCCACCCCGCCGCTACGCCGGCGAGCTCCCGGGCGGCCTCGGCGCTGATCGGCCCGTGGCCCTTGAGCTCAGCGGGAGCATCGCTTTCTCCGGTGAGGGACAGCAGGGGGATCGTGACCTGCACGTGCGCCCGGATCGCCTCGCACTCGCCGACTGACTCCGAGATCGCGGTTAGGGTGGCGTGGCCGGTGAGCAGGAGATCGAACGCGATATCGGCGCGGATTTCGTCGAGGGTGCGTGTATCGGGAGCGCAGAGTTCGACGGATCCGGCGAGGACGTCGGGTTCTTCCACCGAGTCCGCGGCCCGTGCGGAGAGAATCGTGACCGCTTCTTGCGTTGCGCGGTTGAACACGGCGTGGGCGAGGTGTGCGGGGGCGAGGAGGCCGAACTCGGCCATGCCGTCTTCACGGTCGACGACCCACATCCGCCGGGCCCGACGAGCGGTTCGGTGTCGTTCCGTGAGCGAGATGGGGTGATACCGCTCGGCGAGACGGCGTGCAACAGGGCGTAGCCGCCCCGGCGTCTCGCGTACTGCAACGGTCAGCACGGCGTTCTCGTATGCGGTGCGCGCTGCATCGTCGGAGATGCCCTGCCCGGCGTCGCTGATGACGGCGGCGTGGGCGCGGCTGATTCGGCCATCGCGGAGGTGAGCCCAGGTCACCGGAAATCGATCGACCAGCACAGTCGCCTCGCTCATTCGCGCCTGCACGGCGCGGTCGGACTGCAGTGTCGCCGCGCCGATCTCGGCGGCCACCGAGCGCAGGACGATGTCGCGAGGACGATCGGGGTGCGCGGTTGCCGGGTCTATCCGATCGATGGCGTAGGTCTGGGCGTCGCGCAGAAGCAGCGCCTCTTCTGCCTGGAGAGCAGCAATGCGGCGTCGCCCATCAGCGATGCGGTCGACGATCGCACCGACGTGCGCGCCTCCGCCGCCGAGATCGTCCGGATTGTCTGTCATGTCTCCATCATGATGGTGGGTTCCGACATCGGCAGGTAATAGTCCAGATCAGGGTTTTAAACTGTGGACAACTACGGACACCCCTGACCTGTGGAGGAGGCGATGAAGGCCCGTCGCCCTCGCGCGAGTAAGGGCCGGTCGGAGAGGCTTCCGACCGGCCCTTGTCCCTTGCACCAAGAGTTTCCTGCAATCACATGTCGGTGGCCGCCACAGCAAACGACCACCGCTGGATCAATATATAACGGAAAGATAACGAC
>NZ_WOYQ01000022.1:0-37424 GCF_011620665.1 Microbacterium sp.
TGAAACTGAACTCCCCGCTCGCGAGCGGGGAGTTTCGCTTGCTCCTGGCATGTCGTTCTGGCGCGCGGCCTCGGCGCGTCCGTGGCCTCGCGACAAGGTCGCATTGTGATGGAGGTCCGCTTCGCGAAGGAGCTGCCACGCATCCAGCACTGGCTGGAGGTTGCCGCGTCGATCGTCGTCAACGCACGGCTGCTTCCCACGTCTCATCCTTACGCCATCGCGTCGCCGATGTAGGAGTACTTGACGAACACCTCGCCTGCCCAGCCGGCCTCGTCGAGGACACCCTGGACCGCGCTGAGCATGTACTTCGAGTCCCATCCCAGGTAGAGGTAGCTGCCGTCCGCCAGCTCCTCCCATGGCCCGTTCCATGCCATCTCCCGGTAGACCGGCCCGCCGCGCCGCGCGCTGAAATCGATCGCACTCTGGCGGGAGTCTGCCCAGAGGCGCTGGAAGATCCGATGGAAGAGGGAACGGACATCCTTCACCTCCCAGTGCTCGCCGCGGTACTCGACGTAGTCGAACTCCCGCTGCCAGCCACGCGGCCAGCCTCGGTGCACGCGCGCATCGAGAATGGGGGTCAAGTCGTCGTCGTCGATGCTGACGACCGCCGGCCTTCGCCAGACCTCCGTGAATCGATCGGTGAGCAGTTCGGTGCGGGCGGCGATGGATGCCGTGCCCCAGACCGGAACCTCGGCCAGCTCCCGCGTGGCCGCGAGTTCGCTGGCCGCGTAGAGAGGGCGCTTCGCGGGGAACGAGAGGTCGAACGCGCGGTCGGCGAGCTCGGGTTCGAGGAGCGCGAGGTTTCCCAGTGTGGGTGCCAGCGCCCGATGGCTGTTCTGTTCGTCGGCGGAGTAATCGGCCCACCTGCGTACGCCGTCGCCGCTCCAGTCGTCGCCGGGGGTGAGGGGAACGACGCGCTCGAGATCGAAGGAAGCCAGCGGATCGGCATCCGCGAGGCGTCCGAGCACATAGCGCGCGTAGGGGAGTTCGGAGTATTTGAGCGCCACCCGTGCGCGTTCATCCGATGGAGTGATGCGCGCGATCGCCCGGGTCAGCTGCGCGGGACCGGACTCCGCGGCGCGGCAGAGCCGCGCGATCAGCCGGTCGGTGGAGATGCCCACGACCGCGCGGCGCAGCAGGAGCGACTGCAGGTGGTCCAGCGCCGCCATGAGGTGCGCCCTGCTGAGGCGGCCGTGCACATGCGCGTCGAAGAGGTGCAACGCGAGCGGCGCCGTTTCGGGCCCAAAGGTGCTGAGACGCGACAACTGGCGGGAGAGGGCGGCATCCGGAGCTGCGGCCGGCTCACGCAGCATCCGGTAGATCTCCGCGTACTCTCGCCATTGCGCGGCGCGCCGGCGGAGAGTGTCGACGTCGAGGCGGGGGAACTCGCGGCGGAAGGCGTCATAGACCGCGCGTTCTGCCGTGGCGGTGATTTCGCGACCCGTCAACATGATGAGGTAATGCCGCCAGAACGCGCCGATCTGGTCGCCCGTGCACCCTTCGATCGGCAGCCAGTACTCGTTTTCGATCTCGCTCTGCTCGGCGTGTGAGAGGCCCATCAGCACGTAGTTGTGGATGAGTTCGTGATCGCGCAGCGGCTCACCCGTGGAGTTGAGACTCTCGAAGATCTGCTGTGCGTTGGCGTGCGGTCCCAGGGTGATCGCGACGTGCTCGAGGCGCTGCAGCCCGCGCCAGATGGCCGCCGCCTCGTGCGGGCGGATCTGGCTGCGAAAGAACGCGTAGTTGTCATCGAAGCGTGACTCGCGCCGCGCGTCTCCCGGCGTGCGGCGCCCGAGAACGACGCTCTCGAACACGTCGGCCCAGGCGCGGTGCGGACGCAGCTTCGTCCGGTCGGGGTCATCCGCACGCACGAGGACGCGGGCGAGTTCGGCGGCGAGATCGGGATCGTCATCGCGCAGCGAGTGGTGGAGGGCGGCGATCAGCAGCATGATGGTGGTGATCCGCTGCTGCCCGTCGATGAGCACGAGCTGTGCCTCATCCGCGCTGCCGGGGGAGGCGGTGGAGAGGATCGACCCGATGAAGTGGGTGTGCGTCTCGGTGGCGCCGGCGACCGCGCGCACATCGCTCAAGAGCTGCTCGCAGGCTCCGATATCCCACCGGTACTGGCGTTGAAACACCGGCACGAGGATGGTCGTGCTCGGAGCCGAGAGCCACGCGATCGTGTTGACCGCGGTCGCGTCGACGTGGGAAGCGGCGACACTCGTGACGGTGCTCATGTTCTCCGAATCGCTTTTCGCAGGCCTCGGACGAGTCTAATCGCGTTCACAAACCGCCTCGGTAGGCTGGCCTCAGCGGGACCTGTGAAAACGCGCTGGTCCTCTACGAAAGGGCAAGATCCACACCATGGGATACATCACCTCTGCAGCATTGGAAGAGACGGGCTACGTCGTCCTCGACCGCTACAACAAAGAGATCGACCCGAAGGAATGGCTCGACATCGAATATGTCGACTGGAAGTCCTCGGGCGACACCCGGTTTGCTCCACTGGCTTCGGCCAAGGGCGAGATCGAGTGCAACGGGTTCTGGAATCACAAGCCGCCGCGCACTGACAAGGACGGCGTCTGGATCGATTCGCAGACGGCCATCGCGCCCACGCTCACCGCGCGCGCGCTGGAGCCGGGCTCGAACGTCGGTCGCTGCCGCGTCATCGAACTGCAGCCCAACACCTATGCCGACTGTCTCTACAACCTGCACCAGGATGACAACAACCGATTGAACCCCGACGGCACCGGATGGGTCGTCCGGGGCTTCTTCAACCTCACCGACGACACGACGAGCTACTTCGTGCTGCGCGAGAACCGCACCGACCCGAGCGAGGAGACGCGCATCGCCCTGCCGGCCGGCGCGCAGCTGATCATCGACACCCAGCGGTTGTGGCACGCCGCCGCTCACTACGGGGATGAGCCGCGCTACTGCCTCATCACATCGTGGGAAAGCGGCCCCGAGCTCGACGCGTACATCGCGAAGTACAACGGCGTGAACAGGGTCGACAGTTTCCCCGTCGATCAGGAGGCGCTGGATGCCGGTCAGGCTGAGCAGTCCCGGCGTATCGCCGCGCGTGCGGCGGCGCTCGCGGCGCGGGGCCAGGCCGAGGTCAACATCATGAGCGAGGCGTAGGCACACTCCCGCGGCGTAGTCTCGAGTGGATACGGATGAGGAGGATCCCATGGCAGAACGCCAAGCCACCGTCGCGAGCAGCTCGGGGTTGCACGCGCGTCCCGCGAAGCTCTTCGTGCAGGCGGTCCAGCAGACCGGTGTGCCCGTGACGATCGCCCTCGAGGGCGGAGCAGATCTGAACGCCGGCAGCATTCTGAGCCTGATGGGTCTGGGTGCGACGCAGGGCACTGTCGTCACGCTCAAGGCGGAGGGGGAGGGCGCCGAAGCGGCGCTCGACACCCTCGCGGCCTTCCTCGAGACGGACCACGACGCCGAGGGCTGATCCTCGCACAACGATGGATGCCGCATCTCGCGCGAAGCGATCGGGATGCGGCATCCGCGCGTGCTAAAGGTCAGTGCTCTCGTTCGGATCGAGTGTGACGAACTCGCCGCCGCCCTGCTCGACCGCCCATTTCAGCCGGGCGCGGCCCATGTCCAGTCCGATCTGCGAAAGTGTCATGTCGTGTGTCGCGAAAGCGCGTCTCGGCGCGACGGCGAGGATGAAGTCCATCGCGTCGCCGATCTTCAGCCACGGGGCACCGACGGGCGCGGCCAGCAGGTCGACGTGCGCGTTTCCGGGGAGGTCGTATGAATCGCCGGGATAGTAGAACGCCTCGTTGACGAGGACACCGAGGTTGTCGATGACGGGGATCGACGTGTGGATCACGTTGTGCCGCCCGCCGAAGAAGGTCAGCGTGAAGGGCCCGGCGATGACGGTGTCGCCCGCTGCGACCACCGTGATCTCTTCGCCGGCGGCCGCTTCGGCCATACCCGCTGGGGCGTACACGGGGACGTCGGGGAACTGCTGGCGTATGCGGTGGAGATGCTCAAAGCTCCAGTGATCGGCGTGTTCGTGCGTGACCACGACGCCGACGAGGTGTCTCAGATCGGCGAGGGGGAGAGTGAACGAACCGGGGTCGATCAGCAGCATCCGGCTCTCGAGTTCGAGGCGGAGGCAGGCATGTTCGTGCTTGGTGACGTGCATGCGCCTCAGTCAACGCCGTGGCGCGCTCCTCGGCAACCCTCGGCACGATTTTGCCAAGGGTTGCCGGGCATGGCATAATCGAACGGTTGCCCTCGGATATGTCGAGGGAAGAGGCCCCATCGTATAGCGGCCTAGTACGCCGCCCTCTCACGGCGGTAACGCGGGTTCGAATCCCGCTGGGGTCACCAACTAAGAAGAAGCCCCCGGATCCCGTGATAGACGGGGATCGGGGGCTTTTTCGCGTCCTGCGTTCCCGCGCGGAGTCAGTTGTCGACGGGTGACGAACCCGCGGCCAGTGATCGGCGCGCGCGGATCGCGCGACGCACCGCCCAGATGACGAAGCCCGCGAGTGCCGCCACGGCGAGCCAGGGGAGCAGGAACCCGATCGCGACGACGATCCCGTTCACCGTCGCCACCAGCCCGTTCCACCCCGCGGTCAGTCCGTCGCCGAAGCCGGCGGGATCTGCGGCAACAGCCGGTGCCGGCTCGGTGAGCGTGATCGTCGCGCTCGACATGTCGACCTGACCCTCCAACCACGTCAGCTGCTGCCGGAGCGAGTCGAGCTCCGACTGGCGCGCCGACAGCGCAGACTCCGCCGTGATCAGGTCGGCCGTCGATGCGCTCTGCGCCATGAGCTCGGTCAACCGCGCGACCGAGCCTTCCAGCGCGGTGACGCGAGCCCGAAGGTCGACCGCTTCGGTCGTGACGTCCCGACGGTCGACCTGCGACGACGTGACCTTTCCCCACTCGCTCAGGCCGGACAGCGTCGCGGTGAGCTGATCGGACGGCACGCGCACGGTGATCCACGTGCCTGTCAGCAGTGGGGGGTAGATCTCGGGCACCACGGCGGCCGGGTCTATCGCCGAGGACGAGCCGATGCTCATCGTCTCGACGTAGCCGCCGGCGGCGACGGCGGCCTCTCCGATCGCCACGGCGGCCGTCGCGGCATCGTCGACTTCGACCGCCGCTGAGGCGGTGACGGCAATCTCGCGCAGCGCATCACTCTCGGCTGTCTCGGGGCCTGCCGAGTCTCGTGCGCCACCGCTGGTCTCGGTGACGCCGGACCCTGCGATGTCCGGTGCGGATGCCGGTGCCACCGCGGCCGAACCGGCGGTTTCGGTCGATCCCTGGATGCCGGGGAGCACGTGCGGCGCGATCACGGCGGCCACCGCGATGAGGGCCGCGGCCGCGGCACCCCCCATCCACCACCGCCCGCGCCTGACAGCGAGTTGCCGTGCGCGCTCGACCCGGGCGAGATCACCGGCGCGCTCGCTCGCAATCCGGGCGAACACGGCGTCCTCCATCTCTTCGACACGCTCATCGCTCAACGCGGGCAGCGCGACCTCGTCGGCTTTCATGTCCCCTCCGGTTCGATCGTGCTCCGCAGCTGTGTGCGGATGCGGGACAGGCGATTTCGGACGACCCCGTGGCTGACACCCAACCGATCGGCGGCGGCCTGATACGCGTAGCCGTCTGCGGCGCACAGACGGAAGATCTGCTGGTCGAGTTCGCTGAGCGCCCCCACTTCCTGCAGGACCCGTGCCACCAGGGCGGCGTCCATCACCTGACTCTCGATATCGATCGTCGCCGCCAGTGATTCGTCCGCCGCGCTCGTCAGGTGGGCGCGGTCGCGCTGCAGGCGTCGAATGCGGTTTGCGCACTGGAATCGGCAGATGGTCACCAGCCAGGGCAAGAGCGAATCGCCGACCAGATCGAGCTCCGGCAGCTTTCGCCAGGCGGCCAGGAACGTCTCCTGAGTGGCATCCTCGGCCTCCGGTCGCGAACCGAGCAATCCGTGCGCCACCCAGAACACCGGACGCACGTACGAGCGGTACAGCAGCCGGAAGGCGTGCTCGTTCCCCGCCGCCGCAGCGGCCACCAGCTCCGCATCGCTCTGCGTCACGCTGTCACCCATAACGTCCTCATCGTCGGGGAGATCCAACGTCTCCCGCTCTTACAGTGTCGTTTCGAAGTCGATCGTCTCAGATGGACGGCACGGTCCGTCGGCGGCTGTATTCTTGTCCGAGCGAGAGGGAGTATCCCAATTTCGCGCGTCCGTCAGTACGGGTCCCACCGAGGAGGCTCCGGGCGCGCGCCGCAAGCTGCGGGGGAGAGACTTTCGACGGTTCGTCATCCCTCCGAAAGGCCCGCATGGAACTCCCTGTCTGGTTCGAGATCGGCTCGCTTCTGCTGCTGACGCTCATCCTCGTCGCCGATCTGCTGCTGATCCTCCGCCGCCCCCACATTCCCTCCACCCGCGAGTCGGCGTTGTGGGTCGTCTTCTACGTCGCGCTGGCGCTGATCTTCGCGGCACTGATGTGGTATTTCGCGGGCGGCGAGTACGCGGGTCAGTTCATCGCGGGCTGGTTGACGGAGTACAGCCTCTCGATCGACAACCTGTTCGTGTTCGTGCTCATCATGGCCCAGTTCTCGGTCCCGCGCCGGTACCAGCAGGAAGTCCTGATGGTGGGCATCATCATCGCGCTGGTTCTGCGTGGCCTGTTCATCCTGGCCGGGGCCGCGATCATCGAGCAGTTCAGCTGGGTCTTCTACATCTTCGGAGCGTTCCTGGTCTTCACGGCCTGGCGTCAGGCCTTCCCCGGTGGCGATCACGACTCAGACGTGAAGCAGGAGAGCTTCATCGTGCGTCTGCTGCGGCGCACCGTCGACATCTCGGATGAATACGACGGCGCGAAAGTCCGCACGGTCGTCAACGGCAAGAAGATGTTCACCCCGATGATCATCGTGTTCGTCGCGATCGGGATGACCGACCTGCTTTTCGCCCTGGACTCGATTCCCGCCATCTTCGGCATCACACAAAGCCCGTTCATCGTCTTCACGGCGAATCTGTTCGCGCTGATGGGGCTGCGTCAGCTGTACTTCCTGCTCGGGGGTCTGCTCGACCGGCTCAAGTATCTGCACTACGGCATCGCGTTCATCCTCGGCTTCATCGGAGTGAAGCTCGTCCTCCACGCTCTCCACCAGAACGAACTGCCGTTCATCAACGGCGGCAAGTCGATCGAATGGGCCCCGGAGATCTCCACCTGGACGTCGCTGGGTGTCATCATCGTGTCGATGGCCGTCGCGACGGTCGCGAGCCTCATCGCATCCGCCCGCGAGGAGCGGGCTGCGCCTGCGATCACTGACGGAGAGTGAACGCGGCGTCGCTCATCACGGTGGTAATGTGACATCCGTGCGGATCGCTCGCCTTCTCCTTAGCGGCCGCGACGAGATCTCGTTCTGAGCCCACCCTCGTCGCGGAGTCCTTCGCGGGCGCATCCGACGTCAGAAGAACGAGACATCATGAGCATCGCCATCCCCGAGAATCCCCGTACGCTGGCCGAGAAGGTCTGGGACGACCACCTCGTCGTCAAGGGCGTGGACGGCCAGCCCGACCTCATCTACATCGACCTGCACCTGGTGCACGAGGTCACGAGCCCACAGGCCTTCGATGGCCTGCGCGCGGAGGGGCGTCCGCTGCGGCGCCCCGACCTGACGATCGCCACCGAGGATCACAACACACCCACGCTCGACATCGACAAGCCGATCGCCGATCTCACCAGCCGCGTCCAGATCGAAACTCTGCGGCACAATGCCGAGGAGTTCGGCGTGCGGCTGCACTCGCTCGGCGACAAGGAGCAGGGGATCGTGCATGTCGTAGGTCCGCAGCTGGGTCTCACGATGCCGGGGATCACGGTCGTCTGCGGTGATTCGCACACGTCGACCCACGGTGCATTCGGCGCGATGGCCTTCGGGATCGGCACGAGCGAGGTCGAGCACGTCATGGCGACTCAGACGCTTCCGCTGAAGCCCTTCAAGACGATGGCCATCACGGTCGACGGTGAGTTGGCGCCCGGCGTCAGCGCGAAGGACGTCATTCTGGCCATCATCGCGAAAATCGGCGCCAACGGCGGCCAGGGCTATGTGCTCGAGTTCCGCGGCTCCGCGATCCGATCCCTCTCGATGGAGGGGCGAATGACGATGTGCAACATGTCGATCGAGGCGGGTGCCCGCGCGGGGATGATCGCGCCCGACGAGACGACGTTCGCGTACGTCAAGGACAAGCCGCATGCACCTCAGGGTGCGCACTGGGATGAGGCCGTCGCGTACTGGCGGACCCTGCCCTCTGACGAGGGGGCGGTCTACGACGCCGAGGTGTTCCTCGACGCCGGCGAACTCGAGCCGTTCGTCACGTGGGGGACCAACCCGGGGCAGGGCGTGTCGTTGAGTGACGTCGTCCCCGACCCGGCATCCTTCACCGATCCCAATGAGCGGGCCGCCGCGGAGCGCGCCCTCGCGTACATGGACCTCACCGCGGGCACTCCGCTGAAGGCCGTTCCCGTGGATGCCGTTTTCATGGGCTCGTGCACCAACAGTCGCATCGAGGACCTCCGCCAGTTCGCGGCGATCGTCCGAGGCCGGCAGAAGGCCGAGGGCGTTCGCGTCATGGTTGTGCCCGGGTCGGCACGCGTGCGGCTTGAGGCCGAAGCTGAGGGGCTGGACAAGGTGTTCACCGACTTCGGTGCCGAATGGCGCTTCGCGGGCTGCTCGATGTGTCTCGGGATGAACCCCGATCAACTCGCTCCGGGTGAGCGCTGTGCGTCGACGAGCAACCGTAACTTCGAAGGGCGCCAGGGCAAGGGCGGACGCACGCATCTGGTCTCCCCGCTGGTCGCGGCCGCGACCGCGATTCTCGGCCGCCTCGCCAGCCCGAGCGATCTGCCGGTCGTGCGAAACGTTCAGGAACCTGCCGGAGTGGAGGCCTGACGTGGAGAAGTTCACCAGGCACACGGGGATTGCCGTGCCGCTGATGCGGTCAGCGGTCGACACAGACCAGATCATTCCGGCTGTCTACCTCAAGCGCGTCACGAAGACCGGCTTCGACGATGCCCTGTTCGCGAACTGGCGCCAGGACCCTGATTTCATCCTGAATCAGCCCGCTTACCAGGGTGCGTCGATTCTTGTCGCCGGGCCCGACTTCGGCACGGGGTCCAGTCGTGAGCATGCCGTGTGGGCGCTCAGGGACTACGGGTTCAGCGTTGTCCTGAGCGCGAAGTTCGCCGACATCTTCCGTGGGAACGCAGGTAAGCAGGGTCTTGTGACGGGCGTCGTTTCCGAGGCTGATATCGAGGCGATCTGGACGGCTCTCCAGGCTCAGCCCGGAATCGAGATGACCGTTGACCTGCAGGCGCGCACCGCGGTGGTCGGTGATCTGCGGGTCGGTTTCGACATCGACGATTACACTAGGTGGCGGCTCCTCGAAGGGCTCGATGACATCGGGCTCACGCTGCGCAACGAAGACAAGATCGCGCAGTTCGAGGCGCGCCGTGAGGCGTGGCGGCCACGGACGATCCCCGTCCCGTAGCCCGAAGCACGCTCCACACCAGGGGGCGAGGCTGTCTGCATCCTCCAGAAACAAGTGAGGTTTCCTCGATGAACACCCTCCTCAGCGAGTCCACGCCGCCCCGACCCGGGGGTGGCAGCGTCTCACCTGGCCAAGCGCTCACGATTCGCGGAGGACACCCGCTCTCGGGGCGCGTCACAGTCAAGGGGGCGAAGAACCTCGCCACCAAGGCGATGGTCGCGGCCCTCCTCGGTGAGACCGAGAGCGTGCTGCGCGATGTCCCCGACATCAGCGACGTTCACGTGGTCCGCTCGCTCCTCGAGGTTCACGGCGTGACCGTTCAGGACGATGGCGATGGTGTGCTTCGGCTCGACCCGAGCGGCGCGGTGTCGGCGCACTTCGACGAGATCGACGCACACGCGGGTGCCTCCCGGATCCCGATCCTCTTCTGCGGACCGCTTCTGCACCTGCTGGGTCAGGCCTTCATCCCAGACCTGGGTGGATGCCGGATCGGCGATCGCCCGATCGACTTCCACCTCGATGCCCTGCGTGCCTTCGGTGCGACGGTCGAGAAGCTTCCCAGCGGTATTCGACTGTCTGCGCCGGGGGGACTGAGCGGCGCGAACATCGCACTGCCGTACCCGAGCGTCGGCGCCACGGAACAGGTGCTGCTGACGGCGGTGCGCGCGAAGGGCACCACCGAACTTCGCAACGCGGCGATCGAACCCGAGATCATGGACCTCATCGCCGTCCTGCAGAAGATGGGAGCGATCATCTCCTATGAACCCAACCGGGTGATCTTCATCGAGGGCGTGGACTCATTGCGCGGCTACGACCACCGATGCATCTTCGACCGCAACGAGGCCGCCTCGTGGGCGTGCGCGGCGCTCGCGACCGACGGAAACATCTTCGTCACCGGAGCGAGGCAGCAGGAGATGCTGACGTTCCTCAACGTCTTCCGCAAGGCCGGAGGTGAGTTCGACATCACCGAGGAAGGCATTCGCTTCTACCGCGGGGGCGCTCTCAAGCCGATCGTCGTCGAAACCGACGTGCACCCGGGATTCATGACCGATTGGCAGCAGCCGCTCATCGTCGCTCTGACGCAGGCCGACGGCACATCCATCGTCCACGAGACGGTGTACGAGAACCGACTGGGCTTCACGCGAGCACTCGTGAAGATGGGAGCCGATATCGTCGTCCACCCGGAGGGCATCGCCAGTGCCGACCGTCGTGTTCCGCGCCGGGCACTCGAGCAGGCGGCCGTGATCACGGGTCCGACGCCGCTGCACGGTGCCGACGTCGTCGTGCCCGACCTTCGCGGCGGCTACTCGTACGTCATCGCCGCGCTTGCGGCGGAGGGCACCTCCATCGTGCGAAACGTCGACATCATCCGTCGCGGGTACGAGAAGTTCCTCGACAAGCTCACCGACCTCGGCGCCGACTTCGACGTCGTCGGGTGAACGCGGTGACAAAATCACCGGGTCGACGGATGTCGACCGAGAAATCTCGACCGAGCGTCTTCTGGCCGATGGCTGCGATCGTGGTCCCCGTCGTCGGATGGTTGGCGAAAGTCGAGATCATCGGTGAGGAACACCTCCCGGCGGAGGGGCCCTACGTGCTGGCCCCCAATCACTACAGTGAGTTCGACCCCCTTGTCCTCGCGGTCGCGACCTGGCGTCTGGGCCGCGCACCGCGGTTCATGGCCAAGGAGAGCATCTTCCGGGTGCCGGTGGTCGGTCGCGCCCTGCATGCCGCCGGCATGGTCCCGGTCTCACGGTCCTCCTCCGCCGCGGCCGTCAAACAGACACTTGCGCAGTCCGAGAGCCTCGTCGCGCACGGTCGCGGGGTGATCGTGTACCCCGAGGGATCCCTCACCCGTGACCCGGACATGTGGCCGATGCGGGGAATGACCGGAGCCGTCCGACTCGCGCTGGCCGGAGACATCCCCGTCATTCCAGTGGCCACGTGGGGGGTCCAGCAGATTCTCCCCCGCTACGGCACGTTCAGTCTGTGGCCGCCGCGCAAGCGGGTGCAGGTGCGGTTCGGGCCCGCGAGCGATCTGTCCGCTTTCCACGGCGCGGCGAACACCGCGAGTCTCGCCGCCGCGACCGACGTCGTCATGGCTGACATCTCGGTCCTTCTGGGCGAGCTGCGCGGGCTCACTCCGCCGGCGGAACGCTGGAATCCCGCGGCGCACGGGCAGAAGCGGACGGGCCGCCTTGACCCGTAGAATCGATCCGGCGCTGCCGCGGGTCGCCGTCATCGGCGCCGGGAGCTGGGGTACCACGTTCGGCAAAGTCCTCGCGGACGGGGGAGCGCACGTGGTGATGTGGGCGCGCCGGGCGGAGCTCGCCCAGGAGATCCAGGAGGGGAAGCGCAACAGCCAGTACCTCCCCGGCATCAACCTCCCGCGCACCATGTCGGCAACTGCGCATCTGCCCGAGGCGCTTGACGGAGCCAGCCAGGTGTACTTTGCGATCTCCAGTCAGGCACTTCGCCAGAATCTGAAGGCGGTGCGCCCCCTCGTCGCCCGATCAGAGGCCCCGATCGTTTCGCTCATGAAGGGTGTGGAGCGGCGAACGGGGCTCCGGATGAGCCAAGTCCTCGAACAGGAGCTGCGTTGTGATCCCGCGCGCATCGCCGTCGCGTCGGGTCCCAACCTCGCGCTCGAGATCGCGCGAGAGCAGCCCACTGCCGCCGTCATCTCCTCGACCAGCCGCGAGACCGCCGAGGCCGTCGCGCTCCGCTCACGTAACGCCTACTTCCGGACGTTCGTCAATACGGACGTCATCGGCACGGAGTTCGGCGGGGTGCTGAAGAACCTGATCGCCGTCGCGATCGGGATCGTCGACGGGGTCGGCTATGGCGAGAACACGAAAGCATCCATCATCACGCGCGGACTCGTCGAGATGACCGACTTCGCCGTCGCGCAGGGAGCCCAACCGGAGACCCTCCAAGGACTCGCTGGGCTCGGGGACCTGATCGCCACGTGCCAGTCGCCTCTCAGCCGCAACAACACCGCGGGACGCCTGCTCGGCCAGGGCTACAGCTTCCAGGACGTCGTCAAGCAGATGAACCAGACTGCCGAGGGTCTGGCCTCGGTCGCGCCAGTGCTTCAGCTGGCGCGCGAGGCCGGTGTGCAGATGCCGATCGTCGAACAGGTGAAGATGGTGCTGGACGGAACCATGAATCCGCGTGACATCGCACCGCACCTGACCACGGACGACAAGCCCGAGGGCGAGAGGACCCAGAATGGACAAGACGGCGGTGGCGGTGCTCTTCGGTGGTCGCTCCAGCGAGCACTCGATCAGCTCCGCAACGGCCGGGGGCGTGCTGCGCGCGATTGATCGCGAGCGCTACGAGGTGATCCCCATCGGGATCACCCGGGATGGCGCCTTCGTCCTCGAAGACGACGACCCGGCCAAGTTCACGCTCGACCCGCGGCACCTGCCCGATGTGCGCGACAACGGCACGCGCATCATCTGGCCGGATTCCGCGCTGTCGCGCGAGCTGAGGGTGAGGGATGCCGACGGTGTGCGCTCTCTTGGCGAGATCGATGTCGTCTTCCCCATCCTGCACGGCCGGTTCGGCGAGGACGGCACCATCCAGGGCTTTCTGGAGCTTCTGGATCTGCCCTACGTCGGAGCCGGTCTGCTGATGTCGGCCATCGGTATGGACAAGCACGCGACCAAGAGAATTCTGCGCGCGGCCGGTGTACCGGTCGTCCCCTGGGTGGCGGTCACGAGGCGTGACCTGGATCGTGATCGCGAGGCGTGGGACAGGCGGATCCGCTCTCTCGGGCTCCCGGCCTTCGTCAAGCCTGCACGTGCCGGATCGAGCGTCGGCGTCTCCAAGGTCTCGGATTGGAGTCAGCTCGACACCGCCCTCGCCACGGCGTTCGCCGAGGACCGTACCGTGCTGGTCGAGCGGGCCGTGGTCGGACGCGAGATCGAGTGCGGAGTGCTCGCGGGCCGGGACGGCGCGTCGCCACGGGTCAGCGTTGCGGGCGAGATCGTGATCACGGGACGTGACTTCTACGACTTCGAGGCGAAGTATCAGGGCGCGGCGGGCGTTGACCTGGTCTGCCCTGCCGACCTCGCGCCCGCCGACCTTGCCGAGATGCAGCGTATCGCCGCGGCCACGTTCGAGGCGGTCGGCGGCGAGGGGCTCGCCCGCGTCGACTTCTTCTTCACCGGCACGGAGTTCTTCGTCAACGAGGTGAACACGATGCCCGGCTTCACAGCGATCTCGATGTTCCCCACGTGCTGGATTGCTTCCGGCATGACCTACGAAGAGCTCATCAGCGAGCTGATCGACCTCGCCAGTGTGCGCTGATGCCGCGTCATCAGCTCGCGGGGCGCTCCGTACACACGCTGCCATCGGCCGGCAGCTGCTGCACGGCGGTGCCGAGCGCATCGAGAACCGTGCGGGCGCTGACGACGTCGTAGTCGAGGTACACCTCGACCGCGGGCGTGCGCCCGAACGTCGTGAATCGATAGCTCGGTGCCTCTGAGTCGTCGATGAGCCAGTCCACCCCGCCCGCGCTTTCGCACGGCAGGGGCGACGGCCCGGGCGCCTCGACCCCGCACGTGAGGAGCACTGCCGTCGGCGTTCCCCAGGCGCCTGTGGCCTGCGTGTCCGTCCACCTTCGCCCCTGGCCGTCGAGGGTGTCCGGCAGCCGCACCGTCACGGCTGCGCATGCCGGATCGTTCGCGCCTTCGGCCGGTGCCATCGCGACGGTGGCGCTGCAGCCGGTGAGGCCCGACGCGAAGACGACGGCGGCGGCGAGCAGTACGGATGAACGCAGTCGGAACACACGTCCAGGCTACCGTGGAGGGATGATGACCCGACGCGAGCCGACCGTGGGCGACCTGTCCGAGCGCGCGCTGCTGACGCGGATCCTCAACGTGGTCGGAGATGCTTCGCAGGCCGACGTCGGCCCGGGTGACGATGCCGCCGTGATCACCGTCCCGGATGGCCGTGTCGTTCTCACGACCGATACGCTCGTGCACGGTCCGGACTTCCGGTTGGCCTGGTCCACCGGATACGACCTGGGCTCGAAGGCCGCGGCCGTGAACCTCGCCGATGTCGCGGCGATGGGTGCGCGCCCCATCGCGCTGCTGGTCGCGCTCGCCCTGCCCGATACGCTTCCCGTCGCGTTCGTCGATGAGCTCGCCCGGGGCCTTCGTGCAGCCTGCGACCGCCTCGCGCCCGGGTGCGCGATCGAGGGCGGCGACCTCACCGTCTCGGACACCCTGACGATCGCGGTGACCGCGGCCGGTGTGCTGGACGGCGCCGCGCCTGTGCTGCGCTCGGGAGCCCGGCCGGGCGACACCGTCGCCGTCGCGGGCGAGCTCGGCGCCGCGACGCGGGGACTCGCGCTCTTGTTCGATCGATTTCGCACGGCCGACGGCATTCCGGTGGAGGTGGATGCCGGCCTGCTCACCGAGGCCGAGCGTGCCGACCTCGCGGCGCAGCTGCGCCCCGCGCCCCCGATCGCGCTCGGGCCCGTGGCCGCCCGCGCCGGCGCGAGCGCGCTCATGGACGTCTCGGACGGGCTTCTGCTCGACGCCACCCGCATGGCGGACGCGTCGGGTGTCACCATCGCCCTCGACGGACCACTGGGCGACGATGCTCTGCGGGGCGGCGAGGATCATGCGCTCCTGGCGTGCTTCCCGACCGCGGCGGCGCTGCCGGCGGGATTCTTGCGGATCGGCGCGGTCGCACCGCGCGGCGAGGCCGCGGTCACGGTGGCAGGTGCCGCGCCATCCGGACGCAGCGGCTGGGACCCATACCGCGATTGGGACACGCAGCGCGGGTGAGTCAGTCTGCGAGCGCCCACCACAGCGTCGTGTCACCGTACCTCTTTGAGCGGTCTGGGGTGAGCCCCGGCGGAAGGGTCGGCGTGGGCGAACGCGACGACCGCTCGATGATCACCGCGGCTCCGGCGCTGAGTCGCGGCCCCAGCAGCGTCAGCGTGGCGGCGAGTTCGGGCTCGCCGACTTCGTACGGCGGGTCGAGGAAGACCAGATCGAAAACGGCGGCTGCGTTCCGCAAGAACATGTCCGCGCTCGTCTGATGCACGCGGATGAGCGCGTCGGGCATCACGCGGCGCAGCGCGCGCGCATTCCGGTCGGCGACCCGCGCGGCGCGCGGCGACTTCTCCACGAGGTCGCAGCGCGCCGCGCCGCGACTGATCGCTTCGAGGCCGAGCGCACCGGAGCCGGCGTACAGGTCCAGCACGACTGCATCGTGCAACAGATCCGCCGACTCGAGCGAGCCGAACAGCGATTCGCGGACGCGGTCACTCGTCGGACGTGTCCCGGCATCCGGCACGACGAGGGCGAGCGACCCGGCGCGTCCCGCGATGATTCTCGTCACAACGACACCATAGCCAGCCCGCCCGGCGGCGCGACGCGGATTCGGCGCGCAGCCGCCATCGGACGGGCGCCCCGCATTTCCCTGGCGAGGATGGTGGGAGCAACACTGTCACACGGCGTCTCTAGACTCGTCCCATGCCCGCCGTGAGCCTTGAGACGCGCCTTGAGGGCGTGGTGGGCGGTAAGACCGCGACGGCGCTGACGCGGGCCTTCGGGATGGTGACCGTCGGTGATCTCGTCGACCACTATCCCCGTCGCTACGCGCGCCGCGGCGAGCTCACCCCCATCGCCTCACTGCCCGTGGGAGAGCAGGTCACGATCGTCGCCGAAGTGAAAAGCGTCGCGACGCGGCCCATGCGCCAGCGCAAGGGCTCGCTGCTCGAGGTCCTCATCAGCGACGGCGCGGGCACCCTGAGTCTCACGTTCTTCAACCAGCCATGGCGCCAGAACGAGCTGGCCGTTGGGCGACAGGGGATCTTCTCGGGCAAAGTCGGCGAGTTCAGGGGGCAGAAGCAGTTCGCGCATCCGGACTACCAGCTCTTCGACGATGAGGATGCCGCTCGACTCACCGCTGTTGCTCATCAGAATGAGCCGATCCCGATCTATCCGGCGACCAGCACCGTCAGCAGCTGGGATATCGCGAAGACGATGAAAGTCGTCCTCGACACGCTGGAGGACGTGCCTGATCCGCTGCCGGACGACTTCCGGCGCGCGCAGGGCCTGCTCGATGCACGCACTGCGATCGAGCGCATCCACCGCCCCGACTTTCCCGACCAGATCGAACTCGCCCGCGAGACCCTGCGCATGCACGAGGCCTTCGTTTTGCAGGCGGCGCTGCTGCAGCAGCGCCAGTTCGTGCGGGCCATGGCGGCGACCGCACGCCCGGCGGGTGATCTGCTGGCCCGGTTCGACGCCCGGCTCCCGTTCGCGCTGACACCTGACCAGGCCGTCGTCGGTGAGCGCATCGCTGCCGACCTCGAGGCCGCGTGGCCCATGAACCGGCTCGTGCAGGGTGAAGTCGGCTCGGGGAAGACACTCGTCGCGCTCCGCGCCATGCTGCAGGTCGCACAGTCCGGTGGACAGAGTGCGCTCATCGCGCCGACCGAAGTGCTCGCCGGTCAGCACCTCCGCTCGATCACCAGGATGCTGGGGCCGCAGCTCGCGCCAGAGCTCATGCCGATGCTCCTCACGGGGCAGCTGTCCGCCGCGGAGCGCCGAAAGGCGGCGTTGCGCGCCGCGGCGGGCCAAGCCCGGATCGTCGTGGGCACCCACGCCCTGCTGAGCGAATCGACGACCTTCGCCGACCTGGGGCTCGTGGTCGTCGATGAACAGCACCGGTTCGGCGTCGAGCAGCGAGAGAGTCTGCGTGCCAAGGGGACATCCCCGCACGTGCTGGTACTGACGGCGACCCCGATCCCGCGCACGGTCGCCATGACCGTGTTCGGTGATCTCGACGTCTCGACGATCCGCACACTGCCCAGCGGGCGTGCGGGGATCACGAGCCATGTCGCGCCACTCGCGGAGAAGCCGGCGTGGTTCCCGCGGGTGTGGGAGCGGGTCGCCGAAGAGGTCGCCGCCGGCCACCAGGCATTCATCGTGTGCGCATCGATCGATGCCGAAGCCACCGCGAAGGCCGGCGCTGAATCGGGTTCCGACGCACCGCCGCTCGAGGGAGAGCAGGAGCGCACGCGGTGGGGCGTCGTGCAGGTGCACGCCCTGCTGGCCGACCACCCCGCCTACGCTCACATCCGGGTGGAGATCCTGCACGGAAAGCTGCCGGGCGAGCAGAAGGATGCCGTCATGCAGGCGTTCGCGCGGGGGGAGATCGACGTGCTGATTGCGACGACCGTGGTCGAAGTCGGCGTGGACGTGGCGAATGCATCGGCAATGGTGATCCTCGAGGCGGACAGGTTCGGGGTCTCGCAGCTGCACCAGCTGCGAGGCCGCGTCGGTCGCGGCGGAGTTCCCGGCATCTGCCTGCTCGTGACCGAGGCGCCCGCAGGGACTCCCGCCCGCGCGCGCGTCGAGGCCGTCGCCGCGACGACCGACGGCTTCGCATTGGCCGAGGTGGACCTCGAGTTGCGCGGTGAGGGCGACGTCCTCGGCGATGCGCAGTCCGGTGTTCGCTCGTCGCTCCGCCTGCTCCGCGTCGTCGCCGATGCCGACCTCATCGCGCTCGCGCGCGCGGCCGCCGAGCGTGTGCTCGCCGATGACCCCGCTCTGCTCCGGCACCCCGGCTTGGCTGCGTCGATCGGCCGCCGTGTCGGCCGGCAGGAGCGCGCGGCACTGGCCAAAAACTAGGATGGTGCCATGAACAACCGCATCGCTGTGGCCCCAGGCTCATTCGACCCGCCGACGCTCGGCCACCTCGATGTGATCCGCCGCGCGGCGGCTCTCTACGACGAGCTGCACGTTCTGGTCGTGCACAACCCCGGTAAGGAAGCGATGCTGCCGATCGCTCAGCGTCTCGCGCTTCTTGAGCAGTCGATCGCCGAAGAGCGCATCGAAGGCAATGTGATCGTCGCCTCTTGGAGCATGGGACTGCTCGTGGACTATGCGCAGGATGTCGGTGCCGGCATCCTGGTGAAGGGCATCCGATCCCAGGTCGATGTCGCGTACGAGACTCCGATGGCGATCGTCAACCGGCACCTGGCGGATATTGAAACCGTGTTCCTCCTGCCCGACCCTGCGCACGCGCTGGTCTCGAGCTCTTTGGTGCGTCAGGTCGCCGCCCTCGGCGGCGATGTGTCACCGTACGTCCCGGCCCCCGTGGCGCGGTTCCTCGACACCGGCAGTGGACGCTGAGCGCTGCCGCCCCCGGGCCATCGTCCAGCCTGCGGCCGCTAACATGGCGTCGTGGTCAGAAGAAGGCATGTGAGCGGTCCGTTCATCTACCCGGTCCGCGACATCGTCGGGCATCCCGGCGAGATGCGCGAGTTCCAGAGCACGACTGAAGTACCGGAGAAGTGGGGCGAAGGTCTCGTGTCCGTTCCGCAGGGCGAGACGCTCGAGCTCGCGGTGCGGCTGGAGTCGGTGCACGAGGGGATTCTCGTCACCGCCGACATGGCGACCGAGTACTCGGGGGTCTGCGGGCGGTGCCTCACCGATATCGTTCAGCCGCTGGAGGTCGAGTTTCAGGAGCTCTTCGGGTATCCTGGGGAGGAAGTGACCGACTTCGACGTTCAAGACGACCACGTGGATCTTGAAAATCTGGTCAGGGATTCGATCGTCCTGTCGCTTCCGTTCCAGCCGGTGTGTCAGCCGGATTGCCCCGGCCTTGATCCGGCCACGGGCGAGAGGCTGACCGCAACAGCCGCGCCGGAGATTCCGATCGACGAGCGCTGGGCCGCGTTGAAGGCCCTCACCCCAGACCAGGATGGCGAGGCTCCCCGCCGCGCCGTCTCCGACACAGAGAAGAGCTAGCCATGGCAGGTAACCCCCCGAAGCGGAAGGTCTCCCGCTCCAACACCCGTTCGCGTCGCGCGCAGTGGAAGGCGGCCCCGATCGCGCTCGTCAAGACGATCGAGAACGGCAAGGTCGTTTACAGCCGCCCGCACCAGGCCAAGGTCGTCACCGACTCGCAGGGCACCGAGCTGTTCCTCGAGTACAAGGGGCGCAAGGTCGCCGACGTCTGATCATCGCGGCATAGCCGTGGCGGACTTCTTCGCTGAGCACGCGTTGCTCACCGACAGGCTCGGGGTCGATATCGACCCCGAGCTTCTGTCTCTTGCGCTGACTCATCGTTCCTACGCGTATGAGAACGGCGGACTCGCGAACAACGAGCGTCTCGAGTTCCTCGGCGATTCGATCCTGGGTCAGGCGGTGACGGTTCACCTCTTCACGGCGCATCCCGGCCTGGACGAGGGCTCGCTGGCCAAGCGGAGGGCCAGCGTCGTCTCGACCGTCGCGCTGGCAGAAGTCGCGCGGGGCATAGAACTCGGCGCCCACGTCCGTCTCGGTCGCGGTGAGGATCAGACCGGCGGTCGCGACAAGGACTCGATCCTCGCCGACACGATGGAGGCCGTCATCGGGGCGGCTTTCCTCTCGGCCGGTGCCGAAGAGTCGGCTGCGCTTGTGCTGCGTCTCGTCGCTCCGCTCCTCGCCGATCCGGAACGCCACGGCGCGGCGATGGACCCCAAGACGAGTCTGCAGGAACTCGCCGCGCGTCTTGCGCTGGCGCCACCGACCTATGCGGTCATCGCGGAGGGCCCCGATCACAATCGGTCCTTCACCGCGACCGTCGTCGTCGATGATGTGACGCGCACGGGCACGGGGTCGAGCAAGAAGCACGCTGAGATGGCCGCAGCGCTGGCCGTGTGGCATGCGCTGAACGCACGTGCCTGAACTTCCCGAAGTCGAAGTCGTTCGCGCTGGTCTCGCCCCCGCGGTCATCGGCGCGCGGGTGGTCGCGGTGACCGCTCATGACGCGCGCGCTCTCACGAGGCATGACGGTGACTCGGCGGCGTTCGAGGCGGCGCTGACCGGCCGGACATTCGAAGCCGCAGCGCGTCGCGGAAAGTTCCTCTGGCTGCCTCTGCGTGACTTCGCGACAACGCCCCAAGCCCTCATCGCTCACCTCGGTATGAGTGGCCAGTTTCTCTTGCGCCCCGGTGGCGCACCGATTGAGCGGCATGAGCGCATCCGCATCGACATCGCACACCCCGCGCACGGCGAGGTCGCCATCGTGTTCAGCGATCAACGCACTTTCGGCTCGCTCGCCCTGGACGCCCTCGTCCCGACGATGGACGGTGCGCCGGGGGGGTGGGGCACCGATGCCGCGGTGACCCCCTCACAGGTCGCTCACATCGCTCGCGACCCGCTGGACGCCGCATTCTCGGACACCCGGACGATTGCTGCCATGCGGGCGAAGCGGTCGGCGGTCAAACGGGTGCTTCTGGACCAAGCAGTGGTGAGCGGCGTCGGCAACATCTATGCCGATGAAGCGCTGTGGGCGGCCCGCATTCACCCCGAGACCGCGGCGTCCGCTCTTTCACCCGAGGTTGCGGCGCGGCTGCTGGATGAGGTGCGCGCTGTCTTGAACAGGGCCCTCGCTGAGGGCGGGACGAGTTTCGACGCCCAGTACGTCAACGTCAACGGACAGGCGGGGTACTTTGCCCATTCGCTGAACGCCTACGGGCGCGCGGGGGAGCCTTGTCACCGCTGCGGAACACCGATCCGGCGCATCGTCATCGGCGGGCGCTCGTCGCACTTCTGCCCGCGCTGCCAGCGGAAGCGCTAGGAATGCGCGGAGGACTCCGTGAGTCCGGCTCAGTCAGCGGAGGGCCGGAGCGCGAGCCGCGTCTGCGTCTGCGCGGCACCACCTTCCCGCTTGAGTAGCCGCAGCAGGCGATCGAGGGCAGCTGTGTCTGCGGTGCGAATCCGCAGCAGATAGTCATAGGGGCCGGTGACGTGCACTGCGTCAAGGATCTGGCGGACGCCACGGGTCCAGGCGAGGAACTCTTCCGAGTCGCGGTCGGGGGTGAGGCGCACATCGATGAACGCCTCGATCCCGCTGAAGTGCTCGGGTGGATCCGTGCCCAGCACTGCACAATACCCGACGATCACGCCGGTTGACTCCAGCCGTCGCACCCTCGCCGCGGCTGCATTCGTACTCAGGCCTACGTGCCGACCAATCGCGCTGAACGCAGCTCTGCCATCTGCGCGGAGAATGCTGAGAATTTGCTCGTTTACAACGTCCATGTGGTGAATTCTCTCAATTTGCCAGAAAGAAGTGAAGTCCTGGCTCTTAAGGTCAGCAATGCTCAGAGCGTGGATCCCTTCGCCGCGCACACGACCGGCCTGGTCGTCGGTCTCGCACTCGTCATTCCGCTCGGGGCGATCGGAGTGCTGCTGATACAGGAGGGCGCCAGCCTGGGCTGGGCGCGCGGCGTTCCCGCGGCCGCGGCGGTCGCCACTGCGGACCTGCTTTACTGCACAGTCGCCGTCATCGGTGGGGCGGTACTGTCGCCAGTGATCTCCAGCTGGGGGCCGTGGCCGAAGGTGCTCGGCGGCGCGGCCCTGGTGGTGCTCGCGGTGTGGAATCTGATCCGTGCGCGGCGATCCACCGTCAAGGGCAGCCCTGACGCGTTGAGTCCTCGCGGGCGGCCATCCCAACGCTATGCAGTGTTCTTCGGTCTTACCGCGATCAACCCTGCCACCGTGGTGTATTTCGCGGCTACGGTGACGGGGTTCTCGGAACTCATGGCATCAGCCGTGAGCGCGGCCATGTTCGTCGTGGGCGTCGCGGCGGCCTCACTGGGGTGGCAGCTGCTGCTCGTGCTCGTCGGCGCGATTGTTCATTGGAGGGCAGGCGTACGGTTCCGGGGCATCACCGCGATCATGGGGAACTGCGCGGTGTGCACGTTGGGTGTGCTGATGATCGCCGGGGCACTCAGCTGATCCACCCGGTCGGAGCTGACCAGCCTTCGTCTGACGCGCCTCTCGCATTGGCCGCGGCGCGTTGTCGTCGCCGCGTCGCGGGGTACTTTGCCCATTCGCTGAACGCGTATGGACGGCAGGGCAAACCGTGCCCGCGGTGCGGTACGCCGATCGTTCGCGAGAGCTTTATGAACCGCGGCTCGCACTTCTGTCCGAGCTGCCAGCCGCTCGCGGCCCAGTGATGCATGGACGCCTACCGAAGCACCTTCTTCCATGCGCCGTTGTAGGCCACGGGCGTAAACCCGATCGCCTCGTTGATGTCGAGCATGGGGCGGTTCTCCTCGGCGTTGTATGTGATCACCTTGGGGGACAGCGGCGCGTCCTGGGTTCGCCATGTTGTCAACCCCGCGCACTTCACCCGCTGGCCCAGCTTGTGGCCCCGGTGCTCCTTGAGCACGAGTGTGTCTTCCTGGTGGCTCGGGCCTTCGGCATCCGCACTGAGCACGAGCTCGTTGAAGGCAACCAAAGTCCCGCTCGGGATGTGCTGAGCGGCCGTGACGAGAACCCGGCTGCCGGCGTCGAGGTGGCGCTGATCGTGTCGGGCGACGCGCGCCGCATCCCAGACCTCTTCATCGAACTCGAGTGCGGCGCTGGGCGCGTCGGTGGACATTCGAGACTTGACCCACGCATAGCCTTCGACGAACTCCGGGGGAGTCGGCGCGTGCCACTGCACGATTCGGTAATCCGCCGACGCACGCTCCGCTTCGGCAAGGAGCTTCGCGACCGTGCCCTCGGATGCCGCGAGGTCGAGCACGCTCTGCCGCTCGATCTGCTCAAGCGTGTAGCCGTTCGCGAGATAGAACCGCGCCGCCCGGTCTTCCGGGATCGACCCGAAGCCAGTGGGAGCGCTCAGACGCGGACCCTCGACGTCTGGATGCTGCGCCCAGGACTGGAGAACCGTGCGACCGTGCTCCCGTGCCTTTTCTTCGATCAGCGCATACCCGGCTCTCCCGATGCCGCGCCCGTGATGAGAAGCGAGAAGTTCGACGAGCCAGAAGGCGCTACGCGAACCATCCTCGAGCGGGATGTCGACGCCGACGCGACCCACGAACTCACCGTCGGCGATGACAGCCCAGGCGTAGCGGGTCTCGTCCTGATCGCTCCGGTAGAGCGGGAGCAGTTCCTCGGGCGTGACGTCGTCGTCGGCGTTGCCTGCGATCTCGCGGTAGACGAGGTTGCGAACTCGCGCGAACTCAAGGAAGTCGGCGGCGTCCGGATCCGTCAGGGAGTGGGGGAGAATGAGGGGTCGATACTCGACCCCCGTCGCAACGGTCATGGTGTGCTTTCGTGTGAAGGACGTCGCCGGCGCAGAAGATGGGCGGATCATGCCAGCATGCCGCATCGCACGGTCTGCGACCGTCGTCGCGCGTCCGCTGCCGCGTCAAGCGCAGCTCAGACCGCGTGTCGGCCCGTCGCCGCGGCGACGCGCGGTGCGTCCGCTAGCGTTATCGGCACACTCATAGCGCGGAGGGCGTTCGAATGCACCTGAAGAGCCTGACGCTCAAGGGCTTCAAGTCGTTCGCGCAGCCGACCACGTTCGCCCTCGAGCCAGGCGTCACGTGCATCGTCGGTCCGAACGGGTCGGGAAAGTCGAACGTCGTCGATGCTCTCGCGTGGGTCATGGGGGAGCAGGGGGCCAAGACCCTCCGCGGCGGCAAGATGGATGATGTCATCTTCGCCGGCACGTCGACGCGGGGACCGCTCGGCCGCGCCGAGGTACAGCTCACGATCGACAACGCCGACGGAGCGCTCCCGATCGAGTACGGCGAAGTGACGATCAGTCGCACGCTGTTTCGCAATGGGGCGAGCGAGTACGCGATCAATGGACAGACCTGCCGATTGCTCGATGTTCAAGAACTCTTGAGCGACTCGGGGCTCGGACGCGAGATGCACGTCATCGTCGGCCAGGGCCGGCTCGATAGTGTGCTGCAGGCGAGCCCGGAAGATCGTCGCGGCTTCATCGAGGAAGCCGCCGGCATCCTGAAGCATCGTCGCCGCAAGGAGAAGACTCTCCGCAAGCTCGAGGCGATGGAGGCCAACCTCACCCGCCTCAGCGACCTCGCCGGAGAACTGCGACGCCAGCTCAAGCCTCTCGGCAAGCAGGCCGAGGTCGCCCGGGAGGCTGCGACCATCGCCGCCGTCGTCCGTGACGCGAAAGCGCGTCTCTACGCTGATGAGCTGGTGGCGTTGCGCAGTCAGCTCGCCGATCACGCGCGCAACGAACGGGAGCGCCACGCGGAGCGGCTGGTGCTCCAGGACGAGTCGGATCGGCTGAGGCTGCGCATCGACTCCCTCGAGACGCAGCAGAGGTCGGAGGCGGTCGATCGTGCGCGCAGCGTCACCTTCGCTCTCGCGCAGGTGCAGGAACGCCTGCGGGGCCTGTATTCGCTGGCCGGTCAACGGCTGGCACTTCTCGGGGACGACGGCCAGCTCGCGGTCGAGGCCGCGACGGTCACCCAGGGCATGATCGACGATGCACGGGCCGAGGTCGACGGCATCGGCGCGGGCCTCGGTGGCGCGGAGGATGCGGCCGTCGCCGCGTCGCGAGATGTCATCCGGGCACGCGCTGAGCTGGATGCCCTGGATGCGGACATCGCCGCGCAGAGCGCGCTGGTCTCGGCGCACGACATGCGCCTGAGCGCCTTGCGCGGCTCCGCCGATGCAGCCGCTTCGCGCCTGGAGGCGGTGCGAAGTGCGGTCGAGCGCCAGCAGCGGGCGCTCGATGCCGCTCTCGCGCGCCGAGCCGAGGCGGAGGCGGTCCTGGACCAGTTCGATCCGGCCCTCATCCCCGAGGGTTCCGCCGCTGAGCACGCAGCCGCGTACGAACGCGCTCAGCGCGATGCGTCGGACGGCGAGAGCGCGGTCGCCACGCTGCGTGAACGACTGCACTCCGCCGAACGCGAGGTGGAGTCGCTCACCGCGCAGGCAGCCGCGCTCGGACGCGCGCTCGACGTCCGCAATGCGGCCGCCACGGTCGTCGCGCGCGGCGGACGGGACGTGCGGGGACTGATCGGCGACGCAGTGAAAGTGACACCGGGCTTCGAGACCGCCATCGCTGCGGCTCTGGGCGCCCTGGCCGAGGGTGTCCTGGTCGATGATGTCGCAGCCGCATTGCGGGTGGCCCGCACGGCACGCGACGAGGATCTCGGTGCCATCGACATCGCGGTCGCCGACGCCGCAGCCGACGGTCCGCTCGCGCGGCCGGAGGGCATCGGTGCAGGGATCCTCGCGCGCGATGTGGTCACGGCCCCGGCCGGCATCCGGGGCATCCTCGCGCACGTGCTGATCGTCGATGATCTCCAAGCCGCGTACAGTGCGGGCGCAGCGCTGAAGGCTGCGGGGGACCGCTCCTCCGTGAGAATCGTCACGCGCGCGGGAGAGATCATGACGGCGTACTCGCTGCACGCAGGCTCGGGCTCGGGCCGGTCGCGGTTGGAGCTGGGCGCTGAGCGCGACGCGGCTCTCGAACGACTCGGCGAGATCACTGTCGTCGTCGAGTCACTGCGCGAGGCCCTTGCACACAGTCAGCGGGCGTGGGAGGAATCCCGTGTGCAGACGCGCGATGCTCTCGCCCGCTTGCGCGATCACGACGCGGCACTGGCCGCGCACGCCGAGCGGGTCAACCGGGCGACCGTGCGGCACGAGGCCGCGGCAGCCGAGTGCGAGCGACTCGAAAGCGGATTGCGCCAGGCGGAATCCGCTGTCACCGAGGCCGAGTCGGCGGTGCGGGCCGCCGCGGAGGACGTCACCGTGGCTCTCGAAGCGCCGCGCCCGATGTTCGACGCCTCGGCGCGTGAGGGGATGCTGGCTGCGCTGGAAGCGGCGCGCGATGCGGAAATGGGCGCTCGGTTGCACGTCGAGACGCTCAGGGAACGTGTTCGCGCGGGGGAGGCACGTGTGCTCCAGCTGGAACGCCAGCGCGAACGGGAACGCGCCGCGGCGGACGAGGCGGCGCGGCGAGCGCTCATCCGCCGGACCCAGCGCGAGCGCGCCGCGGACGTCGTCGCGACCCTGCCGCCGCTCCTGGACTCGGTCGACCGTTCGGTGGCGCAGGCGCGTGTGGAGCTGGAGATCGCCGAGCAGTCGCGCAGTGCCCTCACGATCGACCTCTCTGAGCTTCGCACTCGAGAGGCGAGCGTGCGTGAGCGGCTCAGCGGGCTGACCGAGAGTGTGCACGGGCTCGAACTTCAGATGCACGAGAAGCGCCTTCATGCGGCGAGTCTCGGCGAACGGATTTCTTCGGAGCTCGGTCTGGACGAGGAGATTCTCATTCGGGAATACGGACCCGACCAACCCATTCCCTCTGACGACGGAGAGGGTGAGCCGCTCGCGTTCGATCGCCCGGCTCAGCGGCGCCGACTGCAGGAGGCCGAGCGCAAGATCGGACTGCTCGGACGTGTGAATCCGCTGGCGCTCGAAGAGTACGCGGCGCTGGAGCAACGGCATGCGTTCCTCACCGAGCAGCTGGCGGATCTCGTGCAGACTCGCGCGGATCTCTTGACGATCATCGAAGAGCTCGACGATCGGATGCAGACGATCTTCCTCGCAGCATTCGAGGACACCCGTACCGCGTTCGGCGAGGTGTTTCCCGTTCTGTTCCCGGGCGGCGCAGGCAGCATTTCGCTGACGGATCCCGAGCATCCGCTGACGACCGGCATCGAGGTTTCGGTGCGGCCGGTCGGGAAGAAGATCGAGCGCTTGTCCCTGCTCTCCGGGGGAGAGCGTTCCTTGGCGGCGGTGGCGCTGCTCACCGCGATCTTCAAGGCGCGTCCGAGCCCGTTCTACATCCTCGACGAGGTGGAGGCAGCACTCGATGATGCGAACCTCGGGCGCCTGCTGGGCGTGTTCGAGCAGCTGCGGCAGTCGAGCCAGCTCATTGTCATCACGCACCAGAAGCGCACGATGGAAATCGCCGACGCTCTCTACGGCGTCTCCATGCGGCAGGACGGCGTGTCGGCCGTCGTCGGACAGCGCGTCCGTGAGCACGCGTAGGCGCATCGCGCCGCGCCCGTAGGCTGGAGTCATGGCGGAGAATCCCTGGTCGATCGGACGTGCGCTGCGCGGCATGTTCGTCAAACCGACCATCGACGAGACCACGTGGGAGGACCTCGAGGCCGCCCTGCTGACGGCGGATTTCGGTCCCGATGTCACCGAGCGACTCGTCGACGAGCTGCGCGAGAAGGTCGAGCGCTACAGGACGACCGATCCCCGCGACCTGCAGCGGATGCTGAAGGAGTCACTCGAAGAGCACTTCGCGAAGTTCGACACGACGCTCCGGCTCACCGAGCGCCCCGCGGTCGTGTTGGTCGTCGGAGTCAACGGCGTCGGCAAGACGACGACGATCGGCAAGTTCGCGAACTACCTGCGGCGATTCGACCGGTCGGTCGTCGTCGGTGCCGCCGACACGTTTCGTGCCGCAGCCGTCGATCAACTCGCCACGTGGGCCGAGCGCGGGGGCGCCGCGATCGTTCGGCCCCAGCACGAGGGGCAGGATCCGGCATCCGTCGCCTACCAGACCATCGGATACGCGAACGAGCACGGTATCGACATCGTGCTCGTCGACACCGCCGGGCGCCTGCACACCAAGGCCGGACTGATGGACGAACTCACCAAGATCCGCCGGGTGATCGAGAAGCAGGCGCCCATCAGCGAGGTCCTGCTCGTCCTCGACGCGACGACCGGTCAGAACGGCGTGATGCAGGCTTCGGCCTTTCTGGAGCACGCCGGCGTCACGGGACTCGTGATCACGAAGCTGGACGGTTCGGCGAAGGGCGGATTCGTGCTCGCGGTTCAGGAGCGCACGGGCATCCCCGTGAAGTTGCTCGGCCAAGGCGAGGGCATCGGGGATCTGACCGGTTTCACGCCGCACGTCTTCGCTGCTGCGCTCGTGGAATGACGCGCCGACACGCCGCCGGGGTCGCGAACCGGCGGCCGTGCTGGTTTCATGGGCATATGGCGATCGAGCACGACTACTTCGGACTCTTGGAGTCCGGTCCCGACGGGTCGATCTTTTGGTCTGAGAACGTCGAGCTGGGCGATCAGCGCGTCACGGTCGACTTGACTGCGCCCGACCAGGACGATGTGTCCGAGGCGGCGCTCGATGTCGCGGCCGCCATGATCTCGTCGCTGGAGGCGATCGACGCGAAGTCGCGCAATGCGATGGTCTCCGAGCTCGACGATCGCACGAGCGAGGTCACCGAATACCTGCTTCAGCAGCAGGAATCGTTCGGCGACGAACTCGAGGACCTGCTCGTGGACATCTCCGGAGACGTCCACGTGGACATCATCCGGTCGCTGCAACTGGTCAGCATGACCATTCTCGCCGACGAGCACGGAGGCTCTGATCCCTTCGCCGTGCTGGAGTACGCGCTTGACCCTGACGACGCCGACGCGGTGCTGCTGGTGAATCTCGGCAGCGACGGCGACGTGCAGTCGGTCACCAGCGCCGACTGAGTCAGACCGCCTGCGCGAAACCCAGGTCGGCGGACGCAGCGAGATGCTCGAGACCCGCGGGTATCGCGCGACCCTTCGATGCCATCGACTGCGCCCAGAGGCGGCCCGCGCGGTAGGAGGAGCGGACGAGGGGGCCGGCCAGCACACCCAGGAATCCGATCCGCTCGGCTTCCTCCTTGAATGCGACGAATTCGTCCGGTCGCACCCAACGAGCGACAGGGAGGTGGCGCGGGGTGGGACGCAGGTACTGCGTGATCGTGACGATGTCGGTGCCGGCGTCGTGCAGGTCCTGCAACGCCTGGACGACTTCGGCGGGTTCCTCGCCCATGCCCAGGATCAGGTTCGATTTGGTGATGAGTCCGGCAGCCCGCGCCTGAGTCAGCACGTCCAGCGACCTCTCGTAGCGGAACGCCGGGCGGATGCGCTTGAAGATCCGCGGCACGGTCTCAACGTTGTGCGCGAAGACCTCTGGCTGAGCGTCGAAGACCTCGCGCAGCAGGTCGGGGTCGCCGTTGAAGTCGGTCGCCAGCAACTCGACGCCCGTGCCGGGGTTCACGGTGTGGATCTGCCGAATCGTTTCGGCGTTCAGCCACGCACCGCCGTCGGGCAGGTCGTCCCGGGCGACGCAGGTCACGGTGGCGTAGCGCAGCTGCATCCGGCGCACACTGTCGGCGACGCGGCGCGGCTCGTCGGTGTCGTAGTCGGCCGGCTTTCCCGTGTCGATCTGGCAGAAATCGCATCGGCGCGTGCACTGTGAGCCGCCGATGAGGAAGGTCGCTTCGCGATCCTCCCAGCACTCGTAGATGTTCGGGCAACCCGCTTCTTGACAGACGGTGTGGAGCCCCTCGTCCTTGACGAGCGAGTGCAGCGCCGCATACTCGGGCCCCATCTTGGCGCGTGTCTTGATCCACTCAGGCTTGCGCTCGATCGGGGTCTGTGCGTTGCGCACCTCCAGTCGAAGAAGCTTGCGCCCCTCCGGTCCGCCGGCGGGCGGGACGGATGCCGGTGCTCCGCACGCGCTCACGCGGCGACCTCCGCGCCGGCAGCGGCGAAGTCCTTCGCGAAAGCTGCGGCGACACGGGGAAGCACATCCGCGGGCGTGAGGTCCGCGCCGGTCATCTCGCTCAGCGTCGTCACTCCGGCATCCGCGATCCCGCACGGCACGATCTGGGTGAATGGCACGAGTGAATTGTCGCAATTGAGTGCGAAGCCGTGCATGGTCACTCCGCGCTGAACTCGGACCCCGATGGCGGCGATCTTCGCTTCGCTCAGCGGGCGCCGCACCCACACACCGCTGCGGCCCTCGACGCGATAGCCGTCGACGTCGTAACTGCGGAGGATGTCGATCAGAACGCCCTCGATCCGCCGCACGTGCGCGACGACGTCGAGCGGCTCGGCAAGGCGGACGAGCGGGTAGCCGACGAGCTGGCCGGGCCCATGCCAGGTGATCTTGCCGCCGCGGTCGACATCGATGACGGGGGTGCCGTCGGTCGGCCGCTCATGGCGGGCCGTGCGCGCTCCGGCCGTGAAGACGGACTCGTGCTCGAGCAAGAGGAGGGTGTCGGGGCGCTGCCCCGCGACGATCTCGGCGTGCAGCCGACGCTGGAGATCCCAGCCCTCTTGGTAGGGGACGAAGTGGGGGTCGAGGCCCAGAGTCTGAATATCCATCATCCGACACTCCGCTTTCGATGCTCGAGGATCATTGTGATTGTTGGATCGCGTCCAACGATACCGGTCGCTACGTCGGCCGGGGCGGCCGGCGAGCTGTTCGCGGACCCGGCCGCCGGCCTCTTGGGGTACGCGGAAAGCTCTCATGCCGGATCCTCCGCGGAACGCGCGCGCTCCGGCGATAGAATCGGGGGACCATGGCGACCTTCGGCACCCTCAGCGACCGGCTGACAGAGACCTTCCGCAACCTCCGCACGAAGGGCAAGCTCACGCCCGCCGATGTCGACGGGACCGTCCGCGAGATCCGCCGTGCCCTGCTCGACGCGGACGTCGCCCTCGCTGTCGTCAAGGAGTTCACGGCCAAGGTGCGTGAACGCGCGCTCGGCGATGAGGTCAACAAGGCGTTGAATCCGGCCCAGCAGGTCGTGCAGATCGTCAACGAAGAGCTCATCGCGATCCTCGGGGGCCAGCAGCGCCGGTTGCAGTTCGCGAAGACCGCCCCCACCGTCATCATGCTGGCGGGCCTGCAGGGCTCGGGCAAGACGACGTTCGCCGGCAAGCTCGCCAAACAGCTCGAGAAGGAAGGTCACACGCCGCTGCTCGTCGCCGCCGACCTCCAGCGACCGAACGCCGTGACCCAGCTGCAGGTCGTCGCCCAGCAGGCGGGGGCCGCCGTGTACGCGCCGGAGCCGGGCAACGGCATCGGCGACCCCGTGCGCGTCGCGCGGGACGGTGTCGACACCGCGCGCCGACAGCAGCACGACATCGTGATCATCGACACGGCGGGACGCCTCGGTGTGGATGCCGAGATGATGAAGCAGGCATCCGACATCCGCAAGGCCGTCGATCCCGACGAAGTGCTGTTCGTGATCGACGCGATGATCGGTCAGGATGCCGTCACCACGGCCAGGGCATTCCAGGACGGCGTCGATTTCACCGGCGTGGTCCTTTCCAAGCTCGACGGTGACGCCCGCGGCGGTGCTGCCCTGTCGGTGGCGTCGGTCACCGGTCGTCCGATCCTCTACGCCTCCACGGGGGAAGGGCTCGATGATCTCGAAGCCTTCCACCCCGACCGGATGGCCAGCCGCATCCTGGATCTCGGTGACATCCTCACCCTGATCGAGCAGGCCCAGACGGCGTTCGACGAAGCCGAAGCCATGAAGATGGCCGAGAAGCTCGCGACCGATCAGTTCACCCTCGAAGACTTCCTCGACCAGCTTCAGCAGGTGAAGAAGATGGGATCGATGAAGAAGATGCTCGGGATGCTCCCGGGGATGGGTCAGATGAAGCAGCAGCTGGACGATTTCGACGACAGGGAGATCGACCGCACGGAGGCGATCATCCGTTCGATGACGCTCGCCGAGCGCCGCAATCCCAAGGTGCTCAACGGTTCACGGCGACTGCGCATCGCGCGCGGCTCGGGCGTGACCGTGACCGACGTCAACCAGCTGGTCCAGCGTTTCGACCAGGCCGCGAAGATGATGAAGACCGTCGCCCGCGGAGGAGTCCCCTCGATACCGGGGATGGGGCCGCTGGGCGGCAAGCCGGGGGCATCGTCCAAACGCGGCGGCAAGCGGAAGTCGGGGAACGTGGGTTCCCGCTCGGGCAACCCTGCCAAGCGAGCGGCCGAGAATGCCGGGATCGCGGCGACGACGGCGCCTGGGACCGGGGCGGGATTCGGTCTCGGAGGACGCGGCGCCGAGCCGACTCCGCAAGACCTCGCCGAGATTCAGAAGCTCTTCGGCAAGAGCTGATCGGTCAGCTCCCGAGCGATGCCAGGTGATCGCGCAGGGTGGGTCCGGCGCGGAACTCGCGGATCAGGTGGTGGACGACGGCGCGCAGATCGCCGTCGGCCGCCTCGGCCACGAGTACCTGGCGAGTCGAGCTCGCGCCTCTCGAGAGGATTGTTCCGATCTCGTCGAACTCGCGGGAGCAGTGCAGGTCTGCCGCGACCGGCGCGAGGGACGACAGCGTGTCGAGCAGGTGCTCGCTCACGGGGCGTTGCGTGCCCGCGCGGTCGACGATGACGTCGGCATCGAGGCCGTACCGAGCCGCGCGCCACTTGTTCTCGCGGACATACCAGGGCTGCAGCGAGGGCAGCTCGCGGCCGTCGTCGAGTTCGCGGGAGAAATGCTCGACGAGCACCTGCACCAGGGCGGCGACGGCGGCCAACTCCGGAAGCGTCGACATCCCGTCGCACGCGCGGACCTCGATCGTGCCCCACCGCGGTGCCGGCCGGATGTCCCAGCGCACTTCGCTCGAGTCGTCCAGGGTCCCGGTGCGCACGAGATCCTCGAGATACGACTCGTACTGCGACCAGTCGGTCAGCGGCCAGGGCAACCCCGCGGTCGGCAGCTGCTGGAACACGAGTGCCCGATTCGAGGAGTATCCGGTACGTTCGCCGGCCCAGAACGGGCTCGAGGCGGAGAGTGCCTGGAGATGCGGAAGGTAGATCGTGAGCGCATTGATGATCGGGAAGACCTTGTTGACGTCTTCCACGCCGACATGCACGTGGATGCCCCAGATCATCATGTTGCGCCCCCACCACTGCGTGCGCTCGATCAGCCTCTGGTAGCGCGTCTTGTCGGTGACCTGCTGTTCGTACCACTGCGCGAACGGGTGGCTGCCGGCGCACAGCAACTCCACGCCGAGCGGGTTGGTGATCGTCCGCACCTTTGCGATGGCATCGGCGATGTCGTCGACGGCCGTGGCGACGGTGTCGCCGATCCCGCTCGTCACCTCGATCGTGTTGGTCAGGAGTTCGCCGGTGATGGTGTATCGCTCGAGTGCGTCGCGCTCGCCCAGAGCCGCGAGGATCTCAGGCGCGCGGGGGACAAGATCGCCTGTCTTCCCGTCGGCCAGCATGAGTTCCCATTCCAGCCCCACTGTCGAGCGGGCGGATGTCGCGAACGGCTCCGTCATCCGCACAGTCTGACACGGCACGGGCCGTGGTTCGCGGCATGCGTCATGATCTGGCAAAATAGACAGTTGGACCGCTTGCCCGACCCTCTCATCGAGCGAGAAGACCCATCACAGAGCTTCCGCCGGGCGTGCACCCCACAGCCCAGGCGACGTTCATCACGCACAACAGCACTCAAGGAGAAATGTGGCTGTCAAGATTCGTCTCAAGCGCCTCGGCAAGATCCGAGCGCCCTACTATCGCATCGTCGTGGCCGACTCGCGCACCAAGCGCGACGGCCGCGTGATCGAAGAGATCGGAAAGTACCACCCGACCGAGGAGCCCTCGTTGATCGAGGTCGACTCCGAGCGTGCGCAGTACTGGCTCTCGGTGGGCGCTCAGCCGACCGAGCAGGTCACCGCGCTCCTCAAGCTCACGGGCGACTGGGGCAAGTTCAAGGGTGACGCGAACGCCGTCTCGACAGTGAGGACCAAAGAGACCAAGGAGGCGTTCCAGATCGACGCCGCCAAGAAGTCCGTCCTTCGGCCCAAGGTCGAGAAGAAGTCGGAAGAGCCCGCTGCCGCTGCCGACGAGGCTGCCGACGCCGACGACGCGACGGAAGCGGAGTAGTCACGGTGCTGGCCGCCGCACTCGAGCACATCGTCAAGGGGATCGTCGATCACCCGGACGATGTCGCCATCCGTTCCTCCACGTCACCCCGCGGTGACGTGCTCGAGGTGCGCGTGCACCCCGATGACCGTGGACGGGTGATCGGGCGCGGCGGGCGCACCGCCAAGGCGCTGCGCACGCTCATGTCGGCCCTCGCCGACGGCGTGCGCGTGCGCGTCGACGTCGCGGACGACTGACGTGACCGCCGGTCCCCCCCGGACGCAGCTTCGCGTCGGGCGACTCGTCAAGGCCCACGGTCTGAAGGGCGCACTCAAGCTGGAGCTCTACACGGACGACCCGGACGGGCGCTTCGTGCCTGGCGCCGTCTTCACACTGCAGGTCCCGGAATCCTCGCCGTGGCACGGCAAGACGGTGACCGTGCGGGAGTTCCGCTGGATGAACTCACACCCTGTCGTCTTCTTCGAGGACATCGAGGACCGAGAGAGCGCGGATTCGATCGTCCGCGCGATCCTGTGGATCGATCAGGACGTCTCCGGCGCCGTCGTCGAAGAGGATGCCTGGTACGACCACCAGCTCGTCGGACTCGAGGTCATCCGGGACGGCGTCCGCGTGGGTCGCATCATCCGTGTCGACCACCTGCCGGCACAGGACCTGCTGATCGTGGCGCCCGACGCTGGTGACAGTGAGATCCTGGTGCCGTTCGTCGCGGCGATCGTGCCGGAGGTCAACCCGCTCGCCGGTCACATCGTGGTCACGCCGCCACCGGGACTCTTCGAGGAGCTTCCGGCCGAACCGGACGAGGCTTCCGCTTCGGCCGACGAGACGGAAGCGAACTCCGAGGGCTGACGTGCGCATCGACGTCGTCACGATCTTTCCCGCCTTCTTCGACATCCTGGATGTCTCTCTCCTGGGCAAGGCCCGCGGGGCGGGGCTGCTCGACGTGCGCATCCACGACCTGAGGGCTCATACGCACGATCGTCACCGCACCGTCGACGATTCGCCCTATGGCGGCGGTGCGGGAATGGTGATGAAGCCCGAACCGTGGGGCGACGCACTCGACCAGATCGTGGAGCGGACGGATGCCGGCATCCGCCCGACGATCATCTTCCCTTCACCGGCCGGTGAGGTGTTCACTCAGACGACTGCGCGCGATTTGTCGACGCGCGAGCATCTGGTGTTCGGTTGCGGCCGCTATGAGGGGATCGATGAGCGGGTCTTCGCCTATGCCGCGACGCGAGGCGATGTGCGCCTCATCAGCCTCGGCGACTACGTCCTGAATGGGGGAGAAGTAGCGGCGATGGCGATGATCGAGGCCATCGGCCGACTTGTGCCCGGCGTCGTCGGCAATCCGGAGAGCCTGGTCGAAGAGTCGCACGAAGACGGGCTGCTCGAGTACCCGTCATTCACCAAGCCGGCCACGTGGCGCGGATACGACGTGCCGGAGGTGCTCCTGAGCGGCCACCACGGCCGCGTGGCGCAGTGGCGCCATGAGCAGCAGATCGAGCGCACGCGCGCGCGTCGACCCGATCTGCTGCCCGACACCGACCGAGACTGATTCGCTCGAGCGCCTTCAGTCCACGCCGAGGAAGGAACGGTCGGTGAGGATGACTGGTCCGTCGTCTGTGATCGCGACCGTGTGCTCCGAGTGCGCGCCGCGGGAGCCGTCGGCGCTCCGCAACGTCCAGCCGTCCACGTCGGTGATGAGCTCGTCGGTCGTCTGCAGGAACCACGGCTCGAGGGCGAGGACCAGCCCCGCCCGCAACGGGTAGCCGCGGCCGGGTTTGCCGTCGTTGGGTACGTGCGGATCGCCGTGCATGACCCGTCCGACGCCGTGACCGCCGAAGTCGGTGTTGATCGACAGGCCGTCGGCGTGCGCTGTCTGAGCCGTGGCGAACGAGATGTCGCCGATGCGGTTTCCGACGACGGCGGCGCCGATCGCCGCGTCCAGCGCGCGTTGGGTCGTATCGATGAGGGCGAGGTCTTCGTCCCGGGGAGTGCCCACGACGAAGGAGACCGCCGAGTCCGCCACCCAGCCGTCGACCGCGACGGCGAAGTCCAGCGAGACCAGGTCGCCGTCGCGCAGGACGTAGTCGTGGGGGAGCCCGTGCAGGACGGCGTCATTCACCGACGTGCAGATGACCTTCCCGAAAGGGCCCGTGCTGAATGACGGGTGATAGTCGATGTAGCACGATTCCGCCCCCGCCCGGCGAATCAGTTCGTGCGCTCGGCGGTCGATCGACAGCAGGTTCGTCCCCACCGTGGTTTCCGCCCGCAGGGTGACCAGCGTCTCCGCGACGAATCGTCCGGCGGGGCGCATCGCTTCGATCTCAGCGGGGGTGCGCAGCTCGATCATTGGGATCCTTTCCTCAGCCTCCATTGTCCCTGACCGGCGTAGCATCGGGGCATGTGGTTGCGTCGCGCGTTCTTTCAATGGCTGATCCCGGCCGCCTTCGTGCTGCCCCTGTGGCTGCTCATCGGCTGGATCGTCTTCGGAGCGAGCCCCTGGGCGCTGCTGTGGGTCTTCGTCTCGGTGCCGGTCGTGTTCATCGGGCAGCTGACGCTGTCGCTGCTGGTTCGGGCGCGCGGGACGGTGCGCATCTCTCGCTCGGTGTCGTGGATCGATGTCGCCCTTTTCGGCGCCTGGCACGTGCTGATCGTCGCGCTCGGCGTGTTCTCGAACCCGTGGTGGTGGCCTGTGCTGGGCGTGACGGTGGCCGTCGGCGTCGCGCTGCTGTGGACGCAGCTCTGGGAGCTTTGGCGAGAAGCGAAGCCGATGGTCGCGATGCGGCGAACCGCCGACGGCGTCGCCTACATCCCCGCGCCGCGGTTCGAGACGACGCGGGGCGCAGCCCCTGGGGTCGTCGTCGTCAGCGAGCGTCCGGGGCCACCGCCGGCCTGACGCGACGCGGACGCCGGTTTGGCGGGGGAGACCGTCCATGGCAGAATGGTCTTTTGTGCCCTGAATCGGCTCTGCCTCAGGGGAGCGCGGCCTCCGGAAACGGATGTCTCGGGCACACATCACCTTTCCCATACATCTCGCGATCGACCTGTGGCGGTCGCAGGAAGTGACGATCATGCAGATCCTCGACTCCGTCGATGCGGCTTCGCTCCGCTCCGACATCCCCACGTTCGGCCCCGGCGACAACGTCAAGGTCCACGTCAACATCACCGAGGGAAGCCGCTCCCGTATCCAGGTGTTCCAGGGCATCGTCATCGGCCGCTCGGGTGACGGGGTGCGCGAGACCTTCACGGTCCGCAAGATCAGCTTCCAGGTGGGGGTGGAGCGCACCTTCCCCGTGCACAGCCCCGTGATCGATCACATCGAGGTCGTCACGCGTGGAGACGTGCGCCGCGCGAAGCTCTACTACCTGCGTGAACTGCGCGGCAAGAAGGCCAAGATCAAGGAGAAGCGCGACCGCTGAGTCACGCTTCCTTCTTCCTTCTTCCTTC
>NZ_WOYQ01000022.1:37524-92633 GCF_011620665.1 Microbacterium sp.
AAGATCAAGGAGAAGCGCGACCGCTGAGTCACGCTTCCTTCTTCCTTCTTCCTTCTTCCTTCCTTCCTTCCTCCCCCTTCTCCGCGGATCTGCCCACAGAAGGACGCGAATGACCTCCGAGATCACCGCCGGTGACGCGCGGCCTGAAGCGCGTCGTCGCGGCGGGTGGTCGCTCGTGCGCGACGTTCTGGTGATCCTGGTCGTCGCCGTTGTCGTCTCGTTCCTCATCAAGACGTTTCTCGTGCGCTCGTTCTACATCCCTTCCGGATCGATGGAGCAGACGCTGCAGATCAACGATCGGATTCTCGTCGATGAGCTGACGCCGCGGTTCGGCGGCTACGACCGTGGCGACATCGTGGTCTTCCGCGATCCCGGCGGCTGGCTTCCGGTCCAAGTGGAGCCCGCGCAGAGCGTCGCGGTACAGGCGGTCGACTGGTTGATGTCGATCGTGGGCATTTCGGCGTCGGACAGCAAGGATCATCTGATCAAGCGGATCATCGGCATCGGCGGAGACCGCGTCGTGTGCTGCAACGCGCTGGGGCAGATCACGGTCAACGGGACGCCGATCGATGAGACCTCCTACCTCAACCTCGCGGCGGGTCAGAGCGCACCCGAGGTGATGCCGTTCGACGTCACCGTTCCGGTCGGCTCCCTGTGGGTGCTCGGCGACAACCGCGACCACTCGCGGGACTCCCGCTACAACGTGGACCAGCCGTCGCGGGGCTTCGTTCCAATCGACAATGTCGTCGGTCGGGCCTTTCTGACGACGTGGCCGCTGACCAGATTCGGCTTGCTCGACTTCCACCACGATGTCTTCGACGGGACCCCGGCGCCGCGATGACGGTCGTGATGCCGCGGCTCACGGTCGAACGTCGGCTCCTGCGTGAGCACACGCTGATCATCGCGTGCGACGAGGTTGGACGCGGTGCAGTGGCGGGGCCGGTCGCGGTTGGTGCAGTCGTGATGGATGCCGCGGCAGCGCGCCGCCGGATCCCCGAGGGGCTGCGTGACTCGAAGCTGGTCGCGGAGCACCACCGGCCTGCCGTGGCTGCACGCGCCGCGGGGTGGGTGCCTGCATCGAGCGTCGGGTGGGCGTCTGCGCGAGAGATCGACGAAGTCGGGATCATCCGCGCACTGGGCTTGGCGGCGGTTCGGGCGATCGCTGATCTGAGGACGTGCGTCGTCGTGCCGGAGGATGCCGTGGTCATTCTCGACGGAAACCACGACTACATCACCCCGGCCGGCGGTGCCGGTCTCCGCGTGCAGCCCATCATCAAGGCCGACCGCGACTGCGCGTCCGCGGCGGCGGCATCCGTCCTCGCCAAGGTCGCCCGTGACGAGCTGATGGTGAGGCTTCATGATGAGCAGCCTGTCTACGGCTGGGCGCGCAACAAGGGTTACGCGAGCCCCGCGCATCGCGAAGCGATCCGCGCACATGGGCTGAGCCCCCACCACCGGGCGTCGTGGGCTATCACGGACGCTCCGACGCTGTTCCGACTCGGCGACATCTAGACTGGAAAGACCATGGACGACGAAGTATTCGAGGACTACGACCGCGAGCTGGAACTGGCGCTCTACAAGGAGTACCGCGACGTGGTGTCGCAGTTTCAGTACGTGATCGAGACCGAGCGTCGGTTCTATCTCGCCAACGACGTCAACGTCGTGCGTCGCGACACCGAGCACGATTTCTACTTCGAGATCTCGATGACGGACGTCTGGGTATGGGACATCTACCGCGCGGACCGCTTCGTGAAGTCCGTCCGGGTGTTGACCTTCAAGGATGTCAACGTCGAAGAGCTTCAGCGCCGTGACTTCCAGCTGCCGGACGAGCTGTCGCTCGATTCCTGAGGCGACTCCATCGCCCTCTCCCCAGGCGGCTGATCTTCGCGACTGTCCACCGATCGGTCGTGTTCGAGGGCGGGCGTTCGCCGACGCGAGCACCCTGCTCTCATGGCACAAAAGGACGACCGCGGTCGCGCAGGCGAGCATCGCGCGGCGCGGCATCTGCAGGATCAGGGGTTCACGGTTGTCGACCGCAACTGGCGGTGCGCAGCCGGTGAGCTCGACATCGTCGCCGTCGACGGGCGTGATCTCGTTGTCGTCGAGGTCAAGACGCGACGCACCGAGTGGTTCGGCCATCCGTTCGACGCCGTCGACAAGCGCAAGCGCGATCGCCTCTGGCGGCTTGCCTGCACGTGGGTGACAGCTCACCCTGATCTTGCTCGCGGCCGGCGCCTGCGACTCGACGTCATCGGAGTCACGGGGGAGGATCCGGCGACGGCCATCCTCGAGCACCTGGTGGACCTGCGATGACGCTCGGGCGTACCTGGGGCGTCGTGCTCTCGGGACTGCGCGGCGACCTCGTCGAAGTCGAGGCCGACCTGTCGAACCAGGTCCCGGGATTCCAGATCATCGGGTTGGCGGACAAGGCGATCGGCGAAGCCCATCAGCGCGTGCACAACGCGTGCTCCAACAGCGACCTGCCGCTTCCGCGCCGCAAACTCACGGTGAATCTGTCCCCGGCGAGCCTTCCGAAGCAGGGATCGGGGCTCGACGTGGCGATCGCGATCTCCGCGATCGCCACGGTGCGGGCGATGGATGCCGCTTCGCTCGCGTCTACCGTGCACATCGGCGAACTGGGCTTGGACGGGCGTCTGCGTCCCGTTCCCGGTGTGCTGCCGGCGGTGCGCGCGGCCGCACGAGCGGGAATGCGGCGCGTGGTCGTCCCCCATGCCAATCGCGCTGAAGCCGAACTGGTGTCGGGTGTCGAGGTCACCGGCGCGGTCGATCTGCGCGATGTCGCCCGCCACCACGGTCTGGACGTTGAGGACGCCGGCCTCGCTCCCGTGCCGATCGCCACCGTCGAGGTCGCCCCATCGGTCGAACGACTCGACCTGGCCGACGTGATCGGTCAGCAAGACGCGGTGGATGCCCTCGTCGTCGCCGCGGCGGGCGGCCATCACGTCCTGATGAGCGGGCCGCCCGGAGCCGGCAAGACGATGCTTGCTCGGCGGCTGCCGGGCATCCTCCCTGACCTCGACGATGAGGCGGCGCTGCAGGCCGCTTCGCTCCGTTCGCTCGCCGGGCTGCCCGTGCCCGGTCTCAGTCGGACTCCGCCGTTCGAGGCTCCGCACCACTCGGCAAGCGTCGCGGCGCTGGTCGGCGGCGGCAGTCGCACCGTGCGCCCGGGCGCGATCGCGCGGGCGAGTGGTGGCGTGCTCTTCCTGGATGAGGCGGGCGAGTTCGGCGGCCAGGCGCTGGACGCGCTGCGGCAGCCCCTGGAGAGCGGGGATATCGAGATCCATCGCGCCGGATTCCGTGCGACCTTCCCGGCCCGATTCCAGCTCATCCTGGCGACCAATCCCTGCCCCTGCGGCAATTACGGCGTGCCGGGCGGGGAGTGCGTGTGCCCCTCGCTGTCCATCCGCCGGTATCTCGGGAAGCTGTCCGGTCCGCTGCTGGATCGCATCGACATCGAACTTTCGCTGCAGCGGGTCGCGGTCGCGCGGCGCGCGGATGCGGATGTCGCGACCATCACCACGGCGCACGCGCGCGAGCTGGTCGCCCAGGCGCGCGAGCGCGCACTGGCGCGGTTGCGCGGCACGCCGTGGCGCATGAACGCGCAGGTATCCGGTTCCTGGCTGCGGACCGGACCGATGGCACCGGAGCCCGCGATCCGGCGGCCGCTGGATGCCGCGCTGCACCGCGGCTCGCTGACGCTGCGCGGCTACGACCGGGTGCTCCGCGTGGCCTGGAGCGTCGCGGATCTGGCCGGTCGCGAGCGCCTCTCGGTGGCGGACATCGGGCGCGCGCTCTACCTGAAGAAGGGAGCTCTCGCATGAGCGATATCGACCTGCGCCCCTCGGTGGCGCGCGCCGCGCTCGGCGCACTCGTCGACGTCGATGATGATACGGCGGCAGTGACGGCCTACGCGCGCGCGCTCTGGTCGACGCTCACCGAACCCGGCGACGGCGTGGCCGGTGCCCTCGTCGCGACCTTCGGCGCCGTGCGGGCACTCGAAATCGCGGTGGGTGATTCGTCCGCAGAGGCTCCGGCGGCGCAGGCCGGTCTGAGCTCTGCTGCGCTGAGCGCCGGACGAGCGCGCTGGCAGCCGCGGCGCGGCGATCACAGGCAGGCATTGGATACGGCGCGCCGAGCCGGTGTACGCCTCATCACGCCCGAGGACGCGGCGTGGCCGGTGCGGCTGACCGATCTGGGCGCGCACGCGCCACTGTGCCTCTGGACGCTCGGGGATATCGCCCAATTGGCGCCCAAGGTCGCGGTCGCCCTCGTCGGCGCGCGTGCGGCGTCGGCATATGGTGAGCATGTCGCGACTGATCTGGCGGCCGAGTGTGCATCATCAGGGATCGCCGTCTTCTCGGGCGCAGCCTACGGGATCGACGGCGCCGCGCACCGGGGGGCGCTGTCGGTCCGCGGCTCCACGATCGCTGTACTCGCCGGCGGCGTGGAACGGCCCTACCCGGCTGGACATCGAGATCTCATCGACCGCGTCGCGCGCCAGGGGGTCGTCGTCGCCGAGGTTCCGTGCGGGTCGTCGCCGACCAAGTGGCGCTTCCTCGGCCGCAACAGGCTGATCGCAGCACTCTCGGACGCGACCGTCGTCGTCGAGGCGGGGTGGCGGTCGGGCGCGCTGAACACGGCCCATCACGCCGCCGAACTCGGACGCCCGCTCGGCGCGGTACCCGGAGCGGTGACCAGTGCCACCTCGGCCGGGTGCCATCGCCTGCTCCGCGAGTTGGATGCGGTGTGCATCACGGGTCCCGCGGATGTGCGGGAGATGCTCGGCGCCGGTGACGTCGAACAGTTCGATGGCGCGCTGTTCGATGCGAGGGACTACACGGGGGAGCGCAGCCGCATCCTCGATGCGTTGACGAGCCGATCCGCGCGGTCGACGGTCGACGTCGCACGTCGTAGCGGGTTCTCGGTCGCCGATGCCGCAGCACTGCTCGGGTTGCTGGAGCTGGAGGGCACCGTCACGCGATGGGGCGAGGGATGGCGGCGCGGCCCCGGAGAATGACGGTGTGGCCGACGTCGTCGGGTCAGCCCGGAGGGCATGCTGGTGCTATGCGAATCTCGGAGGCGGCGGCCGCGTGGGCCCACGACCTCACACACGTGCGCCGGCTGGCGCCCGCGACGGTGCGTGCGTACCGCAGTGATCTGCGGGACCTCGCGGAATCGCTGGGAGATCCCGACGTGACCGATGTGGACCTCGAGATGCTCCGCGAGTGGTTGTGGCGCGCGACGCAGCGCGGTGATGCCCGCTCGACACTCGCACGCCGCACCGCGTCGGTGCGGGGGATGTTCGCGTGGGCGACCGAGGAACAGCTCATCGCGATCGATCCCAGCCTGCGCCTCGTGGCTCCCAAGCGAGGTCGCACGCTGCCCACCGTTGCCACCGCTGCCACCATGAGCACTGTGCTCGACGCGGCGCGTGAGCGTGCCGCCGACGGTGACCCCGTCGCCCTCCGCGATGCGGCGCTGCTCGAGTTGCTGTATGCGGCCGCATTGCGCGTCGCCGAGATCTGCGGGACCGAACTCGCCGACCTCGACCGCGCCCGCCGCACGGTGCGGGTGCTCGGCAAGGGCGGCAAGGAGCGGGTCGTGCCCTACGGGGGCCCGGCCTCCGACGCACTCGACGCGTATCTTGTCCGCGGCCGCCCCGCACTCTCCGCCCGTGGCGCCGGTACCCCCGCCGTGTTCCTCGGTGTGCGTGGAGGGCGCCTGGGCGCACGATCGGCCTACGAGATCGTCTCGCGCACGGTCGCCCCGGCGCTGGGCGCGACGACGGTGGGTCCGCACTCGCTCCGGCATTCCGCCGCGACGCATCTGCTCGATGGCGGTGCGGACCTCCGCACGGTGCAAGAGATGCTCGGTCACGCGAGTCTCGGAACCACCCAGATCTACACTCACGTCTCCGCCGAGAAGCTGACGGCGAGCTATCGCCTCGCCCATCCCCGCGCGTGAGCACGCGGCGTGCGAACCAGACGTCAGCAGCACGGCAGCAGGACCGCCCGTGGAATCGCGCTCACGAGCAGCATCGGGTTGATGTATTCGCCGTTCTCCCGGACTCCGAAATGGACGGTGCCGCCGACCGCGTGCCCGCCGGATGCCGCCGCCGCGACGGCCTCGCCGGCGCGCACCGGCGCACCCACCGGCAGGCTTGCCGTCACGGGTTCGAGCGTTGTGACGAGGCCGTGGCCGTGATCGATCGTGAGCAGCGGACGCCCTGCGACGCTTCCCGCGAACGCGATGACCCCCGCGGCCGGCGCCACGATCGCTGTGCCGGGCGACACGGCGAGATCGATGCCACGGTGCCCCGGACCATAGCTGTGCGCGGGTGCGCGATAGGGCTCGGTCACCTGCACCGGATCGACCGGCCACTGCCAGCCTTCTCGGCCGGTGGCAAGCGGGATGACGGCCGCCGCGGGCGGGGCAGCACCCGTGACGCAGAGCACGGCGACAAGCAGCACGACGGCGATCGATCGCATGTCGGACAGCTTTGCCGGGCACCACTGCGCTGCACGCGTGAGCGGCGCGATCGGTGGAGAACTGCGCCCGGCGATCGACGGGGGAGGAAGCTCCGCGGCTGATACACTGAGAGGGCATCCCGCTTGTCGGGGTGACTCCGCGTGCCCATAGCACCGCGAGGACGATCGGTTCTCGCATCGCGGCATCCACATCCCAGGTCCCCCCGCTCCGGCGGTGGGTGGGTGTGCGCCGGGCACCAGGCTCGCTGCGACCGTCCGGTCCGGCGAGGACAACCGAAAGGGCGCCCCCGCGCGCCGGAACAGGAGAACGGCCATGGCCGTCGTCACCATTCGCCAGCTGCTCGACAGCGGCGTCCACTTCGGACACCAGACCCGCCGGTGGAACCCGAAGGTCAAGCGATTCATCCTCACGGAGCGCTCCGGCATCCACATCATCGACCTGCAGCAGTCGCTGGGATTCATCGACAAGGCCTATGAGTACGTCCGCGAGACCGTCGCCCACGGCGGCACGGTTCTGTTCGTCGGCACGAAGAAGCAGGCTCAGGAAGTCATCGCCGAGCAGGCGACGCGCGTCGGCCAGCCGTATGTCAACCAGCGCTGGCTGGGTGGATTGCTGACGAACTTCCAGACGGTCTCCAAGCGTCTGGCTCGCATGAAGGAGCTCGAGGAGCTCGACTTCGAGAACCCGGCGGAGAGCGGCTTCACCAAGAAGGAGCTCCTGCTGAAGAAGCGTGAGCTCGACAAGCTGCACAAGTCGCTCGGCGGTATCCGCAACTTGCAGAAGACCCCGTCGGCCATCTGGGTCGTCGACGCGAAGCGCGAGCACCTTGCCATCGACGAGGCGAAGAAGCTCGGCATCCCCGTGATCGGCATTCTCGACACGAACGCCGACCCCGACGAGTTCCAGTTCCCGATCCCCGGCAACGACGACGCGATCCGCTCGGTCGGCCTGCTGACCCGCATCATCGCCGACGCCGCCGCCGAGGGCCTCATCCAGCGTCACCAGCCGAGTGAAGAGGCACAGGATGCCGAGCCCCTGGCCGATTGGGAACTCGAGCTGCTCGAGCAGCCCGTCACCGACGCTGCCGAGGACGTGGTCGAGGTCGAGGTCGAAACCATCGCGTCCGGATCGGACGAGGCAGCACCCGTGCAGGACGAGGCCGCGGAAGCAGTCAAGGAAGCCGCGGAGTAATTCCGCCACGGTACATCCACGAGAACTCACCACAACCAAGGAGCCGCCACCCATGGCAAACTTCACCATCGCTGATATCAAGACGCTGCGGGAGCAGCTCGGCACGGGAATGGTCGACACCAAGAAGGCGCTCGAAGAGGCCGACGGCGACCTCGAGAAGGCCGTTGAAATCCTGCGTCTCAAGGGCGCGAAGGGCAACGCGAAGCGCGCCGACCGGTCCACCAGTGAGGGCCTCGTCGCCGCCGCTGAAGTGAACGGCAAGGTGACGATCATCGAGCTGAACACCGAGACCGACTTCGTCGCGAAGAACGAGCGGTTCATCGCACTGGCCGACAAGGTGCTGGCAGCAGCGGCCGCCGTAGGCGCAGAGACAGTCGAATCCGCTCTTGCCGCGGATGCCGGCGGCCAGTCCGTGGCCGACCTCATCTCGGGCGAGGCCGCGATTCTCGGCGAGAAGGTCGAGCTCCGTCGCGCACGTACGCTCACCGGTGACGCATTCGAGATCTACCTGCACAAGACCAGCAAGGATCTGCCTCCGCAGATCGGAGTCGTGGTCGCCTACTCCGGTGCGGATGCCGAAACCGCGCGCAGCATCGCGCAGCACATCTCGTTCGCCAACCCGACCTACCTCTCACGCGAGGACGTCCCCGCAGCCGAGGTCGACAAGGAGCGCGAGATCGTCACCGAGATCTCCCGCAATGAGGGAAAGCCCGAGGCGGCGCTGCCGAAGATCGTCGAGGGTCGCGTCGGCGCGTTCTTCAAGCAGGTCGCCTTGCTCGATCAGGACTATGCGAAAGACAACAAGCTGTCCGTCGGCAAGGTTGCCGAGTCCGCAGGCATCACTGTCACCGACTTCGCACGCTTCAAGGTCGGCGCCTGAGGTGCCGAAAAGGGGCCCGCATCCCCGGATGCGGGCCCTTTCCATGCGCATGACTTCGATAGTCTGCATCCGAGAAGAGGAACCCGCGTGATCGATGAGCACACCGGACGCCGGCGCGTCCTTCTGAAGCTGTCCGGCGAGGCCTTCGGCGGTGGCCAGCTGGGCGTGAATCCGGATGTCGTCGGTCAGATCGCGCGCGAGATCGCCGCGGCCACCGGCCGGGTCGAGATCTCCATCGTCGTCGGCGGCGGCAACTTCTTCCGCGGCGCCGAGTTGAGCCAGCGCGGCATGGACCGTGGCCGCGCCGATTACATGGGCATGCTCGGTACCGTCATGAATGCCCTCGCACTGCAGGACTTCCTGGAGCAGGCGGGAGCGGCCACCCGCGTACAGTCCGCGATCGCGATGACGCAGGTTGCCGAACCCTACATCCCTCGGCGCGCTGAGCGGCACATGGAGAAAGGGCGCGTGGTGATCTTCGGCGCCGGCGCGGGTCTGCCGTATTTCTCCACCGACACCGTCGCGGCCCAGCGCGCGCTGGAGATCGGCGCCGACGAGGTGCTGGTGGCCAAGAACGGCGTCGACGGGGTCTACACGGCCGACCCGAAGAAGCACGCCGGCGCCACCAAGATCGACCGCATCACCTACCAGGACGCGTTGCAGCGCGGTCTCAAGGTCGTGGACTCGACGGCCTTCAGCCTGTGCATGGACAACGGCATCGACATGCGGGTGTTCGGCATGGAGCCGGCGGGCAATGTCACCCGCGCGCTCCTGGGCGAGCCGATCGGCACGCTCGTCACGGTCTGAGCTCCGGGAGCACCCGGCAGTAGACTTACCAGGACGTACCGACGAATGGAGTGACCGTGATCGGCGAGATCCTGGCAGACACGAAAACGCGCATGGCGAGGGCGGTAGAAGCCGCGAAGGAGGACTTCGCGACCGTCCGCACTGGACGCGCGAATCCTCAGCTCTTCCAGAAGATCCTGGTCGACTACTACGGTTCGCCGACGCCGCTGGCACAGCTCGCCTCGCTGGGCAACCCCGAGGCGCGCACCCTCATCGTGACGCCCTACGACAAGTCGGCGCTCAAGGCTATTGAGCAGGCCATCCGCGACACTCCGAACATCGGAGCCAATCCGACGAACGACGGCAACATCGTCCGTGTCACGCTGCCCGAGCTGACAGCGGATCGCCGCAGGGAATACGTGAAGATCGTTCGCAACAAGGGCGAGGATGCCAAGGTGCATCTCCGCGGCATCCGCCGCAAGTCGAAGGATGAACTCGACGCACTCAAGAGTGACGTGGGCGAAGACGATCTCGCGCGTGGGGAGAAGGAACTGGACGTCCTCACCCGCACGTACGTCGACGAGATCGATGAGGCGCTCAAGCGCAAAGAGGCCGAACTCCTCGAGGTCTGAGATCCGCCGATGACCGATCCTTCGGACTCAGCAGCGACGGACGATGTCGCTCCCGCCCATCTGTCTGCGCGACCGGCGGCCGAGACCAATCCGTCGTTCCACGAGCAGGTTCGCGCCGCCCGCAGCGAGCTCGAGCAGCAGGTCGGCAAGGCGCGTGCGGACTTCGAGCAGGTTCAAGACAGGATCAACGAACGCACCGGACGCAATCTGCTGCTGGCGACCCTGATCGCGCTCGCGATCGGCGCGGTGGTGCTCGGAACGCTCCTGTTCGTCAAGTGGCTCTTCCTGCTCTTCGCGCTCCCGGTCTGCCTGCTGGGCGTGTACGAATTCTCGCGCGCGCTGCAGACGTCCGGGCGTCGCGTCGACGTCTGGCCGCACCTCGCCGCCGCGCTCGTGATCACGGCGTCAGGCTTCTTCCTCGATCACTGGACGCACTGGGTTCTGACCTTCGTCGCCGTGGCCTTCGTGATCGTGTGGCGCCTTCTGGCGCAGATGGCCGCTGCCGACGGGCGCACCTATGGCGAAGTGCTCTCGGACGTGCTCGTCGCCGGATTGATCCAGATCTACGTCCCCTTCCTGGCGGGCTTCACGCTCGTGCTGTTGCGCCAGGATCAGGGCGAGTACTGGTTGTTGGCGATGATCGTCACGGTTGTCGCCGCCGACACGGGTGCCTATGCCACCGGCCTGGCGCTCGGGCGCCACCCGATGGCGCCGCGCATCAGCCCGAAGAAAACGTGGGAAGGGTTCGCCGGGGCGGCGGTGGCAGCGGCTGCCGCCGCCACCCTCTTCGCCATCTTCGTGCTCCACTCGCCGGCGTGGACCGGTGTCGTGTTCGGGCTCGTCATGCTCGTCTCCGCCACCCTCGGGGATCTCGGGGAATCGATGATCAAGCGCGACCTCGGCATCAAAGACATGAGCTCGTGGCTGCCCGGGCACGGCGGCGTGCTGGACCGCCTCGATTCGATCCTCCCGTCGGCGCCCGCCGCGCTCGCGATGTACGTCCTCTTCTTCCCACTGGTGGGTTCATGACCGATCAGCCGATGTCGGAGGCGTCGCCCTTCCCGCTCGCGAGCGGGCGGACGAAGGGGTATTCACCCGCCGCGGTGGACGCCTTCCTCGCGCGGGCGCGTGACGCCTTCGAGTCCGACGATGAGACCGATGTGGATGCCGGCGTGATCCGCACAGTCGCCTTTCCACTCGTCACGCGCGGGTATCAGGTCCTCTCCGTCGACGCCGCTCTCGGCCGCGTCGAGGATGCCTTCGCCGCGCGCGAGCGGGAGCGCGCGCTTGCGCGCGCGGGCGCACGCGCCTGGGTGAGCCAGTCTCGCCAGCTCGGTCAGGAGATCCTCGACCGCTTGACGCGACCTCGGGGGCACCGCTTCTCGCGCACGGGACCGTTGCGTTACGGCTACCGCATCGACGAGGTCGATCTCGTCGCCGATCGGATAGCGGGCTTCCTCGAGACGGGCGAGGCCGTATCGGTGGAGCAGATCCGCACGGTCGCGTTCCGCATGCAGCGCCGCGGGTACAGCGAAGCTCAGGTCGATGCCGTGCTCGATGCCATCGTCGAGGTCATGCTGGCGGTCGTGTGAGCGGCCTCGCATGACACGGCACGGGGTGCCCGCTAGAATCGGGGAACTGTGACTTCCGAAGCTGATCTGGTCCCCCAGGAGCCCCGCGCGATTGCTCCGCTCTCGCGGGCCGCCGCTCGCGCACGACCTCAGCAGCCCGCGCGGTGGTCGCGTCGCCGCGGCGTCATGGCGACGTTCGCCGTTTTGGCAGTCGCCGGATTCGCTGCTGCGTATGTTGGACCGCTCGCGGCGTCGACGTCTTCGGCGCAGGCCGCCGAACTCGATCCCGTGTCGCTGTACGCGACCTCGATCCACGATGCCCAGCAGTACCTGGCAGCGTCCGGGCGAAGCGTCGTCGACCTCGGTCGAGACGATCTGACGTATACGGTCTCTGTGACGCCGAAGCCGGCGACCACGTCCACGCCTGTGCTGACTGCAGCGAGTGGAACGCCGGCCCCGGGCCGCTGGTCACCGCCGTTCGTCGCGCCGGATCCGGGGTCTGCGCAGGCGATTGCGTATGAAATGGTCGCAGCCCGGGGATGGAGCGACGGCGAGTTCGCGTGCCTCGTGGCGCTGTGGAACAAAGAGTCGGGGTGGCGTGTCAACGCCTACAACGCTTCCAGCGGTGCCTACGGCATCCCCCAGGCGCTGCCGGGAGGAAAGATGGCGTCGGCGGGCGCGGACTGGTCGACAAACCCGGCGACCCAGATCAGCTGGGGCCTGGGCTACATCGAAGGCCGCTACGGCACACCCTGCGGCGCATGGAATCATTCGCAGGCCAAGGGCTGGTACTGAACGCATGCCCCGCGCGCACCGTCGGAGGCCCGAGCCTGCTGACGACTCGTTCGAGCGGATGCTGAACGGCTGGAAGCGCGCCGAGACGCGCCGTGGTCTCGAGTGGACCGTGCAGCCCGTCTCAGCTGCGAAAGCACTGAAGACCTACACCTGCCCCGGTTGCGGACGTGACGTGGTTCCAGGAATAGCGCATGTCGTCGTTTGGCGCGCCGACGGTGTCCTGGGCGATGCTGCAGACCTGGCCGCCCGGCGGCATTGGCACTCGGCGTGCTGGAAGATGGGTTGACATGGAGATTCGCGGACCCCTACAGCTCCCGGCGCGGCGCGAGCAGATCGAGCTGCACACACTGGACGGTCTGACGCTCGTCGGAGAGCTGGCACTGCCCGAACATCGGGCACCCGTCGCCACGCTGGTGACCTTGCATCCGTTGCCGACGGCCGGTGGCTTCATGGACTCGCACATTCTGCGCAAGGCCGCGGGCCGGCTTCCGGCTCTGGCCGACCTCGCCGTCCTGCGGTTCAATACGCGAGGCACCTCCTCGCCGCGCGGGACCAGTGAAGGCGCCTTCGACGGGGGAGCAGCCGAAGAATTCGACGTCGCCGCAGCGATGCAGTTCGTTCATGACCGTGCCCTGCCGCATCCTTGGCTCGTCGGCTGGTCCTTCGGCACCGAGCTGGCCTTGAAGTATGGTCGTGACCACGCGATCGACGGCGCCGTTCTGCTCTCACCCCCGCTTCACCGGGTCACTGACGACGAGGTCGCCGCCTGGCACCATGATCCTCGCCGACTCGTGATCTTGGTGCCGGAGTTCGACGACTACCTTCGTCCCGCAGAGGCGAGAGAGCGCTTCGCCTCGGTACCGGAAGCGACCCTCATCGCCGTTGACGGCGGCAGGCACCTGTGGGTGGGGGAGACCCAGACCCGCCGGGTGCTGACCGAGATCGTGGCGGCCACGAACCCCGACGCGCTGCCCCTGCCGGTGGAGTGGGACGGGGCCCAAGGCCAGATGCCCTTCCCCGGCTAGAGCTCGTTCTGCCGAGGGATGATGACCTGTCGGTAGATGATGAGGATGCTGGCGGCGACCGGGATCGCGATCAGCGCGCCGAGGAGACCCAGCAGCGAACCGCCGGCCAATGCAGCGATCACCACGACGGCGCCCGGCACCGACACGGCGCGATTCATGATGCGCGGTGACAGGACGTACGCCTCGACCTGCATGTAGACCGCGTACCAGATCAGCGCGACGAGCGCCGTCAGCGGCGATCCGAGACCCGGGATGAGGCAGGTGAGCACGATGATCGTCGAGCCGGTGAGCGTTCCCACGAGCGGGATCAGCGAGAAGAAGAAGGCCACGACGGCCAGGACGGCGGGGAAAGGGGCTCCGATGATCGTCAAGAAGATCGCGCTGAGCACGCCGTTGATGACGCCCAGCGTGACTTGTCCGATGACGTAGAAGCCCACGGACGCCGTGATCTGCTCGGACAGGTCGATGAATCGTGCGCGCTTCGAAGCCGGCACAAGCTGATAGACGGCTGCCTTGAGCGATCGTGTCGAGGCCGTGAAGTAGATCGTGAGGATCAGGACGACGAGCGCACCGGTCAAGCCGGAGATGATGCCCGATCCGATGCCGATCAGGGTTTCGCCGGCGACGCCGCCGATCTGCCCGACATCCAGCGTCTCGTACCAATCCGAAATGTACGTGAAGAGCTGGTCGACATTGAGCATGGGGAAGGTTTCGTGCAACCAGTTCGTCAGGGTCTCCACCGGATTCCATTCGCCGGACACAGCGCTGGCTACCAGCTCCTGGATCTGGCCGACCAGTTGCGTGATCTGTCCCGCGATGATGGGAACGATCATCACGATGATCCCGCCGAACGCGGCCAGCAGCGCGACGAACGTGATCAGGAGCGCGGCCCAGCGGGGGAGCCCGCGGCGCTCGAGCCACGATACGAGTGGGTCAAGGCCCAGCGACAGGAACAGGGCGGTCCCGACGTAGAGGAGGATCGTCGACAGCGACGAGACGCTCTGGATCAGCATGATGCCGACCCCGACGCCGAGCGTCACTATCAGGGCGGTGCGAAACGGGTGCTGTAGCTTCACAGAAGACCTTCTTGCTGTCGTGGTGTCCGACATACATTACGCACGGAGCGCTCGAATGCCCTCGCGCCGCCCCCTCTGGGAGGATATTCAGGCCGCTTTCGCTAGTCTGGAGAGTCGATGTGTGTCTGCGGGCTCTGCGCGCATGCGGAAAGGTGTCATTCGTGCGTTTCGTCTGGGCTGTGGTTGCTTTTGTGCTTGCCGCCGTCATGATCGGGACGGGGATCGCTCAGCGCACGGTGCTGCAGGGTCCGACGACGGTCGACCAGCCCATCCACGTCGCCGCTGATGTGCCTTACGTAATGATCGACGGTGCGGTGCTCAACAGCCATGACGGCCCCCAGACGCTCCGCGTCGTGGGCCCGGGGACGATCTTCGCCGCGTACGCCCGCACGGACGACCTGAGCGCCTGGCTGCAAAAGGCGGATTACGCGCACCTGACCCTCGGCAATGATGGCGCGATCGTCGCCGAGACCGTCGTGCGGACCGAGGGAGGCGCGGACGCCGCGGTTGCTCTCAGCCCCATCGACTCCGACCTGTGGCTGGAGCAGTTCCAGCAGGACAACGTGCTGGACACCCGACTGCAGCTTCCCGAAGACATGAGCGTCCTCGTCGCCAGCGACGGCACACGGGCGGCTCCCGGCGACCTGACACTGTCGTGGCCGACGGGCGCAACGACTCCGTGGGCCGGCCCGTTGATCGTGGGCGGCAGCCTGCTGCTGGTGGCCGGTCTGGTGCTCTATTACCTCGGCGTGCGTCACGCGCGCCGGTCGAGGGGCCCCCGGCGTAAGGGCCTGCCGGTACCGGTGACCGAACCCATCGATCTCGCGATCGAGGCCGGCGACAAGGGTGTGATCTCGGCCACTCCGACGCGTCGATCCCTCACGCGCGGCAAGCGGTCGTTCGTGATCCTCCCGGTGGTCACGGTTTCTGCGCTGATGTTCGCCGGCTGCTCACCCGATGCCTGGCCGCAACTGGCGGGCTCGCCGACGCCGTCCGCGACCCCGAGCATCATCGTCCCCGACGACCAGGGGAGTCCGGCCGTCACTGAAGCGCAGGCAGACCGAATCGTCTCTCGCATCGCGGCGCAAGTGGCGATCGCCGATGAAGCGAACGACGCGGCGGCGGCGGCAGTCCGGCTGGACGGGGCGGCGCTCAAGGTCCGCGAGACGAACTACCGGCTGCGCACGGCGATCGCCGACCAGAACTCCCTCGACCCGATTCCCTCCTCGGGCATTCGCGTGCTGCTTCCCGAGGCTTTCGACGGGTGGCCCCGATCATTCTTCGCCGTGGTGGGTGGGGGCGCGGATTCGCCGGATAAGATCCTGAGCGTGACGCAGGCAGATGCCTGGTCTGACTACAAAGTGACCTACATGGCCGACCTCGCCGCGGACACCAGCTTGAACCTCGCGCCCTCTTATGTCGGGGCCATCTCGATCGACCCCGACTCCCCCTTCCTGCTTCTGGCGCCGTCGCAGCTCGCGGCCGCGTACGCTGACGTGCTGGACAAGGACCGTGACAGCGAGTTCGCTCCGCTCTTCGATGTCGACACCGATGCGTTCCGTACGCAGGTCGCCGCGAACCGGGCGTCGCGGCTCGACAGTTTCAACCAGACGGCGGCAGAGACCGGCACGCTTTCGTTTGCGGCGTCGGCCGGCGACACCGCTCCGGTCGCGCTGGCGACTCTCGACAGCGGCGCGATCGTCGCAGTCGAGGTCAACGAGACCGACACGGTCACCCCGACCAGCACCGACGCGGTGATCAAGCTCGACGACAGCCCCACAGTCAAGGCACTGGCGGGTGTGAGCCAGTCCGGCACGGGATTCACCACGACCTATGTCGACCAGCTCTTCTTCTTCGTCCCCGCGCAGAGTTCGGAGCAGCGGATCCAGTTCCTCGGCTACTCTTCCAGCATTCTCGACGTGAAGGCGGTCACACCATGAGCGATCAGACACCCCTTGCCCAGAGCCCCAGCGCCGTTCTCCGCGGCGCCGTCGATTTGACGTCTCTGCGTTCGCGTGCGGCGGCCCCCCCGACAACCCCCCCGGCAGGGCAAGCACCGGCGCTCGTCTTCACCGCGACCGATGAGAACTTCGGCGCCGTGCTCGAACTCTCGCACACGGTGCCGGTCGTCGTCGATCTGTGGGCCGAATGGTGCGGGCCCTGCCTGCAGCTCAGCCCGGTGCTGGAGCGGGTCATCACCGAGCTCGGCGGGCGCCTCGTGCTGGCCAAGGTCGACGTCGACGCCAACCCTCAGCTCGCGCAGAGTTTTCGGGCGCAGTCGATCCCGCTCGTGGTCGCCCTGGTCGCCGGCCAGCCCGTGCAGTTGTTCACCGGTGCTGTTCCGGAGCAGCAGGTCCGCGAGGTGTTCGCCCAGCTGCTGCAGCTGGCGGCGCAGCAGGGTGTGACCGGAACCGTGCCACAGGGAACTGCGTCAGCCGAGCAGGACGACACCGAGCCGCCGCTGGCGCCGCACCATCAGGAAGCGTTCGATGCGATCGAGGCGGGCGACTATGCGCGCGCCGCGATCGCGTACGAGGCGGCCCTCGCCGAGAACGTGCGCGACGAGCAGGCGCGCGCCGGACTCGGGCAGGTGCGGCTGCTCGAGCGGGTGCAGGGGCTCGACCCTCACGAGGCCCGCGCGGCGGCTGCCGCCTCGCCCGAGGACCCTCAGACGCAGTTCGCCGTTGCGGATCTCGATCTTGCCGGCGGTCATGTCGATGACGCATTCGACCGGCTTCTCGACCTTTTCGCGATTCTTCCCGAGGCCGAGCGCGGGCCGGTGCGCGAGCGCCTGCTCGAACTGTTCGGGCTCGTCGGCGACGCGGATGCGCGCGTCGTGCGCGCCCGCGGCCGCCTCGCCAGCCTGCTGTTCTAGGACCCGGCGCTGTGGCTGAGCCACAGCACACCCAGCGGCGGCAGCGTCATGCGCGCGCATCCGGCGTCATCGGCGTGCACGGATCCGAGGTTGCCGACGCCGGATCCGCCATACTCGCGGGCGTCCGTATTGAGGATCTCGGTCCAGGTGCCGCTCGCTCCGAGATCGAGCGAGAAGTCGTACAGCGGAGTTCCGGAGAAGTTGCCGATGATCGCAACCGTGTTCCCGTGGTGGTCGCGGCGCGCGAAAGCGATGACACTGGGGTTCCAGTGCGGGGCGCCGAGACGCGTGAACGCCGACGCATCGCGGTCGCGTGACCACAGTGGTGCGTGCGCGCGGTAGACTCGATTGAGGGCCCCCACGAAGTCATGAAGCTCGCGGTGCGCAGGCTGGTCGAGTAACCACCAATCCAGGGGCCGCGACTCGGACCACTCCGACATCTGCCCGAACTCCTGGCCCATGAACAGCAGCTGCTTGCCGGGGTGACCCCACATGTATGCCAGGAACGCACGCATGTTGGCGAGCTTCTGCCAGTGGTCGCCCGGCATCCGCGTGAAGAGGCTGCCCTTGCCGTGCACGACTTCATCGTGGCTGATCGGCAACAGATAGTTCTCGCTGAAGGCATAGACGAACGAGAACGACAGCTCGCCTTCGTGATACGAGCGGTACATCGGGTCTCGCTTGATGTACTCGAGCGAATCGTTCATCCAGCCCATGTTCCACTTCAGGCCGAACCCGAGGCCCCCCGCGCTGGTCGGCGCGGTGACGCCGGGATAGCTGGTCGATTCCTCGGCGATCATCGCGATGCCGGGATAGCGTTTGTATGCGGTCGCGTTGACCTCTTGGAGAAAGCTGATCGCCTCGAGATTCTCCCGCCCCCCGTAGATGTTCGGCTCCCACCGGCCCGGCTCGCGGGAGTAGTCGAGGTACAGCATCGACGCCACCGCATCCACACGTAAGCCGTCGACGTGGAACTCCTCGAACCAGAACAGTGCGTTCGCGACGAGGAAGTTTCGCACCTCGTTGCGTCCGTAGTCGAAGATCAGGGTGCCCCAATCCTCGTGCTCACCGCGGCGCGGATCGGGATGCTCGTAGAGTGCATCACCGTCGAATCGCGCCAGCGCGAATGCGTCCTTCGGGAAATGACCCGGCACCCAATCCATGATCACGCCGATCCCGGCCTGGTGCAGGCGGTCGATGAGATAGCGCAGATCATCGGGCGAGCCGAAGCGGCTGGTGGCGGCGTAATAACCCGTCACCTGGTAACCCCACGAGCCGCCGAACGGGTGCTCGGCCAGCGGAAGGAACTCCACGTGAGTGAAGCCCTGCTCCGTCAGGTAGTCGATCAGGGGGTCTGCGGCTTCGCGGTAGGTGAGGCCGGGCCGCCACGAGCCGAAGTGCATCTCGTAGACCGACATCGGCTGGTCGCTCGGGGAACGAGAACCGCGTTGCCCGAGCCACGCGGCATCCATCCATTCGAAGGTGCTCTCGGTCACGATGGATGCCGTGGAGGGCGGTACTTCGGCGCACTGAGCCATCGGATCGGCCTTCGTGATCCAGGGGCCGGCCTGGGTCAGCAGCTCGAACTTGTAGCGGGTGCCGACGCCGAGTTCGGGCACGAAGATCTCCCACACCCCGCTGGAGCCGAGGGAACGCATCGAGTGCCCCTGCCCGTCCCACGAGTTGAAGTCACCGATCACGCGGACTGCGCGCGCGTTCGGCGCCCACACCGAGAACGACACGCCCGAGACGCCGTCGAACCGGTGCACACGCGCACCGAGCACCCGCCAGAGCTCTTCGTGGCGCCCTTCGCGAATCAGGTGCAGGTCGAGCTCGCCCACCGTCGGAAGATGCCGATACGGATCGTCGCTGGTGTAGGAGAGGCCGTCGTCGTAGGTGGCCTCGAGCGTGTAGGAGGCGGGTGCGGTATCGGTCGTGCCCTCCCAGATACCACCGCGCAGGTGCGCGAGCGGCACCCGCTCGCCGTCCGGGAGCAGGGCCGTGACCGTTCGCGCGAGCGGACGACGTGCGCGGATGACCCACCCTCCGTCTGCATGACCGTGGAGCCCCAGCACGTCGTGCGGTGCGTAGTACGACCCGGTGGCGACGGAGTCGAGGACGGCGTCGGCAGGAACGTTCATCGTGTGCCTCTCACGTGCAGGATGTGGACGGGTTCGAAGAACGCGTCGAGGCGGACGAAGTTGTGATCGGACCAGGTCCAGGTGGATCCGGTGATGAGATCCTCCACGACGAACGGCGCGCCAGGCGTCCCGCCCCACGCCGTCTGGTCGAGATGGACCGTCGTCTGCCGCACCGAGTGCGGGTCGACGTTGGCCACGACGATGATCGTGTCGGATTCTCCGTCCGCGGTGAGGGGAGCGGGAATGTGCTTCGAATACACCAGGATCGCGTCGTCGTCGCTGTAGTGCACGCGCAGGCCGCGCAGCTGGCGGAGCGCGGGGTGCGCCCGCCGGATCTCGTTCAGGCGCCGCAGGTACGGTGCGAGGGAGTCGCCCGAGGCTTCGGCACCCGCCCAGTCACGGACCTTGTACTCGAACTTCTCATTGTCGATGTTCTCCTCGGCGCCGGGACGTGCGACGTTCTCGAAGAGCTCGTACCCGGCGTAGACGCCATAGCTGGCGCCGGCTGTGGCTGCGATCGCCGCCCGGATCCTGTAGGCCGGGCGGCCGCCGTACTGCAGGTACTCGGTCAGGATGTCGGGCGTGTTCACGAAGAGGTTGGGGCGCATGATGTCGGCGGTCTCGCCCGTGATCCCGGTGAGGAACGCCTCGAGTTCGGGCTTCGTGTTGCGCCAGGTGAAGTAGGAGTAGCTCTGCTGAAAGCCCGCCTGCGCGAGCGCGAGAAGAGGCGCCGGACGGGTGAAGGCTTCGGCGAGGAAGATGACATCCGGATGCTCGGCGTTCACCGTCGCGATCAGCCATTCCCAGAACTGCACCGGTTTGGTGTGCGGATTGTCCACGCGGAAGATCCGCACACCCTGTCCGATCCACAATCGCACGATGCGCAGGACCTCGGCGCGGATACCCTCGGGGTCGTTGTCGAAATTGATCGGATAGATGTCCTGGTACTTCTTCGGCGGGTTCTCGGCGTACGCGATCGAGCCGTCGGGGAGGGTCGTGAACCATTCCGGATGCTGGGTGACCCAGGGGTGGTCCGGCGCGGCCTGCAGCGCGAGGTCGAGCGCGACCTCCAGACCCTGGGTGGCGGCCGCGCGGACGAACGCACGGAAGTCGGCGAGGGTGCCCAGGTCCGGATGCACGGTGTCATGGCCACCGGCCGTCGAGCCGATCGCCCAGGGTGAGCCAGGATCGCCGGGCCCGGCCGTGAGCGTGTTGTTGGGTCCCTTGCGGTTGGTCTCGCCGATGGGGTGGATCGGCGGGAGGTAGAGCACGTCGAACCCCATCGCCGCGACGGCGGGGAGGCGCCCCATCGCCGAGCGGAATGTCCCGCTCTTGATGGATCCGTCCTTGCGGCGGACGGCGCCCTCGGACCGCGGGAAGAACTCGTACCAGGCGCCGACGCCCGCCCGCTCGCGCTCGACGAGCAGTTCGCGCGTCGGGCCCGCGGTGGTCAGCGAGGTGAGCGGCCGAGCGGTGAAGAAGGCGGAGAGCTGCCGGTCGCCCACGACGATCAGTGCGTCGTCGTCGGTGACGTCGGGGTCTTTCAACGACTGCGCCGCCGCTCTGAGCGCGCGGCGCTCGGCGGCGGGCCGGTCCTTCTGGGCAGCGGCGCGCGTGAGCAGTCCGACGCCCATCATGCGCATGAGCGGCCCGTCGACACCGGCGGCGATCTTGAGGGCGGCGGCGTGAGCCCACGTGGCGAAGTCGTCCGCGAACGATTCGAACCGGAAGCGCCACAGTCCCTCCTCGATCGGCGAGATGAGGACGCTCCATCGGTCGAAACCATCGCCGAGGGCCGTCAACCGGTGCAGGGATTCGTGTCCTGAGGGCGAGAAGACGCGCACGTGCACGCCGATGAGATCGTGCCCCTCGCGAAACGCCGTCGCGGTGAAGGGGACGGACTCCCCTGCGAAGGCGGAGGGCCGGAAGGCCGGGTCGAGGGCACGAGGACGTTCGTGCCCGAGCGGGATTCGGCCGGTGTGGGTGCCGGCATCGGGAGCCAGCACGCCGACGGGTCGGAGAGGGATCTCCGCGGTGCTCCGAAGGGGCCGGGAAGCAGGAGTGCTCGTCGTCTTCGCCACGCCTCGAACCTACCGCCGTTGAGGTCGGGGCCTGCGGTCGTCGTGCGGCGCGGTGGAGATCATGAGGAGGCACGACTGCGATTGCGGTGACAGCGTTGATCCCGTCTCTTTCGACGAGCGAGGGCTCGTCCGGCGCTGCGACCGGGTTTTCTGCGGCGGCAGTCCTCGCGGCCTCAGCTCATGCGGAAGAGCTGCATCGCCGTCCCGGGGAGGGCCAGCACCTCGCCCGGCGCGAACAACACTTCAGGCTCGTCCGGACGCTCGGGCACACTCGACCACAGCGACACGAACTCGGTGATGCCGTCGATCCGGGGAAGCGTCACATCGATCGGGCGCTCCGTGCCGTGCACGACCAGCAGAATGCGATTCGGAGCTTCGGTGTCCGGTGTGGACTGCGCGTCGTACTGCAGCGTGCGGTGGGACGGATCGGCCCACCGTTCGCTCGACATGGTCTCGCCATGCTCGTCGTACCAGTCGATGACCGACGAGTTCGGGATCGTGTGGACGGCGTGGGCGAACCTCCGTGGACGAAGAGCGGGGTTCTCCCTGCGCAGCTGGATGAGCCGCTGCACGTGCGCGAAGAGGTCTTCTTGCCACGGCGCGTGCTGCCAATCGAGCCAGGTGAGCGGCGAGGAATGGCAATAGGCGTTGTTGTTGCCGCGCTGAGTGCGTGCGAACTCGTCACCCGCGGTGATCATGGGAATGCCGGCGGACAGCAGCAGAGTGCCCATGAGGTTGCGCATCGCGCGGCGGCGGGCGGCGAGGATGTCCGGGTCGTCGGTGGCGCCCTCGGCGCCGTGGTTGAACGAGCGGTTGGTGTCTGCGCCGTCGCGGCCCTGCTCGCTGTTGCCCAGGTTGTGCTTGATGTCGTACGACACAAGGTCGCGGAGGGTGAATCCGTCGTGCGCGGTGACGAAGTTGACACTCGCGAGCGGACCCCGCTCGTCGCTGAACGTGTTGGAAGACCCCGCCAGCCGTGTGGCGAATCCGCCGACGCCGGCGGGAGCCGTGCCGGCGCGCCGTGTGTAGTCGACGTCGCTCAGCCAGAAGTTGCGGACTCGGTCGCGATAGCGATCGTTCCACTCCGCCCACCCCTCTCCGAAGTTCCCCGTCTGCCAGCCGCCCATCCCGACGTCCCACGGTTCCGCGATGTTCTTGACCCCCGCGAGGGCGGGGTCGTCGATGATCGCCCGCAGCAGCGGGTGATCGGCGGTGAAGACGTGCTGCGCATCACGACCGAGAGTTGCCGCCAGATCGAACCGGAATCCGTCCACCTGCAGATCGTTCGCCCAGTACCGCAGAGAATCGAGCACCAATCGGGCCGCGGCATCCGTCGACGTGTTCAGGGAATTGCCGCATCCGGTGACGTCGATGTAGGCGCCGTCATCGTGCTGACGGTAGTACGCGCGGTTGTCGATGCCTCGCAGGCTCGAGCGCGGATCGGCCATGCCGAGCTCGGCCGTGTGGTTGAACACGACATCGAGTATCACTTCGATCCCCGCGGCATGGAGGGACTTGACCATCTCCTGGAACTCACGCACGATGCCGGTCGCTCCCCGCGCCGACGACTCCGCGGTGGCGTAGCCGCCGTGCGGCGTGAAGAAGCTGACGGTGTTGTATCCCCAGTAGTTCGTCAGACCGTACTGCAGCAGCCGCCGCTCCGTCTCGAACGCGTGCACGGGCAGGAGCTCGACCGCCGTGACGCCGAGCGAGCGCAGGTGGTCGATCATGGTGGGGTGCCCGAGACCGGCGTAGGTGCCGTGCAGCGCGGGCGGCACATCGGGGTGCCGCTTGGAGAGCCCCGCGACGTGGGCCTCATAGATGACGGTGCGATCGAGGGGCGTCGCGGGCTTCGTGACGCCTTCCCAATCGAAGCCGGACTCGACGACCACAGATCGCCACTGGCCCCGACGCACCGCGGCGAGGCCACGACCGTAGGGATCGATGAGCAGGCTCTCGGGGTTGAACGTGTTGCCGAGACCCGCGGGTCCGTCGACCCGAAGGGCATAGGGCGTGCCGGGGCGGAGACTCGGCGTCGTGATCTCCCAGACTCCGCCGCCGGCCGGCGCGAGTGGGAGCGCCTCGGTGATCCAGTCGAGATCGGTCTCGTCGAAGATGACAAGTTCGACACTGGTCGCCGCCCCCGACCAGATCCGCAAGCGTCCGCCGCCACCGCCCAGCGTGACCCCCAAACCGTCGAGCGACGCGCTGAGGAATGCGGGGGGAGCCTTGAGGGGGCTCGAGTGCGTCGGGCTGAGCATGCGCTCTACAGTAGTAAATGCCGTGAGTCGGGCATGTAACGCGACGAGGAGGGCCATGTCGATCTACCTCGATCACGCGTCGTATTCGCCTTTGCGTGCCGTCGCGCGCGATGCCTGGCTCTCCGCGACCGATGTCGTGGGCAACGCGTCTTCCGTGCACGGTGCCGGACAGCAGGCACGGAGACTGCTGGAGGAGTCACGTGAGGCCGTGGGCGCGGCGCTGCGCTGCGAACCCATCGAGGTGGTCTTCACTTCTGGCGGCACCGAATCGGTCAATCTCGCGGTGAAGGGTCTCTGGTGGTCGCGTGACGGGGGCGTGGATGCCGTGGTTCTCCCGGACGGCGAGCATCACGCGACGATGGATACCGTCGCGTGGCTCGCGCAGGCAGAAAGTGCGCGGGTGCGCCCTGTCCCGCTCGATCGGCAGGGCCGGATCGATCCGGCCCTGTTCGCCGAGGCGCTTCCCGGGGCAGCTCTCGCGACCGCCCTGATCGCCAACAACGAGGTGGGGACGCTTCAGGACGCCACGGCACTCTCCGCCGCGGCGGCGGACGCGAGTGTGCCTCTGCACCTGGATGCAGTCTCCGCTCTCGGGCACATCCCGGTGGACTTCGCCGGGTGGCGCGCCGGAGGCGCCGGCACGGGCGGCCTCGTCGCGCTCAGCATCTCCGGACACAAGATCGGGGCGCCCGTCGGCACCGGCGCGCTCGTGGTTTCTCGCCACGCGGCCCTTACCGCCGGACTGCACGGAGGCGGCCAGCAACGCGGTCTCCGCTCGGGAACGCCCGACGTCCCCGGTGCGGCCGCGCTCGCCGCCGCCGCTACCGAGGCGGTCGCCGAGCAGGCGGCGGAGCAGGCGCGGCTGATTGCGCTGCGCACCCGCCTCATCGCGGGCGTCCGCGCGGCGGTGCCCGCTGCCGAACTCCTCGGCGACCCGGACGATCGCCTGCCGGGCAACGTCCACCTGCACTTCCCGGGCGCCGCGGGGGAGTCGCTTCTGTTCCTGCTCGATCAGGCGGGGATCTCGGTGTCGACCGGGTCGGCCTGCCAGGCCGGGGTCGCCGAGCCTTCGCACGTGGTCATGGCGCTCGGGCGGGATGAACGGGTCGCGCGGTCGGTGCTGCGGATCACGCTGGGCCGCACGACGGTCCCAGCCGATGTCGACGCCATCGTCGCCGCGCTGCCGGAAGCGTATGCGCGGGCATCCGGATTCCGCACAGTCGCGCGCTCGTAGACTGGGTGCGTGCGGATTCTGGCGGCGATGAGTGGTGGAGTGGACTCCGCCGTGGCTGCTGCGCGTGCCGTCGAGGCCGGTCACGACGTCGTCGGCGTTCATCTGGCACTCTCGCGCGCCGGCGGCACGCTCCGGGCGGGCAGCCGGGGCTGCTGCACGATCGAAGACGCGCTGGACGCCCGTCGCGCCGCCGATCTCCTCGGTATCCCGTTCTATGTGTGGGATTTCTCGGAGCGCTTCCGCGATGATGTGATCGCCGACTTCGTCGCTGAGTATCAGGCTGGTCGCACACCGAACCCCTGCATGCGCTGCAACGAGAAGATCAAGTTCGCCGCCCTGCTCGAGCGCGCCCTAGAGCTCGGGTTCGACGCGGTCTGCACCGGCCACTACGCGCTCCTGGTCGATGGTCTCGACGGCCGTGAACTGCATCGCGCGTCGGATGCCGCCAAGGATCAGTCGTACGTTTTGGGCGTTCTCACCGCCGACCAGCTGGCGCACACCTATTTTCCGCTGGGTGACACGCCGTCGAAGGCACTCGTGCGGGCCGAGGCGGCCGAGCGCGGCCTGACCGTCGCGCAGAAGCCTGACAGCCACGACATCTGCTTCATTCCGGACGGCGACACCCGCGGCTGGCTGGCAGGGAAGGTCGGCGCGCAGCGGGGTGACATCCTCGATCGCACGGGCGCCGTCGTCGGGACTCACGAGGGCGCGCACGCGTTCACGGTCGGCCAGCGCCGCGGGTTGTCGATCGGGATCCCCGCCGCCGACGGCAAGCCGCGCTTCGTGCTGGAGGTGCGGCCGGTGTCGAACACCGTCGTGGTCGGCCCGAAAGAAGCCCTCGCCACGCGGGAGATCTCCGGCATCCGCGTGACGTGGACGGGCGCGCCGCCCGCGGCCGAGGAGTTCGGCTGCCACGTGCAGATCCGGGCGCACTCCGATCCCGTTGCCGCACGCGCGCGGTGCGCGGCGTCCGGCGTCACGGTTGTTCCGGAGGTGCCCTTCGACGGCGTCGCTCCGGGTCAGACGGCGGTGCTCTACCTCGGAACGCGGGTGCTCGGTCAGTTCACCGTCGATACGACGGTGCCGGCCGTGGCCGCCGGAGTCTGACGCGGGGCGATGTCGGGGGTGCGTCCTACACTTGCCGAGTGACGGATGCCGCTGACCTGACCGCGTTGCCCGATGATCTCGGCCTCGCGGATCTCGACATTGCGGATCTCGACGCCGCGCGCCGCGAGGCCGAGCGTCTCACCGGGTTGATTCTGGACGCGCGTGAGGCCTATTACGGTCACGATGCCGAGCTCGTCGATGATGCGACGTACGACGCGTGGATGCGGGCTCTGGAAGAACTCGAGCGACGTTTCCCGGAGGTCCAGGGGCAGGACTCGCCCACGCTCACCGTCGGTGCGGCCGAGTCGTCGATGTTCGCCCCTGTCGCGCACGCCGAGCGGATGCTCAGCCTGGACAACGTCTTCAGCGTCGAGGAGCTCACGCAGTGGTGCGAGAAGACGAGCGCGGCTGCGGGGCGGCGCGTCCGCTGGCTCACCGAGCTGAAGATCGATGGACTCGCGATCAGCTTGAGGTACGAGAACGGTCTGCTGGTCTCAGCGGCGACCCGCGGCGACGGGCGGGTCGGCGAGGATGTGACGCAGAACGCCCTCCGCGTCACCGGGATCCCGCGGCGGCTCCACGGCACCGGCCACCCTGAGCTCGTCGAAGTGCGCGGCGAGGTCTACATTCCGGTGGCGGAGTTCGACGCGCTCAATGAGCTGCAAGCCCGCCTGCGTGAAGAGGTGCTCGCCGAAGCGCGCGCCCGCGGGATCGACGACGAGAAGGCCGCCCGCAGCGCCGCACGCCGGTTTCCGGCATTCGCCAACCCGCGCAACGCCGCCAGCGGGGGTCTGCGTCAGCAGCTCGAGAAGAAGACCGGGCTCGAACTCGAGGCAGGTCGCGCGCGGCTCGACTCGCTGCGGCTGTACGTGCACGGGATCGGCGCCTGGGCCGACCCTCCCGCGCCCTCGCAGAGCGAGATCTATGCGCTGCTGGACGGGTGGGGCCTCCCGACGAGCCCGTACTTCCGCACGTTCGACGATGTCTCCGGGGTCAGGGACTTCGTGGCCCATTACGGCGAGAACCGTCACGAGGTCGTGCACGAGATCGACGGGATCGTCGTCAAGGTCGACGAACTGGCGCTTCACGACGAGCTCGGTGCGACCAGTCGCGCGCCCCGCTGGGCGATCGCATACAAGTACCCCCCGGAGCAGGTGAATACGAAACTCCTCGACATCGTCGTTTCGGTCGGTCGCACGGGGCGTGCGACACCGTTCGCCGTCATGGCACCCGTCCGCGTGGCCGGGTCGGTCGTGCGCCAGGCGACGCTGCACAATCAGGAGGTCGTCAAGGCCAAGGGAGTTCTCATCGGCGACACCGTGGTCCTCCGGAAGGCCGGCGATGTGATCCCCGAAGTGCTCGGACCCGTCGTCGAGCTGCGCGACGGGACGGAGCGCGCCTTCGTCATGCCGGCGCTCTGCCCGGAGTGCGGTTCGCCGCTCGCGCCGGCGAAAGACGGCGACATCGATCTGCGGTGCCCGAATACGCGCTCCTGTCCTGCGCAGGTCCGTGGGCGTGTGGAGCACATCGGTTCGCGGGGGGCGCTCGACATCGAAGTGCTCGGCGAGGTGACCGCCGCCGCTCTGACGCAGCCCGAAGTGCCCCCGACACCGCCACTGGTCACCGAGGCGGCGCTGTTCGAGCTGACCCTGGCCGATCTCGTGCCGATCGAGGTCATCGTCCGCGATGCCGAGACGGGGGAACGGCGGGTGGATGCGTCGACGGGCGAGTACGTGCGGCGTGCTCCGTTTCAGAAGCTCGGTCCTGCGTCCTACCCGCCCGAAGCCGCACATCTCGACGCCGCCGCACGGCGCGCCGCCGGCATCCGCAAGGACTATCGCGAAGTGCTGCCGTCCGAGGCCGCTCTGAAGCTGCTGACCGAACTGGAGAAAGCCAAGACGAAGGAACTGTGGCGCTTCCTAGTCGCGCTCAGCATCCGTCACGTGGGTCCAGTGGCCGCCCGCGCCCTCGCCCAGTGGTTCGGGTCGCTCGAGGCCATCCGTATGGCGACACGCGACGAGCTCGCGGCGGTGGACGGAGTAGGCGAGATCATCGCCGATTCGCTGCGGGAGTGGTTCGGCGTCGACTGGCATCGGGAGATCATCGAACGGTGGGCCGCCGCAGGTGCACAGCTCGCGACTCCCGGACACCCGGGACCTGGAGCGGCGGTCGTCACGGACGGCGTGTTGGCGGGTCTCACCGTCGTGGCGACCGGAAGCCTCGACGGCTACACGCGCGAAGGCGCGCAGGAGGCGATCATCGCAGCCGGGGGCAAAGCGGCATCGAGCGTCTCGAAGAAGACCGATTTCGTCGCGGCCGGTCCCGGGGCCGGATCCAAGCTCGGTCGAGCCGAAGAGCTCGGCGTGCGCATCATCGATGCCGCTCAGTTCCGGATCCTCGTCGAGCAGGGACCGGAGGCGCTCGGGGAGCGCGGTCCCGACGCGGGCGAACATGCCACCGGCGAGGGGCCACCGTAGACTGGTCGGGTGTCTGAAATCACCCCTGATCTCGTGCGCCACCTCGGCGTGCTCGCCCGGATCGACCTGAGCGACGAGGAGGTGCAGCGCCTCACCGGACAGCTCGACGCGATCGTCGACAACATCGCCAAGGTGTCAGAGGTGGCGACCCCGGATGTGCCCGCCACGAGCCACCCGATCCCGTTGCACAACGTGTTCCGTCCCGATGTCGTTGGCCGGATGCTGAGCCGCGAAGAAGTCCTGCAGAACGCCCCGGATGCCGCTGACGGACGGTTCCGCGTGACCGCGATCCTGGGAGAAGAGCAGTGAGCGAACTGATCCGGCTCAGCGCCGCCGATCTGGCTGCGCGGCTGACTGCGGGCGAGGTCTCGAGCGTCGAGGTTACTCAGGCGCACCTCGACCGCATCGCCGCGGTCGACGCTGACGTGCACGCCTTCCTGCACGTGAGCGACCATGCGCTGGACATCGCCGCCGACATCGACCGTCGGCGCGGCGCGGGAGAGCGGCTCGGGGCGCTGGCCGGAGTGCCGTTGGCGATCAAAGACGTGCTCGTGACGACCGACATGCCCTCGACCAGCGGATCGAAGATCCTCGAAGGGTTCCTGTCGCCGTACGACGCGACGGTCGTCGCCCGCGCGCGTGCCGCGGGCCTTGTTCCGCTCGGCAAGACGAATATGGACGAGTTCGCGATGGGCTCATCGACCGAGCACTCTGCATACGGTCCCACTCACAACCCGTGGGATCTGGAGCGCATCCCCGGCGGTTCCGGCGGCGGGTCGGCCGCCGCCGTCGCCGCGTTCGAGGCGCCGATCGCGCTCGGTTCCGACACGGGAGGATCTATCCGTCAGCCGGCGCACGTCACCGGAACGGTCGGACTCAAGCCCACCTACGGCGGCGTCAGCAGGTTCGGTGCGATCGCGCTGGCCTCGAGCCTCGACCAAGTCGGACCCGTCTCGCGCACGGTCCTCGACTCGGCGCTGCTGCACGATGTCATCGGCGGTCACGACCCGCACGACTCGACGTCGCTGACCGACGTGTGGCCTTCCTTCTCCGAGGCCGCCCGCGACGGCGCCCGCGGTGATGTGCTGAAGGGGCTGAAGATCGGCGTCATCCGCGAGTTGCCTGACAGCGGCTTCCAGCAGGGAGTGTCGGCATGCTTCCGTGCCGCGCTCACGCTCCTCGAATCGCAGGGTGCAGAGATCGTGGAGGTCAGCGCGCCGCACTTCGAGTACGGCGTCGCGGCGTATTACCTGATCCTGCCGGCCGAGGCGTCGAGCAATCTCGCGAAGTTCGACTCGGTCCGCTTCGGGCTGCGCGTCGACGTCCCGGGCGGCACTGTAGAGGATGTCATGGCACGCTCGCGCGACGTCGGCTTCGGCGACGAAGTCAAGCGGCGCATCATCCTGGGCACTTACGCGCTCTCAGCGGGGTACTACGACGCTTATTACGGCAGCGCGCAGAAGGTGCGCACTCTCATCCAGCGCGACTTCGACACCGCGTTCGCGCGGGTCGACGTCATCGCGACCCCGTCGGCGCCCACCACCGCCTTCCGGCTGGGGGAGCAGCTCGACGATCCGTTGCAGATGTATCTCAACGACGTCACCACGATTCCGGTGAACCTCGCCGGCGTTCCCGGGATCTCGATCCCCTCCGGGCTCGCCGCCGAGGACGGGCTGCCCGTCGGCATCCAGTTCATCGCTCCTGCCCGGGAGGACGCCCGCCTCTACCGTGTGGGAGCCGCACTCGAAGCTCTGCTCGTCGACGAATGGGGCGGTCCGCTGCTGGATCGCGCGCCGCTACTGAGAGAGGCCCGCTGATGGCGAAAGACGCCGTGCTCGACTTCGACAACGCTCTCGAGCTGTTCGAGCCGGTGCTCGGCTTCGAAGTGCATGTCGAGCTGAACACGGCCACGAAGATGTTCTCGGCCGCCGGAAACCCCGCGCACGCCGACAACCATGACGCTGCGCCGAACACGCTGGTCGCGCCCGTCGACATGGGTCTGCCCGGTTCGCTGCCGGTCGTGAATGAGACCGCCGTGCGCTATTCGATCAGCCTCGGTCTCGCCCTCGGCTGCTCGATCGCGCGATCGAGCCGCTTCGCGCGCAAGAACTACTTCTATCCTGACCTTGGCAAGAACTATCAGATCTCGCAGTACGACGAGCCGATCGCCTTCGAAGGCGAGGTGCAGATCGAACTGTCCGACGGGACCGTGATCGACGTTCCGATCGAGCGTGCGCATATGGAAGAGGATGCCGGCAAGCTCACTCATGTGGGAGGCGCCACCGGACGCATTCAGGGCGCGGAGTATTCGCTCGTCGACTACAACCGCGCCGGTGTGCCGCTGGTCGAGATCGTCACGAAGCCGATCTTCGGCGCCGATCACCGTGCCCCCGAGGTCGCGAAGGCCTATGTTGCGGCCATTCGGGATATCGTCCTGGCACTGGGGATCTCGGAGGCGCGCATGGAGCGCGGCAACCTGCGGTGCGACGCCAACGTCTCGTTGCGGCCCCGGGTGCCGGCCGGTGAGCCGGCAGCACCCCTCGGTACGCGCACCGAGACCAAGAACGTCAACTCGCTCCGATCGGTCGAGCGTGCCGTGCGCTATGAGATCCAGCGCCAGGCCGCGATTCTCGCCGGCGGCGGCACGATCGTCCAGGAGACGCGGCACTGGCATGAAGACACCGGGCGGACCTCGCCCGGACGTCCGAAGTCCGATGCCGATGACTACCGCTACTTTCCGGAGCCTGATCTTCTGCCCGTCGTTCCCTCGGAGGAACTCATCGAGGAACTGCGCACTGCGCTGCCCGAAGCGCCCGCTCTGCGTCGCCGGCGGTTGAAGTCGGACTGGGGTTTCACGGATCTCGAGTTCCAGGACGTCGCCAACGGGGGGCTGCTCGCCGAGGTCGAGGCGACCGTCGCGGCGGGGACATCGCCTGGGGCCGCGCGCAAGTGGTGGACAGGTGAGGTCTCGCGCCTGGCGAACGCTCGAGGCGTCGAGGCGTCCTCGCTCGTGGCGCCGGCATCCATCGCCGCACTGCAGCACCTCGTCGACGCCGGCACGCTGAACGACAAGCTCGCCCGTCAGGTGCTCGAGGGTGTCATCGCCGGCGAGGGCACCCCGCAAGAGGTCATCGACGCGCGCGGGCTCGCGGTCGTCTCTGACGACGGGCCGCTGATCGCCGCGATCGATGAAGCGCTGGCCGCCCAGCCTGACGTGCTCGAGAAGATCCGCGACGGCAAGGTGCAGGCGGCCGGTGCGGTCATCGGAGCCGTCATGAAGGCCATGCGCGGCCAGGCCGACGCAGCGCGCGTGCGCGAATTGGTGCTGGAGCGCGCGGGCGGCAGCTGACCTTCGGGCTCGGCGTTCAGGCCTGACGTTCGAAGGCGGCGAGGTGGTTCTGCGAACCGGCGAGCAGTCGCTCCAGCACGGTGACGACGTCCGCGGGTGCGGTGGCGATCGTGTCGGTGAGGTCGGCGATATCGGTCTGCTCGATCGTGATGCCCACCTCGATCGCGTCGGCGAGGGATTGCGAACCCTTCGCGATCAGTTCGTCGTAGAGTGACTGGAGCGCGGGATCTGTGAACACCCCGTTCTCGTCGACGCGGGGATCCTCGACGGCGTACGCGGGAAGCAGCGCAGACACCTGCTCTTGATGGGAGACCTCCGACGAGGCGATGTTGTCGAAGATCTGCGCCCCCCAGAGATCGCCGAGGGTGATGTACACGTCGTGAGCGAGCTTCTCCTCCTCGATGAGGTACGCCAGCTGTGACTGCACCGAGGGGGCCGCTTCGGGTGCGGAGGTTGCCTCTGCGGGCGTCGCCGTTTCCGGCGCCGCGGTCGTTGAGGTGCCGGTGGGGGTCGGGTCGGGAGCCGTGGATGTGGTCGTCGCGCACCCTGCGAGCGCCGAAACGGCAACGGCGAGCGCGACCAGGCTGAGCGGGCGGGGGAGTGTGGGGGACATGATGGTCCTTTCCTGTCGATACCCCCTACGGTATTCCTGGACGCCTGTGGACCGCAGAAGAGACAGTGAGCAACTGGCTGAGAGTTCGGGGGCCCGAATGTCGGCGGGTCGCGAGAGAATCGAGACATGGGACGCGGCGACGGGACGGGGAGAGTCGTCTCTCCCGACGATGCCGACGACACCGGCACGCGCATTCTTCATGTCGATATGGATGCGTTCTACGCGTCCGTCGAGGTGCTCGATCACCCGCATCTTGCCGGCAAGCCGCTGATCGTCGGCGGGGTCGAGGGGCGCGGCGTCGTCGCGAGTGCGTCGTACGAAGCGCGGCGCTACGGCGTCCGTTCGGCGATGTCGGTTCAGGTCGCGCTTCGGCTGTGTCCCACCGCGATCGTCGTCGTGCCGCACTTCGAGCGCTATGCGTCGCTGTCGCGGCAGGTCATGGACATCTTCCACTCCGTGACGCCTCTGGTCGAGCCACTGTCGATCGACGAAGCCTTCCTCGATGTGTCGGGTGCCCGGCGTCTGTGGGGAAGTCCGGGGAAGATCGCGCGCGAGTTGCGTGCGCGCGTGCGCGCCGAGACGGGTCTGGTCTGCAGCATCGGTGTGGCACCGACCAAGCATGTGGCCAAGATCGCCTCGACGCTGTCCAAACCCGACGGGCTTCTCATCGTGAGCGCCGGCGACACCGCGGCCTTTCTGGCCGCGCGGCCGGTCGGAGCGTTGTGGGGTGTCGGCCCCAAGGCGGCCGAGGCACTGGAGGGCCGGGGCATTCGCACGGTCGCCGACATCCTCGCCGCGCCGCCGTCGGTGCTCGAGCGGGCGCTCGGGGCGGCGACCAGCCAGCGCATCCGGCAGCTCGCGCAAGGTCACGACCCCCGCGCCGTCGAGGTGGAGCGTGTCGAGAAGAGCATCGGGCACGAAGAGACCTTCCTCGAGGATGTCGCCGACGCCGCCGTCCTGCGCAGCGAACTGCGCCGACTGGCGGACCGGGTCGCGGCCCGGCTGCGGGACGGCGGCTGGGAAGCGGGCACGGTCGCGCTGAAACTGCGCTACGCCGACTTCACGACACTCTCGCGAGCGTCGACTCTGCCCGAGCCCACCGACGTCGGGCAGCGGATCGGAGACGTCGCGATCGGACTCTTCGCACATCTCGAACTTTCGCAGCCCGTGCGATTGATCGGCGTCCGCGCCGAGAAGCTGCGACCCTCAGGCGGCGGCATGGCTCCGCTGTGGGACGACGATGCTGACTGGAAACGGATCGATGCAGCCCTCGACGGTGCCCGCGAGCGCTTCGGCGGCGGCGCCGTCACCCGTGCCAGTGTGATCGGACCGCGGCGCGATGTGAACACCCTGCCCACCAGTCCACGGCTGCCGGGGATCCCCCGCGACTGAAGCGATGGTGCGCACGGCGCGGGCTCGCAGTACGGTGGGAGCATGCCCAATCTCGCACTCGAACTCGGCAAGCAGTCGGCGTCACTCGGCGTGAACAGTGTCTACGGACCACAGCAGGATGTCGGCGGCGTCACGCTCGTGCCGGTTGCGCTCGCGTGCACCGGCTTCGGCGCCGGCGAAGCCGACGAGGGAAACGGCGGTGGAGGCGGTGGCGTCGCGATCCCGCTGGGCGCGTACATCCGCAAGGGCGACGATCTGCGTTTCGAGCCGAACCTCGTCTCGCTCGCTGCCGTTGCGATCCCGCTGGTGTGGGTGACCGGTCGCGCGCTCAACCGCGTCATCCGTGCACTCAAGCGCTGACGACACCGACTTCGCCACCGCTCTGCGGGCCGCCGCCGATCAGATCGTCGCCGCGCTCGAGACGGCTCGACCGGCGGCACGCGTTGCGTTGATCGACGGGCGGTCTGGCTCGGGGAAGTCGACGCTGGCGGCAGACATCGTCGCGCGCAGCGACGACCGCATCCAGCTTGTCGCCCTCGACGATCTCTACCCCGGCTGGGACGGACTGGCGGCGGGGGTCGAGGAGGCGTTGCGGTGTGTCATCGCACCCCAAGCGGCCGGCATCCCGGGCAGATGGCGCCGCTGGGACTGGGCCCGAGGATCGCGCGCGGAGGAGCATGTCCTCGATCCGAGAAGGCCGCTCCTGGTCGAGGGTGCGGGCTTGCTCACGCCCGCGACGGCGGCGCTGGCGGATGTAGCCGTGTGGCTGGAGTCGCCGGCATCCTCTCGGAAACGCCGCGCACTCGCCCGCGATGGTGACCCGTATCGAGCGCACTGGGAGCAGTGGGCGGCACAAGAGGCGCGGCACCTTGCGGCGAATCGGCCGCAGGAGCGCGCGACGCTGGTCTTCTCGATGCCGTGATCAGCTCTCGAGCGCTCGCACCAGTCCGTCGAGGCGGTAGCCCAACCAGTCGTACACGCCGAAGCGAACATCGCCCTCGACGTGATCATCGTCGGTCTGGATGCCGAGCCGCGTCGCCAGCACGAGCCGCAGTGCGCTGAGCGTGCGGAGCCACGCGTCGGATGCAGCGCGGTCCAAGACGACGAGCAGGCGCTCGTCCGGCCGCGCGACGTCGACGGAGTCGGGGGACAGCCGCGCTCCGTCCCGGAGCAGTGTCGCGGACACGAGCTGTGCGTCTGCGCGTCGCCGGTCGAGCAGGTCGGACTGTGTCAGGCGGCGGAACTCGGCGGCCGCGGCGTCATCGTTCCGGTATGCAGCGGGGACGAGTCGCGCGACGGCGGGATCGGCGGTCAGGTCGCCGAGCCCGCCGACACTCGTCAGTACCTGAAGGAACTGCTCGACGAGATCGGTCAGGTACGCGGCCTCGATGACCGAAAGATCGAGTTCGAGCGGGCTCGTCATGCGCCGGCCTCGCGCACCGTGGCCCACAGTCCGTAGTCGTGCATCGCTTGCGCGTGCAGTTCCATCTGCTCGCGCGCGCCTTCCGCGACGACGGCGTGGCCGTCGTGGTGCACGGCGAGCATGAGCGCTTCGGCGCGATCGGCGGAGAAGCCGAAGTACTCTCGGAAGACGTGTGCGACGTAGCTCATGAGGTTCACGGGGTCGTTCCAGACCACCGTCTGCCACTGCCCGAAACGTCCCGCGTCGATGTGGAGGTCGAGATCTTCCACAGGCAAAGCGCCACTCATCACGCCCACCCCAGTTCGTGCAGACGGGCGTCGTCGATGCCGTAGAAGTGCGCGATCTCGTGCACCAGTGTCGTGTGTATCTCGTCACGCAGATCGTGGAGGTCGTCGCACGCGTGCAGGTGCGGCTCGCGGTACACGATGATCCGATCGGGTAGCTCGCCCATTCCGTAATGGTCGCGTTCGGTCAGGGCGAGTCCGTCGTACAGCCCCAGCAGGTCGAGGTCGCCGCTTTCCGGACGGTCCTCGACGACGAAAACGATGTTGTCCAGACCGTCGAGCATCTCGTCCGGGAGCCTGTCGAGCTCGTCGGTCACCAGACGGTCGAATGCGGCGGCATCCATCTCGATCAAGACAGCCTCCCACCCGGGGAGAAATCGGGGTGAGTAACGGGGCTCGAACCCGCGACATCGGCCACCACAAGGCCGCGCTCTACCAACTGAGCTATACCCACCATGTGCCCATCTCCGGGCAACCCGTCAATTGTATTACAGCTCGTGTGCGAACGCCGACACGGCCGAGGCTGCCGCCTCGCGCGCTTCGTCGGAGGTCGGACCGGGCGCGGCGACGAAAACGGCTTCGCGGTAGTACGCGAGCTCGCGGATCGATTCGCGGATGTCCGCGAGGGCCCGGTGGCCACCGTCTTTCGCCGGCGCTTGAAAGTACGCCCGCGGATACCAGCGGCGAGAGAGCTCTTTGATGCTCGACACGTCGATGTTGCGGTAGTGCAGCCAGCGGTCGATGCGCGGCATGTACTTGGCGAGGAACATGCGGTCGGTGCCGATCGTATTGCCGCCGAGCGGCGCCTTCCCCTCCGGGGCGAACCGCTGGATGTACTCGAGTGCTTCGAACTCGGCTTCGGCCAGGCTGACGCCGTACGGGATCTCGTCGAGAAGACCCGAGCTCGCATGCATCTGGGTCACGAACTCGTTCATGTTCGCGAGCGCCGCATCGTCGGGCTTGATCACGATCTGGAAACCCGGGTCACGTGCCCTCAGCTCGAAATCGGTCACGACGATGGCGATCTCGACGAGTTCATCGACCGCCAGATCGAGACCGGTCATTTCGCAGTCGATCCATACGATCCGGTCGTTCTCCGCGGTAGTCCCCATCCCGCCATCCTAACGAGCGCCGCCGACACGCCCGTCGCGCAGCGGCCAGACCGATGATGCGTCGGCGAGAGCGTCCCCCCAGGAGGATTCGAACCCCCGACCTTGCGGGTAGAAACCGCTCGCTCTTCCACTGAGCTATGGAGGGTGGTGAGACGCCCTCTACCGTACCGCGTCGTCCGCCAGTGCCGAGTCGAGCCGAGCGGCGTTCAGGCAGTCTGCGCGGCTGAGGCGATGCGCACGGCGCGCCGGCGCCGATGATCGAACCGCGGAAGAGCGACGTGCACGAGCGGTCCGATGCCGACGGCGAAGATCACCGTCCCGAGTCCCACCGTGCCGCCGAGCAGCCACCCGGCGACGAGAACGCCCGCCTCTACCCCAAGCCGAGCGGCCCAGATCGGCCAGCCGAACCGCGAATGGAGCCCCGTCATGAGCCCGTCTCTTGGCCCGGGGCCGAAATCGGCGCCGATGTAGAGACCAGACGCCACGGCGACCAGGACCATGCCGACCATGAAAACGACCAGATCCCAGCCGAACCCGGGAATGTGCGGAAAGACCGCGATCGTGGCCTGCATGCTGGTGCCGACGAGCGCGATGTTGGCGATCGTGCCGAGACCCGGCCGCTGACGCAGGGGAACCCAGAGCAGGAGCACGAGGAAGCCGATGATGTTGGTCATCCAGCCGATGCCGACGCTCGTCTGCCGCGCGAGTCCCTGAGCGAACACGGTCCACGGGTCGAGTCCTATGCCCGCCTGGACGGTGATGCCGCAGCCGACGCCGTACAGGACGAGTCCGATGAAAAGTTGCGCGAGACGAAGAGGCATGAAGACATCCAATCGCACAATTGGACTGTAATGACCAGTCCAATTGGGCTAGCGTGGACGCATGGATTCTCGGTTGACGGCGCGCTCGCTGGCCGCCTCCCTCGGCGGGTGGCGCACGCGGGAGCCGGCGTACGAGGCGCTGGCCGACGGCATCCGGCTGCTGTGCCTCGACAATCGACTGGCGCCCCGCACAGCTCTACCGGCCGAGCGCGAGCTCGCCGCCGCGCTTCAGCTGAGTCGAACGACGGTGGCCGCCGCCTACCGGAGCCTCCGCGGGACGGGTCACATCGAGAGCGTCCGCGGTTCGGGAAGCATCACTCTTCCGCTCGGTCGCAGACAGCTCGGACAGGTCACGGTCGATGCGGACGACGTCGATCTCCAGCAGGCGAGCCCGGCGGCCTGGCCCGGGTTGGCGGCAGTGATGAGCGAAACGGCGCAGGATGCGGCCTCTCTCGTCGCGCAGTCCGGCTACGACGTCCTGGGTTCCACCGCGCTCCGGTCGCTGGTCGCTGAGCGATACACCCTGCGCGGCATTCCGACGGCGGCCGATCAGATCATGATCACGACGGGAGCGCAGTCGGCCATCCACCTGCTTGCGAGCGTCCTCCTCCGGCGCGGCGACCGCGCCGTGATCGAGACACCGACCTACCCTCATGCCGCGGACGCGCTGCGGGAGGCGGGAGCGCGGCTCGTCGGTGTGCCCGTGACGACGGATGGCTGGGATCTAGACCGCGCCGAGCAGGCGTTCGCACGCACCGGCCCGACTCTCGCCTACCTGATGCCGAGCTTCCAGAACCCGACGGGCCGGAGCATGTCCGGCCTCGAACAGTCCGCGATCGCGCGGGCGGCGGGTCGTGCGGGAACCGTCCTCATCGTCGATGAGACGACGGCGGAACTCGCAATCGATCCACACCCGGTCGAGGGGATGTTCGCCGGCGAGCGTGCCTTCGCCGCCGCGGAGGTCATCCGCGTCGGGTCGCTGGGCAAGACCGTGTGGGGCGGACTGCGCATCGGATGGATCCGGGCCGATCCCGCATTGGTCACGCGCCTCGTCGCTGCGCGGCCGCGACGCGACCTCGGGACCCCCGAGTTCGAGCAGGCCGTCGCGGTGCGGCTGATGCCGCTGCTGCCCGAGATCCTGATCCAACGCGCGGCGCTTCTCCGCGAAGGCCGGGATGCCGTCACCAGCGCGCTTCATCGGCACCTGCCCGCCTGGCGCGTGCCTCACGTGGCCGGCGGAGTGGCGCTCTGGGCGGAACTGGACGCTCCGCTGAGCTCCGGCCTGGTTCTGGCGGCGCGCGCCCACGGCGTCTACTTGTCAGCCGGGTCGCGCTTCGCCGTCGACGGCGGCCATGATCGCCACCTCCGCATCCCGTTCACGGCACCCGCCGATCAGCTTCGTCGCGCCGTGGACGTGCTTGCGCGCGTGTGGCCGACCGTGCGCGCGGCCGCTCCGGTGTCTGGTGGGGAGCTCCTCGAGGCCGTCGTCTGAGTCATCGCAGCAGTCGCAGGCACTCGAGTGCCTCGCCCGCGCGCCGGAAGTCGCCTACATCGCGGAACGTACCGCTGGCGGGATGAAATCGGCGGGCCCGGTAGCGCATGTCGTCCGGCTCCCCGGATGCCACGAGCTGACCGAGTGCGCGACCGGCATGGTCGAGCACTCGCCACCGTTGCGCGCCTATCGGGACGACGCGTACCCGGGCCGCGTGGATGGTTGACGGGGCAAGCCCGATGATGGTCATGGCAGATTCCTCTCCGTTGGCTGATGGTCCCTTGACCGAACGCTACGCGCGACCTCCGACACCGCGATCCGGCGTCCATCAGTACCTTTCCTCCCCAGCGCGCAGATCTCCGGTCCTCTCCACAGATCGAGTCCTCTGGGCACTGCGGCGAGCCGCGGCGCTGCACTCTGAATGTGCTTCGGCCACGGTGGGCACACGGTGTCGGAGCGGGCCGAGGACCGACTTCGGCATACGAGAGAGGATCTGTCATGACCGAATACATCACCGTCGTGGGCAACATTGCCGATGTTCCCGTGAGGCGGGAACTGCCGGGAGGCGACACGGTTGCGAGGTTCCGTCTCGCCGCCACGACTCAGCGCCGCCAAGAAGACGGGGCGTGGGTCGACGCGCACACGAGTTGGTACGCCGTTTCGGCATATCGACGGCTGGGCGAGCATGCGCTCGCTTCGCTCGAGAAGGGCCAGCGCGTCATCGTCAACGGAAGATTCCGCGTGCGCCAGTGGGAGTCCAACGGCAAACACGGCACCGACGCCGAGATAGACGCCGATGCACTCGGTCACGATCTTCTGTTCGGCACGACGAGCTTCTACCGTGACGAGCGCAACCGCGTTGCGGCGCGGGCCGAGACGGAACAGCCCTCGGAGTCGGGCTGGGCTCCGTCTGCGGGGGAGCAGCAGCCGGACTCGGCCGCGCACCCAGAACAGCAGTCTGAGGAGTCTGAGCAGGCTGCGGAGCAGGCGGAGACCTCCACGCCGACGCCGCACTTGGTCGGTGTCGGCGGGTGGGACAGGCGGCCGCTGGGCGACTCGACGCCCTTCTGACGGATGCCGATGTCACCGGTTCGGCGTCGCCGATCCGTCGGGTCAGACGACCTAGACTGCTCGGGTGCGTCGAACCGATCCTCGTCCCGCTCGCCTGCCCGCCGTCGCGGTCACGGTGGTCATGGGCGTGCTGGCAGGGTCTGGGTGCGCCGCGGCTCCTGAACCTGCTCCCGCGACTGAATCTGCTCCGGCGAGCCCGACGGCATCCGCGACTGCAACCGACGCCCCGACCTCTGGACCGGCACTCATCCCGGACGGATCGGCCGACGACAACCTGCCATACTTCAGCGCGGTGATCAAGGGCGTCTGGGGCACCGACCAGAGCGTCCAGGGCCGCTCCTACATCGACGCGCTCGTCGCCGCCGGCTTTCCGAAGGCCGAGATGGAGCTCACGCAGGATCGCACCACCGTGGACAACCCTGCCGATGCGATCCAGTTCTCGGTCCGCTGGCGGGGCGAGTGTCTCGTCGGCCAGGTGGGGCCCTCGACGCCGGAGCCCACCGCGGTGGTGCTTCCGCAGGTGCCCGGTGGCACGTGTCTGATCGGGCAGACGCGGCCCATCGACTGGTGAGGGCCGTGCCACTGCCCACGTAGACTGGGGGCGATATGGCCGAATACATCTACTCCATGGTCCGTGCCCGTAAGGCGGTCGGCGAGAAGCTGATCCTCGACGACGTCACGATGGCGTTCCTGCCCGGCGCCAAGATCGGCATGGTCGGGCCGAACGGCGCTGGAAAGTCGACGATCCTGAAGATCATGGCCGGGCTGGACAACCCGTCCAACGGCGAGGCCAAGCTCGCGCCGGGATTCACCGTCGGCATCCTCATGCAGGAGCCCGAGCTCGACGACACCAAGACCGTGCTCGAGAACATCGAGGACGGCGTTGCGATCAAGGCGAAGCTCGACCGGTTCAACGAGATCTCCGCGCTCATGGCCGACCCCGACGCAGATTTCGACAGCCTGCTGGCCGAGATGGGCACGCTCCAAGAGGAGATCGACGCGGCCGATGGATGGGAGCTCGACTCTCAGCTGCATCAGGCGATGGATGCGCTGCGCACACCACCGGCCGACGCGCCGGTGGCCCCGCTGTCGGGTGGAGAGCGGCGCCGTGTCGCGCTGGCCAAGCTGCTCCTGCAGAAGCCCGATCTGTTGCTTCTGGATGAGCCCACCAACCACCTCGACGCCGAGAGCGTGCTCTGGCTCGAGCAGCATCTGCAGGCATATAAGGGTGCCGTGATCGCCATCACCCACGATCGGTACTTTCTCGACAATGTCGCCGAGTGGATCGCGGAGGTCGACCGCGGTCGCCTCATCGGCTACGAGGGCAATTACTCGACGTACCTGGAGAAGAAGGCCGAACGACTCGACGTTCAGGGCAAGCGTGATGCGAAGCTCGCCAAACGGCTGAAGGACGAACTCGACTGGGTCCGCTCGAGCGCCAAGGGCCGTCAGACCAAGTCGAAGGCACGCCTGGCGCGATACGAAGAGATGGCCGCCGAGGCGGAGGGAAAGCGGAAGCTCGACTTCGAAGAGATTCAGATCCCGGCCGGTCCGCGCCTGGGCAGCATCGTCATCGACGCGAAGAAGCTCCACAAGGCGTTCGGCGACCGCGTCCTGATCGACGACCTCAGCTTCAACCTGCCGCCCAACGGAATCGTCGGCGTCATCGGACCCAACGGCGTCGGCAAGACGACTCTCTTCAAGACGATCGTCGGTCTCGAGCACCTCGACGGCGGCGATCTCAAGATCGGCGAGACGGTCAAGATCAGCTACGTCGACCAGTCCCGCAGCAACATCGACCCGGAGAAGACACTGTGGGAGGTCGTCTCGGATGGCCTGGACATCATCACGGTCGGCAAGACCGAGATCCCGTCGCGCGCATACGTTTCGAAGTTCGGCTTCAAGGGCCCCGACCAGCAGAAGAAGGCAGGGGTCCTCTCGGGTGGTGAGCGCAACCGGCTGAATCTGGCGCTGACCCTCAAGGAGGGCGGCAACCTCCTCCTCCTCGATGAGCCGACCAACGACCTCGATGTCGAAACTCTCGGGTCCCTCGAGAACGCGCTGCTGGAGTTTCCCGGGTGCGCTGTCGTGATCACCCACGATCGCTGGTTCCTCGACCGCATCGCGACCCACATCCTGGCGTACGAGGGCACCGAAGAGCATCCCGCGAAGTGGTACTGGTTCGAGGGCAACTTCGAAGCGTACGAGGCGAACAAGATCGAGCGCCTCGGTGCGGATGCCGCCAACCCCGCCAAGTCGACCTACCGAAAGCTCACGCGTGACTGACCCCTCCACAGGCCCGGGCGCCGGGCTACGGCTGCACGTCCCCATCCATCTGCGGTGGGGCGACCTCGACGCGTTCAACCACGTGAACAACGCGACGATGCTCAAGCTCCTCGAAGAGGCGCGTGTGCGTGTCTTCTGGTCTCCGATCGACGGCGAGGTCGCACCGGACACCGCCGTCATCGACAGCGGTGCGGATGCCGGCGAGGTCACCCTCATCGCACATCAGGAGATCGAGTATCTCGCTCCCGTGCCGTACCGGCGTGAGCCGCTGGATGTCCAGATGTGGTTCGGAAAGCTCGGCGGTTCGAGCGTTCAGGTCTGCTACGAGGTCCACAGCCCGACGACCGACGAGCCTCAGGAGCTCTACGCGCGGGCGACGTCCGCGGTCGTGCTGGTCGACGCGCAGACCTTCCGGCCCGTGCGACTGAGTGAGCGCATGCGGGCGGCGTGGTCGCCCTACCTCGGCGAGCCTGTCGCCTTCACGCGTCGCTGACCTCGGGCGTGACCGACCCGGCCGGGACGCGAATCATGATCTCCTGCGCGACAGTCGCGACCAGCTCGCCCTCACGGGTGAACAATCGGCCCCGGGCGAGTCCGCGACCTCCGCGCGCGCTGGGGGACTCTTGCGCATAGAGCAGCCACTGGTCGACGCGGGCGGGGCGGTGCCACCACATCGCATGGTCGAGACTCGCGACCGTCAGACCCGGCAGAGACCACGCGATCCCGTGGGCGCGCAGGACGGCCTCCTGGATCGTGAGGTCGCTCATATACGCCAGGATGGCCCGATGCACCGCAGGATCGTCACCGATCGGGCGGCGCACCCGCATCCAGACGTTCTGCGTTGCGGCTGACGCAGTCGATGTCGATGTGTAGATCGCACCGTCGGCGTGGACGATCTCGATGGGACTGTCGGCGAGAAGCCGGTGTGAGAGCGGGTGGACGTCGGGCAACGCGGCAGACGCAGCCTCGGGCGACGGCACGCCGGTCGGCATGGGGCTCTGGTGGTCGAGCCCCGGGTCGTCGCGCTCGAACGAGGAGATCATCGAGAAGATCGGCACCCCGTTCTGGAACGCCTGCGTCCGTCTCGTCGAGAACGAACGGCCGTCGTGGATGCGGTCCACGGAGAGAGTCAGTCCCTGCGCCGCATCCCCGGGACGCAGGAAATAGCCGTGCATCGAGTGGGGCACGCGATCGTCTTCGGTCGTCCGATCGGCGGCGATGATCGCCTGGGCGAGGACCTGCCCCCCGAAGATGCGTCCCTTCGGCATGCGGTGGGAGACGCCGGTGAAGATGTCTTCCGTCGTCCGCGCGCCGCTCGACGCGAGATCGAGCACCCTGAGCATGGTCGCCACCGGATCGGCCTGCTGCGCCACGTCTGCTCCTGTCCGGGGCAGCCACCCGCTGTGGGCCGCCCGCTTGATAGTTTAGGGCGGATGTCACCGCGCCTTCTGTTTCCCGATGCCCCCTCCGCCGCCGATGCGCTGACGTTCGCCCAGCGGGCAGCGCGACTGGGGGACGGGAGTGTGCGCCTTCGCGCCCGCCGTGGGACGCTGGCTCTCACCTCCGCGCCGCTCGCTCCGCAGGGTCTGCTCGACGCGACGCCCACGGTTTTGGGGATGCGCATGGTGCGTGTGGATCCCGAGCTGGAATGCGACATCGTCGTGGAGGCGACGACGGTGGCGGCAGTCCCGGATGATCCGCGCGCGCTCCTCTTGCCTGAGATGGCCGTGTCGGCTCCGTGGGCCGGGATCTCACCGCCCCGTTCGGGATGGGAAGCGGGTGGCGGGATCTCGGCGGCGACGCTCGCCGAGCGTGCGCAGTGGGGGATCGCGGCGGTCGCCGAAGCCGTGCCCGAAGCGGCGGGCGAGGAGATCGTGCGGGCCGTCCGTGCCGATGTGTGGGGTCGTGCCGACGATGACATCGACGGGCTGCCGCTCGGGGTCGCGTTCGCAGCCTTCGCACTGGGCTTCATCGGCGGCGAAGAAGTCGCGACGGTGCGATCCATCGGCCCGTGGACGAGACTGAGTCTCGTCCGTGGGCACGTGCTCACCCGGGGTACCGTGCGCAGCGGTCTCACCGGCGTGCGGGCGACCGGGCCGTCCGTCTGAGCGCGTCGGCCCGCGATCGGCTTCGCCTTACGGCTGTTGTGTGGTCGCCTGTGCGGATGCCGGTGGCTCCGACGTGTCGGGGTGGATCATCAGCCCGTCAGCGCCGTGCGGGCGGGCGGGTCCGATTCCGGTGGGCTCGAACGTGTTGACCATCGCGAACGCGGTGCGTTCCAGGTAGTCCCACAGCGTCGCGGCGTGCAACGGCGAAAGCCGCAGTTCGTCCACCGCGACGCGCATGTGCGCCAGCCATCGATCCCGCGCATCCGGATTCACGTGGAAGGGAACGTGCCGCATGCGCAGACGGGGGTGGCCGCGGCGTTGACTGTAGGTGGTGGGTCCGCCCCAGTACTGCTCGAGGAACATGGTCAGGCGTGCGGCGGCCGGGCCGAGGTCGTCTTCGGGGTACATCGGCTTGAGCACCTCATCGCCGGCCACACCGCGGTAGAACGCGTCGACCAGACGGACGAAGGTCGGGTGGCCGCCCACCTCGTCGTAGAAGCTCGTCGACTTGTCGTCGCTCATGGCCTGGGCTCCGGGGGCTGATTGTTCGCGCGCGCAGAACCCGGATCTGTCCCCGCGCCGGTCGGTGGAGTCTTTCCGGTGCGCTTCGGCTTCCAGTGGGGCTTCTCGGGAGTGGACACCGGAGTCGGGCGGGTCTTGGGCGGGTTGGCCCCACGCACGCTCTGAGCGCCCTCAGGCCCCGACAGCGTGATGGAGTTGAGCCGCGGCAGCGTGAGGCCGAGGCCGTCGATCGCGTGTTTGAGGCGCATGCGAAGTTCACGAGCGACATCGTCCTTCGACCCGGCGCGCGTCTTCATGACGAGACGGATGACGAGGGCATCGCCCGACACCGACTCGAGGCCCCAGACCTCGGGCTCCTCGAGAATGCGCGAGCGCCACTTGAGGTCTTTCGCGAGGTCTTTCGCAGCGTGCATCATGGCCTTCTCTACCTGGTCGACATCGGAGTCGGCAGCCACGGCGAGGTCGATGATGACTCGAGACCATCCCTGCGACATGTTGCCGATGCGGGTGATCTCGCCGTTGCGGACGTACCAGAGTGTGCCGTTGACGTCGCGCACATGGGTGATCCGCACGCTGACGTACTCGACGATGCCGGTCGCGAGACCGAGATCGACGACATCGCCGATGCCGACCTGGTCCTCAGCGACGATGAAGATGCCGTTGAGGACGTCCTTCACGATGTTCTGGGCGCCGAAGCCGAGTCCGGCGCCGATGGCGGCCGACAGCAGCGCGAACGAACCGAGCACGGTCGGGTCGATGACGTAGATGATCATGAGCAGTGCGATGATCGCCAGCGCGATATTGAGGATGTTCTGCAGGATCGTGCCGAGCGTCCGCGTGCGCTGGACGAGCCGAACCTGTGCCAGCGGGGAGGCATCGATGGCCCGCGTGTCGTCGACGTTCGCCTTCGATTTCGCCCCGGCCACGATCCGTCGAACGATCCGCCGGATGGCGAAGCGCAGAAGCCATGACACCACGAGGGCGCCGACGATGATCCCCACGACCGCGAGCAGGTTTCCGCCCACGTCGATCGCGAGATTGCCCCACCACCCCCAGGACCAGTCGGATGGGGGTGGTGTGGTCGCGATCGAGATGACGCTCATCGGGACGATCCTAACGAGAGTCCATGTGCGTTCCATGGCACCGCGCGCCGTCCGGCGGGGTTGAGCAGATCCGCACACCGACGCCCGCTCATAGGCGACACCGCCGCGGCCGTGAACGGCGGCGCACTCCGGGCCGCCCATCCCCCTGGCTCACACAGCTAGGCGTCCCGTGACCGCAGGATCGCCCAGCCGGCGAGGAGCGTCGCGGTGGGCCAGGCGAGCAGCGTGAGCACCGGCACGACGACATCGGTCGCGTTCGCAGCCACCAGGGTTGAAGCGGCATCCATCGGGAGGTACTGATTCAGCTCCACCAGCCAAGCCCAGGCTTCGCCGCCGATCGAGAACAGACTGAGGATGATCGGGGCGACGAACAGGAGTCCCACGGTGGCGGCGATCGCTCCCGCGCCGTTGCGGATGATGAATCCCCAGCCGAGTCCGATGAGCCCGACCGCGGGCAGGGCCAGCAGACCATACGCCAGAGGAACCGTGGAGAGCTCTGGATCGGTCCAATCGATGCCGCCGTCATCGAGGAGCGGCGAGGTGGCGGCGATCGCCATCAGAGTGCTGACGACCACGGTGAGCACGAGAAAGCCCGCCACGGCAATGGCTTTGGCCAGCAGTACGGCGCCGCGACGCGGCTCTGCAGTCAGAGTGGCGCGGATCATCCCCGTTGAATATTCACCGGTGATCGCGATGGCTCCGAAGATCCCGGCGATCAGCAGGGAGAACTGCATCGGTGCGGTGATCGCGTTCACGGGTGGGAACTCTCCGCCGAAGTCGCGTGACGCCGAGGCGACCAGCAGGGCGATGCCCACCGAAACCGCCACGGCGATGCCCAGCGACCACCACGTCGAGCGCAGGGTCGCGAGCTTCAGGATCTCGCTGCGCAGAACGCGTGCGAATGAGAGGCGAGCGTTGCGTGGGACGGACCTCCTCGACCGGGTCCGGCTGCGGGCGGCCCCGGTCATCGGGCCTCCTTCGTCTTGTATTCGACGGCTTCCTCGGTCAACGCGAGGTAGGCGTCTTCGAGTGAGCCCGCGCGGGGCACGAGCTCGTGCAGGGGGATGCCATGGGCTGCTGCTGTGTCGCCGATAGCCGCAGCCGTGAGACCGCCGACCTCCAGCACGCCGGGGGCGAGGTCGGCGACGGTCACGCCGGCGCCGGCGATCGCGTGGGCCAGGTCGGAAGCGCGAGGGCTGCGCACCGTCACCACGGTATGGGTCCACGCGCCGACGAGGTCATCCAGCGCAGCGTCGGCGAGCACGCGCCCACGTCCCAGCACGATCACGTGGTCGGCGGTCAGAGCCATCTCACTCATCAGGTGACTGGACAGGAGCACGGTCCGCCCCTCGGCTGCCAGCGCTCGGACGAACTGCCGGACCCAGCGCACACCCTCGGGGTCGAGCCCATTGATCGGCTCATCGAGGATGAGCGTCTGTGGGTCGCCGAGAAGGGCCGTCGCGAGTCCCAGGCGCTGTCCCATGCCGAGCGAAAACCTCCCCGCGCGTCGGCGCGCCACGGAGGTGAGCCCGGTGAGCTCGATCACGTCGTCCACCCGTGAGCGAGGAATGCCGTGCGTCGCCGCCATCGCGAACAGATGATTGCGCGCGCTGCGGCCGGTGTGGACGGCCTTGGCGTCCAGCAGCACCCCGACTTCGGTCAGCGGCGAGCGCAGTGACCGATACGCGCGTCCGTCGACCGTGACCGAGCCGGACGTGGGCTCATCCAGCCCGACGATCATCCGCATCGTCGTGGACTTGCCCGCGCCGTTGGGCCCGAGGAAGCCCGTGACCTTCCCCGACTGCACCGTGAACGAGACGTCGGAGACCGCCGTCTTCTCGCCGAAGCGCTTTGTCAGGTTGCGTGCGACGATCATGGGTTCGACGCTACGCGCACCGCCGGGCGGCCGCATCCGACCCGGGGAAAATCATGAGCTCTGCACAGCGGCGCCGGTCTCCTGCGCATCGCGCTCCTGCACAGCGAGCGCGCGCTCGACGCCCGCGAGGTTCTCGCTGACGAGGCGGCGCAGAGCCGGCGGGGCATCGGCATGGACTTCGAGCCACCCGCGGGTCGAGTCGCGCAGCGCGGCGCTCGCGAGCGGAGCCGGGTACAGCCCGACGATCAGGTAGTTCGCAATCTGGTAGGTCCGCGAGTTCCAGATCGGCAGCAGCATCTCGAAGTAGGGCTTGACGAAGGCAGACAGCGCCTCGACGCCGGCAGGGTGCGTCAGGCCGAGCGCAGCGGACCGGATCACCGTGTTGGGCAAACCCTCGCTGTCGACGAGCGATTCCCAAGCGATCGTCTTGTCGGCGACGCTCGGGAGCGCCGCCTTCGCCTGCGCCGCGAACTCCCCGCCCTTGGCGGTGTTGTCGGCAGCAAGCGCGTCGTCGATGTCCGCCGCCGTGACGACCCCACCCGCTGCGAGCGAGACGAGAAGCGCCCAGGAGAGGTCGGCGTCGATGTCGAGACCGTCGAGCACGGTCTCACCGTCGCGCAGGGCGCGCACCGCTTCCCAGTGCGCAGGGGTCGCGGCGGCCGAGGCGAAGGCCGTCGCGAACTGCAGCTGGCTGTCGCTTCCCGCCGCTGCGGACTGGGCGAGGCTCCACAGGCCGTCGGCGACCTTCTCGCGCGTGATGGCGCGCTTCTCCGGGGTGACGTAGGAGTTCGCCGCCAACTGCAGCTGACCGAGGGTCGTGCGGACGGTGGTCGACTCGGTCTCGGCGCCGATGTTGCGCAGCACGAGGTCGACGTAGTCGGATGCCGACGCCTCCGCATCGCGTGCCTGATCCCATGCGGCGCCCCAGACGAGGGAGCGCGCCAGCGGGTCCGTGATCTTTCCCAGATGCGCGATCGCGGTCTGCAGCGACCGCTGGTCGAGGCGGATCTTCGCGTACGCAAGGTCGTCGTCGTTCAGGAGCACGAGGTCCGGCTGAGTGAGACCCTTCACTTCCGGCACCTCGGTGAGATCGCCGTCCACGTCGAGCTCGACGTGATGGGTGCGCACCAGGGCATCCCCCTCGAGCGTATAGAAGCCGACACCCAATCGGTGGGGACGGATGGTGGGGTAGTCCGCCGGGGCCGTCTGCACGATGGCGAATCGGGTGATGACCCCGTCCACATCGGCCCTGATCTCGGGGGAGAGCGTGTTGACGCCTGCAGTCTCGAGCCACTTCCTCGACCATGTCTCGAGCTCGCGGCCGCTGGTGGCCTCGAGCTCGATGAGCAGGTCGCGGAGCTCGGTGTTGCCCCACGCGTGCTTCTGGAAATACCGGGAGACCCCCGCGAAGAACGCCTCGATGCCCACCCATGCGGCCAGCTGCTTGAGGACCGAGCCTCCCTTGGCATAGGTGATGCCGTCGAAGTTCACCTGCACGTCTTCAAGATCGGTGATCGTCGCGACGACCGGGTGGGTCGAGGGCAGCTGATCCTGGCGGTACGCCCAGGTCTTCTCCATCGCGTTGAAGGTCGTCCACGCCTCGGTCCACTCTGTGGCCTCGGCGGTTGCGATCGTCGACGCCCACTCCGCGAATGATTCGTTCAGCCACAGGTCATTCCACCACTTCATGGTGACCAGGTCGCCGAACCACATGTGCGCGAGCTCGTGCAGGATCGTCACGACGCGCCGCTCCTTGACCGCATCCGTCACCTTCGAACGGAAGACGTAGGTCTCGGTGAACGTCACCGCGCCGGCGTTCTCCATGGCGCCGGCATTGAATTCCGGCACGAACAGCTGGTCGTACTTCGCGAACGGGTACGGGACGCCGAACTTCTCTTCGTAGTACGCGAAGCCTTCGCGGGTCTTGTCGAAGATGTAGTCGGCGTCGAGATGCTGCCACAGGCTCTTGCGTCCGTATACGCCCAGAGGAATGACACGGCCTGACGCGCTCGTGAGCTCCGAGAACGCTTCTTCATACGGGCCGGCGATCACAGCGGTGATGTAGGACGAGATGCGCGGTGTCGGCTCGAACGTCCAGGTGCCACGATCGCCGTCGAGCACGGGTGCAGGCGTCGGCGAGTTCGAGATGACCTTCCATGCCGCGGGGGCCGTCACGGTGAACTGGAACGTCGCCTTCAGGTCGGGCTGCTCGAAGACCGCGAACACACGCCGCGAATCGGGCACTTCGAACTGTGAGTACAAGTACACCTCACCGTCGACCGGATCGACGAAGCGGTGCAGGCCCTCGCCGGTGTTCGTGTAGAGGCAGTCGGCGACGACGACCAGCTCATTCTCGGCGGCGAGAGTCGAAAGAGCGATCCGCGAGTCGGCGAACGCGGATGCGGGGTCGATCGATCGGCCGTTCAGCGTGATCTCGTGCACGTCGCGTGCGATCAGATCGACGAAGGTGGACGCGCCGTCGATCGCTGCGAACCGGATCACGGCCCGGGAACGGAAGACCTCCGCGCCGGTGGTCAGATCCAGCGTGATCTCGTAGGAGACCGCGGATCCTGAGCTGCTCGAAGGATCGACGATCGCGCGCCGCTCCTGTGCTTCACTCCGGGTGAGGTTCTCTCCAGGCACTGCGGTACTCCCGTGGGTTCAGGGTGCGCCACCGCGGACAGGCGCTGCTGGCGCCGACGGCAACCCGACCAGCCTACGTCTTCATAGGATGGTCGGCATGCGCATTCACATCGCGACGGACCATGCCGGGCTGGAGTTCTCGACGCAGCTGCAGCATCACCTGGCCCAGCAGGGACACGACGTGACGGACCACGGTCCGATCGAGTACGACCCGCTCGACGACTACCCGGCGTTCTGCATCCGCGCCGCCCAGGCGGTCGTGCGCGATCAGGATGCGGGGCTTCCCGCGCTCGGAATCGTCTTCGGGGGTTCGGGCAACGGCGAGCAGATCGCTGCGAACAAAGTGCGCGGCATCCGTGCGGCGCTCGTCTGGAGCATCGCGACGGCCGAGCTCGCGCGAGAACACAACGACGCAAACGTCATTGCGATCGGTGCGCGCCAGCACACGGTGGAGGAGGCGATCGGCTTCATCGACCGGTTCATCGCGACGCCCTTCTCGACCGAGGAGCGCCACGCGCGACGGATAGCGCAGCTGTCGGCGTTCGAGTCCGACGGGTCGCTGCAACCCGACCCGCGCGCAGCCGTGGGGGGTGGACGATCCGCCGAGCAGATCGAATCGGACCGTCGGCAGGCTCAAGGACCGCGGTAGTGCCGGAAGGTCATTCGGTCCACCGCATCGCGCGCGAGTTCGATCGGAACATCGTCGGGCGGGAGGTCGCCGCATCCAGCCCGCAGGGACGATTCGCCGAGGGAGCCGCGATCCTCAACGGTCGAACGGTGACACAGGCGCGCGCCGTCGGCAAGCAGATGTTCGTGGAGTTCGATGACGAGATCTGGCTGCGCGTGCACCTCGGCATCTACGGCGCGTGGGATTTCGCCGGGGAGCTCGTGATCGATCCGTCGGGGGAGCGCGCGCCGAATTCGATCGGCGCGCCGCGGCGGTCCCGGGTTCACGTGCGGATGAGCGAGCAGACGCAGGGCCTCGGGGATGTCGCCGACGAGTGGCCGCCACCGGTGGTCGGACAGGTGAGGCTGCGGCTGCTGACCGAGCTCGCCTGCGCGGATCTGCGAGGCCCGACCGCGTGCGAGCTGCAGACACCCGATGAGGTCGCCGCGAGAATCGCGAAGCTCGGACCCGACCCGCTGGTCGGCGACTCGGCGGCGGGCGAGGAGCGCTTCGTCGCTGTCGTTCGGCGGGGGCCCGCGCCGATCGGTCTGCAATTGATGGATCAGAGTGTCGTGAGCGGGATCGGCAACGTGTATCGCGCCGAGCTGCTGTTCCGCGCGGGGCTCAACCCGCACACCCCTGGCCGCGACGTCTCGGAAGAGGTGCTCCGGGCCATCTGGCGCGACTGGGCGTGGCTGCTGGCGATCGGGGTCGAGACCGGGCAGATGATGACGATGGATGATCTGGATGCCGACTCCTATCGCCGTGCCCTGGCCCATCGCGATGATCGACACTGGGTGTACCACCGTGCCGGCGCGCCCTGCCGCGTCTGCGGCACGGCGATCGTGATGGAAGAGATGGGTGCCCGGAAGCTCTACTGGTGCCCGAGATGTCAGGCGTGAGGAAGACATGAGACAGAATCCGAGTTTCGCGATGACGGATCTCACCGAGCTCCGCCGTGTGGTCGATCAGAACCCGTGGATGACACTGGTCAGCACCACCGACGGCGGTCTCGTGGCGTCGCACTACGCGATGCTTCTCGATGACGATCGTGACGACCTCACGATCGTGGGCCATGTGGGCAAGCCCGACGATGCGATCCTCGGGCTCGGTGAGCGTGAGCTGCTCGTGATCGTTCAGGGCCCGCACGGATACATCTCGCCCGGCTGGGGGGGAGCCGGGCCGAACGTCCCGACGTGGAACTTCGTCTCGGTGCACCTTTCGGGGGTCCCGGAGGTGCTGACGCCGGATGAGAATCTCGTCGTGCTCGAGCGGTTGGTTCGGCGCTTCGAATCGTCCTCGTCCGATCCGCGGTTCCTCTGGGAGCTGCCCAATGACGCGGATTTCGTGCACAAGCTGGAGCGTGGCACGGTCGGCTTCCGGCTCACTCCGACGAAGGTCGTCGCCAAGCGGAAGCTCAGCCAGAATCGGCCCGACGAGGTGGTGGACGAGATCATCCTCCAGCTCGAGCAGGGGACAGGCGGGTATGTGGATCCTCGGTTGCCCGGCGAGATGCGGCGCGCTCACGACGCCCTGCGGGCGGCGCGGCGTGCACGGGATGCGCGGTGACTCTCGCGCTCGGCGAGCGCGTCGGCGTCATCGCGAATGCGCGCCTCACCGGTGGCGACCGGCTTGATCCGTTCGGTTCCGACCCCGTCGACCTCCACCTGCGGGGCGGGCTCATCGCCGACATTGCGCCGGCGGGGGCGCTGGTCCGTCGCGGCGCGGTGCTCGATGCGGCCGGCGGGTGGGTGATCCCCGGCCTCTGGGATCACCATGTCCACACGGTGCAGTGGGCCTTGTCGGCCCAGCGCGCGGACCTCGGCGACACCGCCACGGCCGCGGAGGCGGCCTCGGCCATGGCCGGTGCGCCCGTGCTCGCCGATGGTCGCCGCATCGGCGCCGGGTTCCGCGACGCCCTCTGGCCCGACGCGATGGAGCGTCTCGCCCTGGATGCGGTGACCGGCGAGGTGCCGACGTACCTCATCAATGCCGATGTGCACAGCGTGTGGCTGAACTCCGCGGCGCTGCGTCGCGAGGGGTTCGAAGCCACGGCGTCGGGAGTCTTGCGCGAAGAGCCCGCGTTCGAGATCTCGCGGCGGCTGAACGCCGCCGATCCGTTCGTGAGCGACGTCCTCGTCGATGCCGGCCTGCGCGCGGCGGCGGCGCGAGGAATCGTCGGTGTCGTCGATTTCGACATGGCCTGGAACGCCGAAGCCTGGGCGCGGCGGCTGGGCAACGGATTCGACGCGACGCGGGTCTCGTTCGGCGTGTATCCGGAGCTCCTCGACCGCGCGATCGCGGAGGGACTTCAGACGGGTGACGCCATGGATGCCGAGGGCCTCGTGCGCGTGGGGCCGCTCAAAGTCATCACCGACGGTTCGCTCGGCACCCGCACGGCGGCGTGTGCGCAGGCCTACCCCGGCGAGCCCCGCAACCACGGCGTGCTGACCGTGCCTCCGGATGAGCTCATTTCGCTCCTCACCCGTGCGACAGGCGCCGGGCTCGCGTGCGCCGTGCACGCGATCGGCGACCTCGCGAACACGAATGCGCTGGATGCGTTCGCGATCGCCGGCGCCTACGGGACGATCGAGCACGCGCAGCTGGTGGCGCACGCCGATCTCGCCCGGTTCGCTCGACTGGGAGTCGCCGCGAGCGTGCAGCCCGCGCATGCTGTCGACGACCGCGACCTGACCGACTCGATCTGGGCAACTCAGACCTCGGTGCCATATCCGCTGCGCTCCCTCGCCGATGGCGGTGCGAACCTGATGTTCGGTTCGGATGCCCCGGTGTCGCCGCTCGATCCGTGGGCAGCGATCGCGGCGGCCGTCTTCCGCACGCGCGCCGGGCGCGCGCCCTGGCGACCGGAGCAGGGTGTGGATGCCGCCACGGCTGTCGCGGCATCCACCGCCGGAGGGTCGCAGACAGGCAGCGCGCTGTCTCCCGGCGACACCGCCGATCTCGCTGTCATCGACCGCGACCCGCTGACGGCGGACGAGCCATCGCTGCGTGCGACCCGGGTCGCGGCGACGCTCCTTGCGTCACGCCTCACTCACCTGGCCTGAACCGTTGTGGCGCCCGCTAGTGTGTGAGCCATGACGATCGCCGAAGACGCTTCGATCCTGTCCCTCGCGGGGCGCACACCGCAGCTGCACGAGACGGCGTTCGTCGCCTCCGGCGCCCGCGTGATCGGCGATGTCACCGTCGCCGAGGGCGCGAGCGTCTGGTACAACGCCGTCGTGCGCGGCGACAGCGCGTCCATCACCATCGGCGTCGGCAGCAACCTGCAGGACAACGTGTCCGTGCACGTCGATGCCGACCATCCCGTCGTCATCGGCCGCGACGTCTCGGTCGGTCACAATGCGGTGGTGCACGGGTGCTCGATCGGCGACGGATCACTGATCGGAATGGGCAGCGTCGTGCTCTCTGGGGCTCAGATCGGAAGCGGATGCCTGATCGCCGGGGGAGCCGTCGTGCTGGAGGGCATGATCGTGCCCGACGGGTCGCTCGTCGCCGGTGTGCCCGCGAAGGTGCGGCGCGAGCTCACGACCGGCGAGAGGGCCGGCATCCAGCAGAACGCTCAGATCTATCGCGCCCACTCGGCGAGCCATGCCGAGGCTTCGCCCGCCTGACGCTGCCGGCGCGAGTGGGATGTGGAGGGGCTGACGAGAATCGAACTCGCATCATCTGTTTGGAAGACAGAGG
>NZ_WOYQ01000021.1:0-84963 GCF_011620665.1 Microbacterium sp.
AATCGAGACAAGCCAACCAGCAATACCCGTTACATTAGACGCGACACGCTACTAGCGTGATGAGGCTCCGCTGAGCGCGCGCCACCGTAGGATCGGACCGTGACCACAGCCGTTGTCGGCGCACCCGGATCCCCGCGTCGCTACCTCCACTCGCTGTGGCTCCTGTCGGCTCGCGACCTCCGCGTGCGCTATTCGACCAGCGCTCTGGGGTACCTCTGGTCGGTACTGGATCCGCTCGTGATGAGCCTCATCTACTGGTTCGTCTTCACCCAGGTCTTTCAGCGCGGCGACATCGGCGCGCAGCCCTACATCGTCTTCCTGATCTCAGGTCTGCTGCCCTGGGTGTGGTTCAACGCAGCGGTCACGGACTTCACGCGCGCATTCCACAAGGATGCCCGACTCGTACGCTCGACGGCGATTCCGCGCTCGATCTGGGTCAACCGGATCGTCTTGAGCAAGGGGATCGAGTTTCTCTTCTCGCTCCCGGTGCTGGCGGTTTTCGCGATCGCCGCGGGGGCCACGGTCGGCTGGGGGCTTCTCCTCCTGCCGGTCGCGGTCCTCTTGCAGCTGATGCTCCTCGTGGGCCTCGGCCTGCTTGTCGCCCCCCTGTGCGTGATGTGGGGCGACCTCGAGCGCACGACACGGCTGATCCTGCGCGCGCTCTTCTACGCGTCGCCGATCATCTACGGAGTCACCGACCTGCCGGGCATCGTCGCCCAGCTCGCCGTGTTCAATCCGCTCGCCGGGATCTTCACGCTCTATCGCGTGGGCCTGTTCCCGGAGGAATGGGACCCGCTGGCGGTCGGCATCGGTGCCGGGATGAGCATCGGGATCCTGGCGCTCGGGATCCTCGTGTTCCGGCGCCTCGAACGCGCCGTCCTGAAGGAACTCTGATGGCGGACGTCGCGATCGAAGTATCCGGCCTCGGCGTGCGCTTTCGCCGCAACCGGCGTGGCCGACGTTCGCTGAAGGACCTGTTCGCGGGTTCTGCGCGCCGCACGCGCCCCGATGAGTTCTGGGCCCTCCGGGACGTGTCCTTCGACGTGAAGCACGGCGAGGCGATCGGCGTGGTCGGCCGCAACGGCCAGGGGAAGTCGACTCTTCTCAAGCTCGTGGCCGGGGTGCTGCTGCCCGACGAGGGATCGGTCGAAGTCCACGGGGGAGTGGCGCCGCTCATCGAGATCACCGGAGGGTTCGTGGGCGACCTCACGGTGCGCGAGAACATCCGGCTCACGGCGGGGCTGCACGGGATGTCGGCCGCTGAAGTGGCGCGCAGGTTCGATGGCATCGTCGATTTCGCCGAGCTCGGCGACTTCGTCGAGATGCCGTACAAGCACTTGTCGAACGGCATGAAGGTACGCCTGGCGTTCTCGGTCGTCTCTCAGCTGGACGAGCCGATCTTGCTGGTCGACGAAGTGCTCGCCGTCGGCGACAAGGCGTTCCGGGAGAAGTGCTACCGCCGTATCGATGAACTGCTCGCCGACGGGCGGACACTCTTCTTCGTCAGCCACAACGAGAGGGACCTGCGGCGTTTCTGCACCCGCGGGCTGTACCTCGACAGTGGACGGCTGAAGCTCGACGCTCCGATCGCAGAGGTCCTGGACTCGTACAACGCCGACTCCCACCGCTGAGGTCAGGCGGCGGGCTCCAGCGCCGGCATCGGCTGCCAGTGCGGGTCGCGGGCGATCACGCGCCCATCCTTGAGTCCGCGGAACAGGTTCAAGGTGCCCCGGACCTTGCGCTCGACGAACAACAGCCGGATGAGCTCCTTGCCGAAGGTCAGCGCCGTGCCGGCACCGAACAGGACCGGGCTGTAGACGCCGAGCGCGCGGTGATAGCGCTTGATGTAGGCGCGGTTGCGCATGATGTAGTACCGGTAGGCGTCGCTGGACGCATTCATGTGGCGGATGCCCATGTCCCACTGCTTGATCTCGCGGGTGCGGCGCAGCACGAACTCGTCGACGATGACGGAGGTCGTGTGCCGGGAGGCGAGCCATCCGTAGGTCTGGTCGTCCCAGTAGATGAAGAACCTCGGGTCGGGCAGCCCGATCCGCGCGACGATGTCGCGATGGATGAACATCCCTTCGAAGCAGCCCGAGTTCATCTCCTTGTACCCCGACGCGTCGAAGCCCGACGGCGCGAACGGAATCGGGATGCCCATGCGCTCCGCGATGCGGTACTGCCAGTAGAACTCGCTGCCGTCGTAATCGTAGCGGCGGCCCTGGATGGACTTGAACCGCGGTGCCCACGCGCCCATGCGTGCGAGGCCATCCGTCAGGACCTCGACGTCGTCGTCCATGAGCCAGATCCAGGTGGACCCGAGCTCGTACGCGATGCGCATTCCCTCGCTGAATCCGCCCGACCCGCCCGTGTTCGTGTCGAGTCTGCGATAGACGATCTCAGAGCCGATGCCGTCCCGGAAGGACTCGACCACATCGCCGGTGTCGTCGGTGGAGGCGTTGTCGACGATGACGACGTGCCCGGGCTGCGGGTTCATCACCGAGATCGACTCGAGCAGACGCGTGAGCAGGTGCGCGCGGTTGAACGTCACGATCGCGATCGTCGCGCTCTCGGGAGTGAACGCGACCGGGGCGTCAGGGGAAGCACTCATGGCCCTGGAAGTCTATCCCGGAGCGTGTTGCAGGCCCGCCTCGCCAGGACCCGCGGCATCCAATCGTCGGCGCCACGATCGTGACTGCCCGGCACGCACGGCGGCCAGCGCGAGCAGCAGCCAGCCCGCGCCGGTGAGCACGTACGATTCGAACAGCGAGGTGACCGCCAGGGCGACCAGCACCAGCGGCGTCCAGGCGTAGACGGTCGACCGGCGCTGGCTGGCATCGAGCCAGGAACGAACCAAAGCTGCGCCGCCGACGATGCAGAGGAGCAGGGCCCCCGCCCAGCCGAGCTGCAACAGCACGTCGACGTATGCGTTGAGCGCGCTCCGGTGTGCTTCTTCGAGCAGGATGTTGATCGTCGCGAAGGGCGGCTCGGCGGCCGGCCAGGCACCGAACCAGCCCCAGCCCTGCACCGGCTTCAGACGGATGTAGTACTGCGCGAGCGTCCACAGATCTGTGCGCAGCGCCAGGTCGTCGGCCGCGCCGGTGGTGGTGATGATCGCCGATCGTTGCGCATACAGCGCGATCGCCGACGCGGTGACGGCACCCGCAAGCATCCACTGCAGGGCGCTTCGGCGCGCGATCGGCGCGGCACGCACGAGAGCGAGTGCCCCGCCGGCCACCCCGACGCCGGTCGACAGCACGAGGACGGTGGGGGAGGCCGACAGCAGCGCGAGACCGGCGGCGAGGACGATCGAACCGATGCCGACCGCCGGGCGCACGGACAGAGTGCGCAGCTCGACCGCGAACGTGATGAGCGCGACGACCGCGACGATGCCCAGAGAGTTGCGCGTGCCGAAGATCCCCTGGATCGGCCCCCACGCGGCGAGGTTGCCCTGGATGCCCAAGAAACGCAGTGGAGTGTCCAGCAGGATGCCGGAGAGGATCTCGAGTACGAGCGAGAGCACCAGCGCTGCTCTGAGAACATCACCGAGCGCGCGTACCGTCTGCAGCGTGTCACGGATGTGGCCGATGGTGACGGCCAGGAGGGCGACCCCGATCATCGCGAGCCAGCGCAACAGGCTCGTTCCGGCATCCGTGCTCCAGAAGATGCTGGCGAAGGCCCACGCGCACAGCAGCAGCAGCGATGAGGGCACGAGGCGGACGAGGGAGATCTCGCCGCGCCGGGAGAGGAGGATGCTCACGCCGAGAAGGCAGAGCGCCGTCACGATCGTGACGAGGGTCACGCGCCCCGCGAGGCGCTCGATGAGATGACTGCCGAACATGGCGGCGAACACCGTGAGCGTATAAGCCCGTGCGAAGTCGGCCGACCGGAGAAGCGCCGCCGCGCCGGCGGGCGCGGACGCATCGGGAGCCGCCATCACGTCGGGAGCCGCTCGCCCTGCTCGCCGACCGGACGCTGTTCTGCGGGCCCACGGCTGAGAAGCGGTGTCTGCTTGATCTTGAACGAGAACATGACCAGCAGCATCCAGCCCCAGCCGAGCAGCGGAGTGGATTCCGCGAGTCCCTGCACCAGGAGGAGGGCGGCGACGAGGGGGGGCAGAAGCGTGAGGGCGGAGTATGGGCGATCGGCGACGAAGTCCGAGCGGGGGCGGTCGATCGCGAAGAACCAGGCGCGCCAGCCGAAGGCGAACACCGTCAGCGCCATCAGCGAGACGCCGATCACTCCGAGCTGCAGGAAGACGTCGAGCCACATGTTGTGGGCCTGCATCACGGTGACCCCGTGGTCGACGATCCAGCCGTCGAAGGCCGGGTCGGTCGGGATCCACGGAGTCGAGAACCCCCAGCCCTGCACGGGTCGTTCGGCGGCCCGATCGCCGACGGCCTCCCAGATGCGCTCACGTCCGGAGAGGTCGGAAGAGCGGCCGAGGAGGGCGAACACCCCGTCGCGGGCCACGCACAGAGCGCCCAGACCGCCGAGTGCGATGACGGCATAGGCGAGGTGCAAGCGCGTCCGGACGCCGGCACGCCGGCTCGCGCGCATGATGAGGGCGGCCGCGAGCACCACGGCGACCGCGGCGGCGGCCAGAGTGGCCGTCGCCGAGGCGGCGCGGAAGAAGAGGAAGGCGGCGACCACGATCCACGCGTACAGGAAGGGGCGTCGCGGCGCGCGGGAGGCGATGCGGATCGAGAAGACGACGATGCCCAGCAGCGCGACATAGGCCAGCGCGTTCGCGTTGCCGAAGACACCCTGGATGCGTCCCCCGTCGAAGAGGTTGTCGCGGCTCCACATCTCGATCGGGTCGACGCCCCGCCCGGGTCGCCCGAAGCCGGGCATGACGGGCCCCCCCCAGACGAGCGACACCCAGATCTCGAACGCGAGCGACACGCCGAGAACCCATTTCAGAGCTGAGGCGATCGAGCGCACGAGCTCCCGCCAGGTGAGCACCGAGCCGACGAACATGGCCTGCACCGTCGTGCTCAGCAGCAGGAGGAGGGTCGGGACGGTGGATGCCGGGTACGCGCTCCAGAGGATCGAGCAGGTCGCCCACGCGACGTAGCCCACGGCCAGCCATGGCAGCCGCCGCCACTGCACTCCGGGTCGGAGCACGATCCAGAGGATCATCGAGATCAGGCCCGAGCCGTACGCGACCACCGCGGTCCCCGCGACGCCGAACGCCATCAGCCACGATGTCCCCGCGAACCCGGCCACCAGCACGAAGATGCACCAGGCGCGCACGAGCAGATGCCCGAACTTCTCCCGGATCGGCGCGGCAGGAGGCGCCGAGATCGGATGCAGTGCGTGGGCGGCCATGGTCTGATCAGGCTACCGCCGGCGGGCCGCGGGCCCGGTTCTCCCGCGGCTCTAGGCTGAAGATGTGCTCCTCCCGATCTCGAATACACCCCGCGGCTACTCCTGGGGATCGGCGTCGCTCATTGCGGAGCTGGAGGGCAGGGCTCCCTCGGGCGCTCCCGAGGCCGAGTCCTGGTACGGCGACTATGCCGGGTCGCCGTCGATCGTCGACGACGGAACGGGACGCACGCTCGACGTCGCGCTCGCTGAGGCGGGTGAACCCGCGCTGCCGTATCTGATGAAGCTGCTGGCCGCGGCATCCACCCTGTCGATCCAGGCCCACCCCACGAAAGAGCAGGCCGTGGCAGGGTTCGCGCACGAAGAGGCGCGCGGGATCCCGCGGGATGCCGCTGACCGCCTCTATCGAGATGACAATCACAAGCCGGAGATCATCGTCGCCCTGAGCGGCACCTTCCGTGCGCTGCTGGGTCTGCGCTCCCTGCCGCAGACGCGGCGGCTCGTCGACGCGCTCGGAGACGGCCCGGGGGCCCGGGCGCTCGCCGGCCGGCTGAACGGAGACGACGAGTCCGCGGTGCTGCGCGACGCACTCGCCTGGGCGCTCTCGGGCTCGGCCCCCGTGGCCGAGATCGCGGCGGAGCTTGCCGCTGCCGCGTCGCCGGAGTTCACCGGGGAGCTCGAGGTCCTGTGCACGATCGCGGCCGCCTTCCCCGGAGACCCCGGCCTGGTGGTCGCGCTGCTGATGAATCTCGTCGTGCTGCAGCGAGGAGAGGCGGTCTTCGCCCCCGCGGGTGTGCTGCACGCGTATCAGGACGGCCTGGGAGTCGAGCTCATGGCGGCCAGCGACAACGTCCTGCGCGGCGGGCTGACCCGCAAGCACATCGACGTCCCCGAACTCCTCCGCATCGTCGACACGACGCCGGGACCGGTGCCGCTGGTCGCCGCGCGATGGGTCGCCCCCGGCGTCGAGGTGTTCGAGGTCGACGTCCCGGACTTCGCGCTCACGCGCGTCACGGTCGTGGGCGTGGCCATCCCGCTCACCCTCATGGGGCCGGCCATCGTGCTCGCCGTCCGAGGGACGGTCGAGGTCGCCGCGGGCGCGGCATCCGTCGTGCTCGTGCCCGGACGCGCCGCCTATCTGTCTGCGCGTGACGGCGACGCGGTCCTCACGGGTTCCGGCGAGGCGTTCGTCGCGACGCCCGGTCGTCGCTGACCGTCTCGGGTGGTCGCGACACGCCGTGCAGGGCCGGAAAAGCTTCACTTCCGTATTGAGGGTTTACGATCTGCGACTTGACCCCGTGGAATGACAAGGGTGTAATTATCACAACACGCGCACCAGCGTGAGGGGAAACAGTGGGGAGAGCGATATGGCTGGGTACCGTTCCGGCGTTCCCGACGACTGGTTCGTCGACCCGGTCAATCTCGGGGTCCCCGGGGTGCGGCGACCGGTCGAGGGCGAACGCGACGCCACGCTGTCATGGCAGTCCGAGGCGCTGTGCGCACAGACCGATCCGGAGGCTTTCTTTCCGGAGAAGGGTGGATCCACCCGCGACGCGAAGCGCATCTGCACGACGTGCGACGTGCGCGGTGAGTGCCTCGATTACGCGCTGAGCAACGACGAGCGTTTCGGCATCTGGGGCGGGCTCAGCGAGCGAGAACGTCGCAAGATCAAGCGTCGCGCCTGATCCGCTCGATCGATCTCGGGACTCGCGGCGGATGGGCGTTGGTGCTCGTCCCCCGCGCTTAGGCTGACTCCGTCATGCCCGCCAGAGTTCACGCGCTGCTGGTCGTGCGCCCCGACGGGCGCGTGCCCGCCGATCTGCATCTGCAGCGGACGCTTGCTGCTCTTCGAGAACAGTCGCGCCCGCTCGACGTGCTGACCATCGTGCTGTGCGGGACGGATGCCGTCATCTCGCGGCTCGCCGCCGACTCCGGAGCGGAGGGGGTGATCGCCGCCGACCGGCGGACCTCTTTCGCCGAGGCCGTTTCGATGGGGAGCCGGCGGATCGACGGCGACGCAGTGTGGCTGCTGGCGCAAGACACCGCGCCCGCGCCCGATGCCCTCGTCCGCCTCGCGGGCGCGCTCGAGACCGCTCCCTCCGTCGCCGTCGCAGCACCCAAGCTCGTCCGCTGGGACGACGCCGGTCAGATCGTCTCGCTCGGCACCTCGATGACTGCGCTCGGACGCACGGTGCAGCTCGCCGAAGGGGAACTGGATCAGGGGCAGCACGACTCCCGCGAAGACGTGATGGGCGCCGACGCCCGCGGCCTGCTCGTGCGGACGGCCGCGTGGCGCGAGCTCGACGGCATCGATGCGGCGCTGGCCGGCGCCGACGAAGGGCTCGACCTGGGCGTGCGTGCCCGGCTCCGCGGGGACCGCGTGGCCATCGTGCCCGGCGCGGTGATCGCCGTCGCGGGCGACGGCGTCGCCGGGGCGCCGGTCTCATCCGCAGCCTGGGGGCGACGCGCGTATGCCGGGCGGACCGCGCAGCTGCACCGGCGTCTCGTCTACGCCCCGGGACCGGCGGTCCCACTGCACTGGCTGAGCGTTCTTCCGCTCGCGTTTCTCCGGACGCTCGGGCACCTTCTGGCAAAGCGACCAGGGCAGATCGGTCCGGAATGGGCATCCGCCGCGACCGCTGTCGCGCGGTTGGGTCCCGTGCAACGGGCGCGATCACGCATCCGCCGTACGCGCCGATCGAGCTGGGCGCAGCTCGCGCCGCTCCGGGTGACCTCTTCGGAGCTGCGTCAGCGGTTCGACTCCGATTCGTCCCGTGCGGTCGGTCCCGGCCGCAGCGAACTGCGCTTTTTCAGCGGCGGCGGGGCATGGATCTTCCTTGCCTTCCTCGCCGTATCGATCATCGTGTTCACGTCACTTCTCACGTGGCCCGTGCTCGCCGGCGGGGCTCTCGCGCCGCTTCGAGCGACGGTCGGGCAGCTGTGGGCCGACGCCGCGAGCGGGCCCCGCGCGCTGGGCTGGGCGACCTCCGGGCCGGCCGACCCCTTTGCCGCGCTGATCGCCGCGATCGGGTCGCTCTGGCCCGCGGCGCCCTCGCGGGCTCTCGTCGTCCTGTGGATTCTCGCGATGCCGCTGGCCGCTCTCGGCGGGTGGTTCGCCACGACGCGTGTGAGCGAGCGCAGCGGCCTTCGCGCACTCGGCGCGGCCGGGTGGGCGCTGGCGCCGATGTTCCTCGCCGCACTGACCGAGGGTCGCCCGACCGGCGTGCTCGTGCACCTCCTGCTGCCCTGGTTGGTGTTCACTGCGGCAGCCGCTCATCGCTCGTGGAGCGCGGCCGCCGTCGCCTCGGTCATCGCCGTTCTCGTCCTCGCCTGTGCCCCGTCTCTCGCGCCGGCTCTGCTGCTCCTCTGGGTTCTTGCGATCGTGCTCACCGTGACACTCCGCCGCGGCGCCGGTCTTGGCCGGGTGATCTGGCTCCTCGTTCCGACCGCGGTGATCTTCGCTCCGCTCGTGTGGACGCGTGTGCGCGCCGGCGACCCCTGGTCGCTGCTCGCCGACCCGGGAGTGCCCCTGGCACCCGAGGCGCGCATCGACCTCGTGCGACGGATCTTCCTCGCCGCTGGATTTCCCGGTACGGATGCCGGCGGCTGGGCTGCTGCGACCGGCTCGTCCGCCGTGTGGATCACCCTCGCGGTCGCACCGCTTCTTCTGCTCGCGCTGCTCGCCCCGGCCCGCGGACGCCTGATCCCGGCATCCGTCCTGCTGGTGACCGCTCTCGTGGGCCTCGCGACGGCGACCCTCGCGATCGGCGTGGTGCTGAGCTCGGACGGAACCGAGCCGGTGGGCCTCTGGCCCGGCGCAGCGCTCAGCCTCTACTGGTTCGGCCTGCTCGGTGCGGCGCTGACGACTCTCGATCTCTGGCGGGTCCGTGTCCGGGTCCGCGGATCCGTCGCCGCCGCGATCGTGATTGTGCTCGCCGTGGCCGCGGTGCCCGCGCTGACCGCCCCGCTGCGCGGCGCATCGGCTCTCATCGAGGGCTCGGCCAGCACGCTCCCGGCCTACGTCGCCGCGGAGGGGCGCGCTGGCTCGGATCGAGCCACGTTCGTGATCACGCCGACCTCGGGAGGCGCTGTCGTCGACGTCGTGTGGGGTGGGACGGCCGCTCTCGGAGGTCAGTCCACGCTCCGTTCGGCCCGGACGTCGCCGGACGCCGGTGACCGCGAGGCTGCGCAGGTGGCCGCGGCGCTGATCGCCGACCCCGAGGGAGATGCCGTGGACCGCCTGGCAGCCCACGGTGTTGCGTTCGTGATGCTCGGCGATGACGGGTCGGCGGACTCCGACGACGCGCGAGAGCTGCGCATCCAGGCGATCACCTCGCTCGACCAGCGGGACGACCTGGAGAAGGTCGGCGAGACCGCCAAGGGTCTGCTGTGGCGGGTTTCGGCCGGCGTCGCCGAGCGGACCGCGCCGTCGGCCGTGCAGCAGGCGGATGCGGGCCGCACGGCCGCTCTGCAGCTCGGGATCGTCGCCGTCGCCCTGTTGCTCGCCGTCCCCACGCGCCGCTCGCTCACCGACGCGCGGCGCTGGCCGCGGGTCATCGGCATCGGCGCAGGGCGGCGACGATGACCAGCACACGGGTCGCTCGGACTCCGCGCAGGCAGGTGATCGTGGGCACCGTCGTCGCGATGGCCATCGCGGTCGGCGGGGTGGGCACCGTGCTCACGGCGTGGCCCGGCCTTTCCCGCGAACCGGCGGCGATCACTGCCGCTCCGGCCGCGACAGCATCGGTGGCGACCTGCGGCGGACCTCTTCTGGCGGCGGGGCGGGAGTCCGCCGCCGCCGCGCTGGCGGACGCCGCGGCACAGCGTGTCGTGTTCGGAGCATCGGACGGAGCCGTGCCCACGTCGAGGCAGCTCACGGCAGCGAGCGTGATCGGGGGCGGGGGACCGCTCGCCGTGACCGCCGAACCCGTCGACGGCGCACGGACCGATGTGGCCGCGGCGGGATCCGCGCAGATCGATGAGACGGACTTGCGCGGGTTCGCGGCATCCGCCTGCACGCGGGCGACGATGGAATCCTGGCTGGTCGGCGGCTCGGCGGCCACGGGAGCCGCCGACCTCGTCGTCCTGGCCAATCCGGGCGATGTGGCCGCGCGCGTGACGCTCACCGTCTATGGCGCCGAGGGCGCATCGACGCCGGCCGCCGGTGCCGACCTGCGCGTTGCAGCCGGCGCGCAGCGCGTGATCGCGCTGGCTGCCCTGGCGCTCGGCGAGGAGAGTCCGACCATCCGCGTCACGGCGGCCGAGGCTCCCGTGCGTGCGTCGCTGCAGACCAGCCTCACCCGGGTTCTGGTCCCCGTCGGTGTCGATCAGGTCACCGCGACGACGACGCCGGCGCGCGACCTCGTGATCCCGGGATTCGCGATCGCCCAGGAGCCGGGAGCGGCCGACGTGAGCGACGTCGCGGCGTTCGTGAGGCTGCTGTCCCCGAGCGCGCCGGCGACAGCGAGCGTCACGGTGTGGAGCGACGCCGGCCAGGTCGGCGATGCCGTGTCGGTCGACCTCGCGGCCGGTGTGCCGCTCGAGCTCGAACTCGCCGGGCTGCCGGTGGGCGTCTACACCGCGCGCATCACGTCGAGCGCCCCCATGACCGGTGCCGTGTGGAGCACGTCCGGCTCCGGCGGCGAATCCGATTTCGCATGGTTCGTCGCCGCGCAGGAGCTCGCCGCTCCCGCGCTCGTCGCCGTCGCGGCCGGGCCATCGCCGACGCTGACCGTGACCTCATCCAGCGACACCGATCGGCGGGTCCGGCTCGTCGCCGGGGCCGGGGCCGGCTCTGTCGAGGAGATTGTCGTGCCAGCCGGGCGCGCGGTGTCGGTCCCGCTCCAGAGCGATCGGGTCTACCAGGTCATCCCCGACGGCGACGGAGTACGAGCGGCAGTCGCCTACGCCGGACCCGGCCGGCTCGCCGGCTACCCCGTGTCAGCCGGCGATGTCGCGGCAGCATCGCTCGAGGTGTTCCCGCGTTGAGCGGGTCCGGCCGGCTCAGATGAAGCGGAAGCGGTCGGGACCGAGGTCCCAGGGGTCACGCCCCAGATACTCGGCCGCCGCGCGGAAGACGCAGCTCTCGATCGTCATGCGACGGTGCAGTTCATCATCGCGGTGCAGGTGGCTCAGACGCTCGATCGGCAGCCGGTAGAGGATGATGCGTCGCTCGTCGGTCAGCACCGTCCAGCGCGGAATGCCCTCGTCGTCCGATGCCGGCGGCATGGCGCCCACCTCGAAACGGATGTCGCGCAGTTCGGGCCATGCGCTCCGCAAGAACTCGGCGGCCGTTCCGACCGTGAGGTCGAAACGCTCAGCGCGCGTCTCGAGTGGGGGGAGCGGGGGACGCACGACCGGGCTGCGATCGTCGCGTCCGTGTCGGCCATGCCGCGTCGGCCGACGGGGCGGCTGTGCCGCGCGCCGTCTCACGAGAGCCGCATCCGTGACATGCTGCCATTCTAGTCGGCGGCGCGGCATCCGAACCGGAGCACCGGCGCCGAGTACCGTGGGCACGATGCGCGAGAGACTCTGCTCCAAGGTGGCCTGTGCCCGTGAGGCCGTGACGACGCTGACCTACGACTACGGCGATCAGATGGCCGTCGTGGGTCCGCTCGGCGGTGCGGGAGCCCCGCACGCGCACGACCTCTGTGCCATCCATACCGACCGGATGTCGTTCCCGAAGGGCTGGACGGTCGTGCGGCACGAAACACTGCGCGTCTGAGACTCCTTCGCGTGGCAGAATTGCCGGATGCCGACACCCGCCTCGCCCGCTTCTCTCCTCGACCACGCCCAGGACTTCGTCGTCGCCGACCTGTCTCTCGCTGAGGCAGGACGGCACCAGCTGCGGCTTGCCGAGAACGAGATGCCCGGCCTCATGGCCCTCCGCGCCGAGTTCGGTCCCACTCAGCCGCTCGCGGGAGCCCGGATCGCGGGATCGCTGCACATGACGGTGCAGACGGCCGTACTGATCGAAACCCTCGTGGCGCTCGGCGCCAAGGTGCGCTGGGCCAGCTGCAACATCTTCTCGACGCAGGATGAAGCGGCGGCGGCGGTCGCCGTCGGCCCCCACGGCACCGTGGAGAACCCCGCCGGGATCCCGGTTTTCGCCTTCAAGGGCGAGACGCTGGAGGAGTACTGGGCGCTCGCAGACCGCATCTTCGACTGGTCGGCCGAGGGCTACGCGGGCCCGAACCTCATTCTCGACGACGGCGGCGACGCGACGCTCCTCATCCATCGTGGCGTGGAGTTCGAGAAGGCCGGCGCAGTCCCCGATGCGGGCGACGGCGACTCGACCGAGTACCGGATCGTCCTGGAGACCCTGCGGGCGAGCCTCGCCCGCGACCCCCAGCGATTCACGCGGATGGCCGCGGACATGATCGGTGTGACGGAAGAGACCACCACGGGTGTCCACCGCCTGTACGAGCTGCACGCCGCCGGCGGACTGCTGTTCCCGGGGATCAATGTCAACGACTCGGTGACGAAGTCGAAGTTCGACAACAAGTACGGCATCCGTCACTCCCTGCCCGACGGGATCAACCGCGCCACCGACGTTCTCGTCGGCGGCAAGGTCGCGTTCATCGTGGGATACGGCGATGTGGGCAAGGGTGCCGCCGAGGCGCTGCGAGGCCAGGGCGCCCGGGTCATCATCGGTGAGGTCGATCCGATCTGCGCTCTTCAGGCCGCGATGGACGGATTCCAGGTCGCCAAGCTCGACTCGGTCATCGGCGACGTCGACATCCTCATCACCGGCACGGGCAACACCCGCGTCGTCACGAAGGAGCACCTTCAGTCGCTCAAGCACCTGGCGATCGTCGGCAACGTGGGCCACTTCGACGACGAGATCGACATCGCGGGCCTGGAGGCCCTGCCGGGAGTCGAGAAGATCGAGATCAAGCCGCAGGTCCACGAGTACCGGATGCCGGGCGGCCACAGCATCCTGGTGCTGTCGGAGGGACGACTTCTCAACCTCGGCAATGCCACGGGTCACCCGTCGTTCGTGATGAGCGCGTCTTTCACCAACCAGGTGCTCGCGCAGCTGGAGCTCTACACCAAGCCGGAGGACTACCCCGTCGGCGTCTACGTGCTGCCGAAGGTGCTCGACGAGAAGGTCGCGCGGCTGCACCTGGCGGCGATCGGCGTTGAGCTCACCGAGTTGACCGAGGAACAGGCCCGCTACATCGGCGTGCCGGTCGAAGGTCCTTACAAGCTCGATCACTACCGCTACTGATCCGACGACGCGTCGGAGATCGTTCACCGCGGAGTCGGGAAGATTTGTTTTGATCCGGTCAAAACAAGCGTAGGCTGAAGGCATGGTCGCCGCCCACGTCTACGCTCCCGCGGCTGAGGCGTTGCGGGGCGCCGGACTGCGGCTGACCGAACCGCGTGCGGCCGTCTACGACGCTCTCGCCGCTCGCCCCCACGCGAGCGCGGAAGACCTGTATGCGCACGTGCTGCCGCGGGTGCCGAGCACCAGCCGGCAGTCGGTGTACAACGCGCTGAGTGACTTCGCCGAGGCCGGCCTCGTCCGGCGGATCGAGCCGGCCGGCCGATCGATGCTCTTCGAACTGCGCGTCGACGACAATCACCACCACCTGGTCTGCAGCGTATGCAATGCCGTCGAGGACGTCGATTGCGTCGTCGGCGCGGCACCGTGTCTGGAGCCGGGCGAGGCGCACGGCTTCGCGATCGAATCCGCCGAAGTCACCTTCTGGGGCATCTGCCCAGCGTGCGCCATCCCGCATCCCTGAACCACCCGAATCCCCGAGGAAGGAACATCATGCCCGAACGCGATGACAGCGTCGCTCCGATCGGCGAGAACCCGACGGACATCGATCAGTCCCGCACCGTCACCGACACCGCAGAGGCGAAGGCTGAGGAAGCGGCGACGTGCCCCGTCATCCACGCACAGCCGCACCCGACGTCGGGCTCGGCCAACAGCGTGTGGTGGCCCAATCGGCTGAACCTGCGGATCCTGAAGAAGAACCCCGCGGAGGCGAACCCGCTCGGCGGCGACTTCGACTACCGCGCCGCCTTCGCCGCGTTGGATCTCGCCGCGGTCAAGAGCGAGATCAACGAGCTCCTCACCACCTCGCAGGACTGGTGGCCTGCTGATTTCGGCAATTACGGGCCCCTCATGATCCGGATGGCGTGGCACTCCGCCGGCACGTACCGCGTCATGGACGGACGCGGCGGCGGCGGCGGCGGGCAGCAGCGGTTCGCTCCGCTGAACAGTTGGCCCGACAACGTCGGCCTCGACAAGGCGCGGCGCCTGCTCTGGCCCGTGAAGAAGAAGTACGGTCAGGCGATCTCGTGGGCCGACCTCATTATCCTCGCCGGCAACGTCGCGCTCGAGAACATGGGCTTCGAGACCTTCGGCTTCGGCGGCGGTCGCCCCGATGTCTGGGAGCCGGACGACGATGTGTATTGGGGTCCCGAGACCACCTGGCTCGGTGACGAGCGGTACACGGGCGAGCACGATCTCGAGAGGCCCCTCGCGGCCGTGCAGATGGGTCTCATCTACGTCAACCCGGAGGGCCCGAACGGGAACCCCGACCCGGTGGCCTCGGCGCGCGACATCCGCGAGACGTTCGCGCGCATGGCGATGAACGACGAAGAGACCGTGGCCCTCATCGCCGGCGGCCACACCTTCGGCAAGACGCACGGCGCGGCGCCCGACTCCTACCTCGAGGAGAACCCCGAGGCCGCGGGCTTGGAAATGCAGGGACTCGGCTGGAAGAACAACTACGGCTCCGGCAAGGGCGACGACCAGATCACGTCGGGCCTCGAAGTCACCTGGACGTACCACCCCACCCGGTGGGACAACGAGTTCTTCCACATTCTCTACGCCTACGAGTGGGAGCTCTTCACCAGCCCGGCGGGCGCGCAGCAGTGGCGTCCCGTGAGCGGCGGCGGCGCCGACATGGTTCCGCTGGCCCACTCCGGCGGCCGCCGCGAGCCGCGCATGCTGACGAGCGACCTGGCCCTGCGGATGGATCCCGAGTACGACAAGATCTCGCGCCGGTTCAAGGATGACACGCAGGCCTTCGCCGACGCGTTCGCCCGCGCCTGGTTCAAACTCACCCACCGCGACATGGGGCCCATCGAGCGCTACGTCGGCCCTGAGGTTCCCGCTGAGGAGCTCATCTGGCAGGACCGCGTGCCGGCCGTGGATCACGAACTGATCGACGCAGCGGCTGCCGCGGCGCTGAAGGCCAGGATCCTCGAATCCGGTCTCACCATCGCCGAGCTCGTCGGGGTCGCGTGGGCGGCGGCATCCACCTTCCGCGGCAGCGACAAGCGCGGTGGTGTCAACGGCGCCCGCATCCGACTGGCACCGCAGAAGGACTGGGAGGTCAACAACCCGGCGCAGCTGCAGAAGGTGCTCGGTGTTCTCGGCGGTATCAAAGCCGACGTCGACGCGACCGGTGCGAAGGTGTCGCTGGCGGACCTGATCGTCCTGGCGGGGAACGCGGCCGTCGAGAAGGCGGCGGCGGATGCCGGGGTGACGGCCGAGGTCGTCTTCCACCCCGGTCGCACCGATGCGACGGCGGAGCAGACGGATGAGGAGTCGTTCGGCTATCTCGAGCCCGCTGCCGACGGGTTCCGCAACTACCTTGGCCCGCTGGCCATGGCCTCCGGGCTGCCCGCGGAGCATCTGCTCGTCGACAGGGCGAACCTGCTGACGCTCACCGCGCCCGAGATGACCGTGCTGGTCGGCGGCCTGCGTGCGCTCGGCGCGAACTGGGACGGATCGTCGTACGGCGTCTTCACGGATCGAAGGGGAGTGCTCACGAACGATTTCTTCGTGAACCTGCTCGATCTCGGTACGACGTGGACCCCGCTCGATCCCGGCAAGCACGCCTTCACCGGCAGCAAGGACGGCTCCGGAGAGGACGTCGGCGTCGGCACTCGCGTCGATCTGCTGTTCGGGTCGAACTCGGAGCTGCGGGCGCTCGCCGAGGTGTACGCCTCTGACGACGCGCACGAGAAGTTCGTCCGTGATTTCGCCGCCGCGTGGGGCAAGGTCATGGAGCTCGATCGCTTCGATCTGCACGCGTAGCCACACCCCTTGAATGAAGGTCCGCTCCGGATCCGGAGCGGACCTTCATTCGGTGACGCTGCGGCTCCGTCACAGACCGGTCCGCTACTGTGGCAGTGCGCCGACCTCTCGGCACCTGGCACCGGCCGAACCCCGAAGGACGAACGAAGCCCATGACCGCTCGGATTCTCGTTGTCGATGACGACACCGCTCTGGCGGAGATGATCGGCATCGTCTTGCGCACCGAGGGATTCGACCCGGTCTTCTGCGCCGATGGTGGCGCCGCGCTCGAAACCTGGCGGGCAGAACGTCCGGAGCTCGTGTTGCTGGACCTCATGCTGCCCGGGATGGACGGGATCGAGATCTGCACCCACATTCGTGCCGAGTCCGGCGTGCCGATCATCATGCTCACGGCCCGCACGGATACCGCCGATGTCGTCCGGGGGCTCGAATCGGGGGCCGATGACTACATCGTCAAGCCGTTCAACCCCAAGGAGCTGGTCGCCCGCATCCGCACGCGTTTGCGCCCGGCATCCACTCTTGACGCCGTGACCCTGCGGATCGGCGACGTGAGCGTCGACGTCGCCGCGCACGAGGTCAGGCGCGGCAGCACGATGATCGCGCTCACCCCGCTGGAGTTCGAGCTGCTCGTGGCCCTGGCGTCCGCTCCGCAGCAGGTGTTCTCCCGCGAAATGCTGCTCGAGCAGGTGTGGGGTTATCACTACAAGGCAGATACTCGACTGGTGAACGTGCATGTCCAGCGTCTCCGCGCAAAAGTCGAGATCGACCCCGACAACCCCAAGATCGTCACGACGGTCCGTGGCGTCGGCTACCGCGCAGGCGCGGTCGCCTGACCGTCCGGACACGTTCCCGGTCCGATGTCCGCCACGAGCTCCACCGTCACGCTTCCGGGCGATTGGCGTGGGTGGCGCGACTGGCGGTCGTGGCCGAAGCGGGTCGGGTACGCCTGGCAGCGTTCCCTGCGCTTCCGCACGCTGGCGCTGACGCTGGGACTCACCGCGCTGACCGTTCTGATCGCGTTCGTGACGATGGCCCTGGCCATCCAGAACGACCTGTTCGAGTCGCGCGTCCAGCAGGCGCAGCAGGCTGTCGAGCGGGCCACGCAGTCTGCGCAACGATCCTTGGATGTCGCCCAGCCCGAGGGTGATCCCGACGCGCTGCGCCTCCTCATGGAGAACGCGACCGATGCCATCTCCCGTCAGGCGGGCACCGACCTGATCGCCGCGTTCCGCATCGCGTCGGAGCCCTCGCAGATCGCCCCGCAGGACTTCACGAAGGGCGGCATGGAACCGGAGCTGCTCACCGCGGGGCTGCGGGCCGCCGTCCAGCGCGACGCCGAGCAGCAGTGGTGGCAGTCGATCGCGATCCCAGATGACGACGGAGGGGCGGTGCCGGGGATCGTGATCGGGCAGCAGCTGGTGTTCCCCGAGGTCGGCGCGTACGAGTTCTACTTCGCCTATGACCTGGCCTCGGAAGCCGGGACGCTGCGCTTCGTGCAGATCACGCTGTGGCTCGTGGGACTGGGGCTCGTCGTGCTGATCGGCGTGATCTCGTGGCTTGTGCTGAGGTCGGTCACGGTGCCGATCGCGCAGGCCGCCGAGACCAGTGCGGTTCTGGCCGCGGGTGATTTCGGCGTGCGCCTCCCGGTTCGCGGCCAGGACGAGTTCGCGACGCTCGGCCGCTCCTTCAACGCGATGGCCGACAGCATCGAGGCCCAGATAAAGGAACTGGCCGAACTTTCGCTCGTGCAGCAGCGGTTCGTCTCGGACGTGTCGCACGAGCTGCGCACACCGCTGACGACCATTCGCCTCGCGAGTGACATGCTCAACGACCAGCGCGAAAGCCTGGATCCGACGATGGCGCGCGCCGCCGAGCTGCTGCACGCACAGGTGGAGCGCTTCGAGACGCTCCTCACCGACCTCCTCGAGATCAGCAGGTACGACGCCGGCTCGGTGCATCTCGAGAACGAGCCCACGAGCCTGGCGCACCTGGCCGAAGACGTCATCGCCTCGATGCAGCAACTGGCCGAACAGCACGGCACCGAGGTGCGCTTGGTCGCCCCCGGGGGGTATTCACCCGTTGAGATGGATCCGAGACGGGTGCGGCGGATAGTCCGCAACCTCCTCGGCAACGCGATCGAACACGGCGAGGGTCGGCCGATCGTCGTCACCGTTGACAGCAATCAGCGCGCTGTCGCGCTGGGCGTGCGCGACTACGGGCTCGGGATGAGCGCCGCTGATGCCGAGCGGGTCTTCGACCGGTTCTGGCGCGCCGATCCGTCGCGCAAGCGCACGATCGGCGGGACCGGCCTCGGCCTGTCCATCGCCCTCGGCGATGCGCGTCTGCACGGCGGCACGCTCGCGGTGTGGTCCGAGCCTGGCCGCGGCACGAACTTCGTGCTGACACTGCCTCATCGCGGCCGGGCCGTGGGAGGGGCCTCGCCGGTCGCTCTCGATCCTGGCGATGACGACGCCGCCGAGTATTTCGGTCGCGATCGACCCGTCGCCGCGCCGGGCAAGGGAGTGGGAACATGACGCGCGCGCACTCCTCTGCGGTTCTTGCCGGTCTCGGCATCCTGCTCACCCTCATTCTGAGCGCCTGCGCCGGTCTTCCGACGGTGGGTCCCGTCAACGTCGGGCTGTCGGTGACCGAGGGCGAGGCGGACGGCGACTTCGTCTTCATTCCCGATGGTCCTGCCGCCGGCGCGACACCGCAGCAGATCGTCGAGGGGTTCATCGCGGCGGGGTCGGGACCGCGCGGCAACTGGGCGACGGCGAGGGAGTTCCTCTCCGACAGCGCCAAGGCGCTGTGGAAGCCCCAGGCCGGTGTCACGGTGTACAACCCGGGGGAGCGGCGGCTCGTGCAGGTCGCGAACGACGAGTTCGTGCTGTCTGTGTCGCCTCTCGCACGGGTCGACGATACGGGTGCGCTGTCTTCGGTGGTCGAAGACGGTGAGATTCCCCTGGGGTTCTCCCTGGCGCAGCGGAGCGATGGACAGTGGCGCATCGCGCAGGCGCCCGACGGTATCGTGCTCGATCAGAACCGGTTCCGCGCTGTTTTCGGCGGCTACGCCCTGATGTACTTCGATCCGACCTGGTCGACGCTCGTGCCGGACGAGCGGTGGTTCCCGAAGTCCTATGCCGCGACGAACATCGCTCAGGCGCTGGTCGACGGCGCACCGAGCCCGTGGCTGACCGGCGCCGTCGCGACCGCTTTCACGGATGGCGCACGACTGGCTCAGCCTTCCGTGCCGCTGCGCTCCGGCGGTGTGGCGGAGGTCGTGCTCGAGGAGGGCGCGCGGGCACTCGAGGCGACCGTGCTGGATCGCATGCGAACACAGCTTGAGGCGAGCCTCGCCAGCGCGGGCGTGATCGGCGTCGACATGCTGGTGGGTGATGAGCTGCTCCGCGCGGGCACCGTCGCGGTGCGCTCGACGCGCGTCGATGCCCGTCCGCTCGTGCGCACTGCCGACGCCTTCGGCTTTCTCTCGGGTTCGGTCGTCGAGCGGATCGACGGGCTCTCCTCGGCGGTCGAAGCCGTCGACGCGGTCCAGATCGACGTGGACGCCGACCGCACCAGCGCCGCCGTTCTGATGTCCGATGGAGCGGTCGCCGGAGTCCGGGCCGACGGAGCCATGCTCGTCGTGGACGATCGGCAAGGGCTGCTCGCGCCGTCGATCGACCCGTACGGGTACATCTGGTCGGTCCCGGCCGACAGGCCAGCCGCCGTCCATGCCGCCGCGCCTGACGGCACGATCGTCGAGGTCGCCGGCGCTTGGCCCGGAGCCGTGCGGATCATCTCGATGCACGTCTCGCGCGACGGCACGCGAGTGGCGGCCGTCGTCCGCGACGGCGCGCGCGACGCGCTCTGGGTGGCGGGCATCCTGCGCGACAGAGAAGGCGCCCCGACAGCGCTCGGCGAGCGGTCCGTGCTCGCCGTGCTGCCCGGTGCCGGCGCACAGGTCGCATGGTCGGATGCCGCTCTCGTCGCCGTCGTGTACACGCTCGACGGGGTGACGTCCCTCTGGGAGCAGCCGCTGGGTGGGTTCGGCTCGTCAACACGCACGCCCGATCAGGTGACGACCGTCGCCGGAGGCAATCAGTCCGGAACCGCGCGACTGCGCGACGCAGCGGGCGATCTCTACACCCAGAGTGGCGCGAACTGGCAGCATCTTGCATCGGGTGTCCTCGTTCTTGCGACGCAGCAAGGCTCACCCCGCTGACTTCGCCTCCACAGGGCACGTGGTGCCGGGCTCCCTCCACGGATCCGCCCGCTCGCGTACACCTCGAGACGGCGCGGTGCACAGTCGGAGGATGCCCCCCTCTTCACACGTGCGCGCAGTCGTCGTCGATGCCCTTGCTGACGCCCTGGGCGTGGTCTTCCCGACGTGGTGCGCGGGGTGCGCTGAACCGGACGTGTCGCTGTGCGGAGCATGCCGATCGGAGTTGGCTTTCCGCGGACTCACGCGTCGTCTCGGGCGGATGCCGGTCACCAGTGCAGTGGCCTTCGAGGGGCCGGCTGCCCGCATGATCCGCGCGTTCAAGGAAGAGGGACGCACGGCGCTGGCGCGCACGCTCGGACCGTTGCTTGCGAGCGCGGCCGTCGGCTACGGCGACGCCGTCGTCGTCCCGGTGCCATCCTCCGCATCGGCGATGCGTCGGCGGGGCTATCCCACCGCCGAGCTGCTCGCGCGCCGCGGGGGGCTGCAACCCGTACGCCTGCTCTCCGGCACGGGAGCGCCTGCCGATCAGCGCGGACTCGGGCGCACCGATCGAGAACGCAACGTCGCCGGCACGCTGCGCGCCCGCGGCTGTGCGGGCGCGCGGGTCGTGATCGTCGATGACGTCGTGACGACGGGGGCGACGCTCCGAGAGGCCGCACGGGCGCTCGAGGCGGCGGGGGCGTGCGTCATCGGTGCGGCCACGGTGGCCACGACGCTGCGCCCGGGTCACGGAGACGGCGATGCGATCCGGCTTGCACAGCGTCTTGCCTCACGTCAATAGGTCCGCGTAGCGTTCCTGTTCGCCTCATGTGAAGTGTCCGGGTAGCGGACCTCTTACGCGAGTCACGTCGCACAGGTGACAGGGACGGCGGGTGTCGATACTCTGGAGATGACAAGGCGAACGAGGGTCCGCCCTTGACCGGGTGGACCCGGATACAAGGAGGTCAGGGATGGAAACCAGCATCGTCGGCGTGGGAGTGAGCATCACGGATCGCTTCCGGACCGTGACCGAAGAGAAGTCCGCCCGCATCGAGAATCTCGCACCGCGCGCGCAGAAGCTCGAGGTGAAGGTCACCCACCGGGCCTATCACAATGGCAACCGGGAGGAAGAGACGGTCGAGTTGACCGTCACGGGCAAGGGCCCGGTGGTGCGCGCCGAAGCAACCGACGGCGACAAGTTCGCGGCGCTCGACATCGCGGTCGACAAGCTCGCGGAACAGTTGCGGCGCGCGAAGGACAAGCGGGTCGATGCCCGCAATCACCCGCGCGGCGCGAAGCTGGACAAGGAGAGCGGCTCGCTCCAGGGGATCGATGTCGAGCCGGCCTCCGTCGACGCGTTGAGTGCCGTCGAAGCCGGTGAGCTGAGCATCCTCGCGGGCGGAGCGGAAGACGAGGACTACTCGCCCGTCGTCATCCGATCGAAGAGCTTCGACGCGGAATGGATGACGGTCGAGGAGGCGGTGGATCGGATGGAGCTCGTCGGCCACGACTTCTTCCTGTTCATCGACGCCCGCACCGACCACCCGAGCGTCGTGTACCGCCGCAAGGGCTGGGACTATGGCGTCATCGAACTCATGACCACCGCGGCACCCGACGCTGAGGAGCTCGCCTCGTAAGCGGGCGACTGTGGCGGGGGGCGGATGCTGCGGCATCCGCCCCCCGCGTTCGGCGGGCTCAGTCGAACATGCCGTCCAAGAGGCCGCCGATCACGAGACCGCCCAGGATTCCGCCCATCATGTCGCCGCCGTTGCCCGTGCGGCGTCGGCCGCCGCCCTGGCTCCACCCGCCGCTCTGGCCCCACCCGCCGTCGTTCGGACGCGACGAGTCGATGTCGCGCTGTGCGAGCTGAAGCGCTTCGGCGGCGAGTTGACCGCACCGGCGGGCGTCGGTCAGAGCGCGCTCGCGGTCGTCCTCGGCGATGGCTGCCCCGGCGAACGCCGAGAGGTCCTGGCGCAGGCGTTCCGCTTCGGCCAGTCGCGTGCGCGCATCGGCGCCGATCCACCCGCGGTGGCCGGAGATGACACTGCGCGCCACGCCGAGCTGTCGGTCGGCATCATCGATCGCGTGCCGCACGTGCGCTTCGGGCAGCACGGGGCGGGCGGCGCGCTCGCGCGCGGCGGCCACCGCGGCGTCCAGAGCGCCGTTGGCTTCGCGCAGGGTCGTCAGCTCGAGGAACGGGTCGGTCGGCGTTCCCGCGGGCGACAACGTGCCGAGCGCCTTCTCGAGTGCGATGCTGGCCTTCTCGACGCTCGGGACATGACGCAGATCACGGGCGGTGACGATGTCATCACGCGAATCCTCGACGATCGCGGCGAGCGTCGAGGCCGCGCGCAGCGCTTCGATCTCGTAGGCGTCCACGGCATTCAGAAGTGTCGTGGCCCGTCGAACCGCTTCCATCGACGTTTCGAGAGCGAGGTTCGCCTGTTCGCGTTGACCCGACTGTCGGCGGGCTTCCGAGATGTCGGCGCCGTGCCCGGCGAAATCGATCAGCTGGGCCGCTTCGCCGGGATTTCCGGCGATCTTCCGCAGCGCATCAGTCGAGTAGCGTCCGGCGAGTCGTGCCACGGTCGCTTCGGATCCCGGAAGGCGATCTTTCAGCACGTCGAGGTCGGCACGGATGCCTGCGATGATCTCCGGTGCGCGTCGGGCTCGGGCGATCGGGGCCGCGAGCGCCTCGGTGCGATCGTCGAGGAGTTCGTCGGCCCACTCGCACAGCTGGATGATCCGTGCGTTGCGGGTGCGCAGTTCCTCTGCGGTGTCGGGGATCTCGTCGTGGTTCAGCTGATTGAGGTGGAACGCCTCACCGAGGTGCCGGCGCACGGCCGTGAGCGCGTCGCGAAGGTCGCTGGTAGCCTCCATGCCGAGCTCGATTTCGGCGAACGTCAGCTCGTCTGCGGTGCTCCGCAAGCGCTCGTCCGTCGCCACGAGCGCCGCGTCGGCCTGTCGGCCGAGCTCGGCGTCCTGCGCGGCAAGCTGCGCGCGCTCCTTCTTGCGGGTGCCCCAGATTCCGGCCATACCCCGATCCTAGGTCGGCGGTGGGGCAGCCGTGCCGCCGTCGGGGGTCGCGCATACGCCTTCTCATGGCGACTCAGAGCATTCCAAGGTCACAGGCCGATAACATGGGTGGGTATGCCCGCAAGGCTTTCGTTGCCGAGCTCGGCAATGGCGACCAGCCGGAAAGCCCGAAAGTATGGAGATCCTCCGTGGCCAATCCTCTCGAGAAACTGCTTCGTGCCGGTGAAGGCCGCATCCTGCGCCGCCTGCAGCAGGTCGCGAAAGCCGTCGGGGCGCTCGAAGCGGAGTACTCGAAGCTCACCGACGACGAGCTGCGCGGCGAGACGGCAGAACTCCGTGCGCGGCACGAGGCCGGTGAAAGCCTCGACGCGCTGATGCCCGAGGCGTTCGCCGCGGTCCGCGAAGCCGCCCAGCGCACGCTCGGTCAGCGCCCGTACGACGTGCAGGTCATGGGCGGAGCGGCTCTCCACCTCGGCAACATCGCGGAGATGAAGACCGGTGAAGGAAAGACCCTCACCGCCACGTTTGCCGTCTACCTCAACGCGATCGCCGGCAAGGGTGTCCACGTCATCACGGTCAATGACTTCCTGGCCTCATACCAGTCCGAGCTCATGGGCCGCGTGTACCGCGCCCTCGGAATGACCACCGGCACGATCGTCTCGGGCCAGACGCCCGAGGTGCGTCGCGAGCAGTACAGCGCCGACATCACATACGGCACGAACAATGAGTTCGGCTTCGACTATCTTCGCGACAATATGGCTTCGCGAAGCGACGACCTCGTTCAGCGCGGCCACTTCTTCGCCATCGTGGACGAAGTCGACTCGATCCTCATCGACGAGGCACGCACCCCCCTCATCATCTCCGGCCCGTCGTCCGGCGAGGCCAACCGCTGGTTCGTCGAGTTCGCGAAGATCGCCAAGACGCTCGAGCCCGGCGTGGATTACGAGGTCGATGAGAAGAAGCGCACGATCGGCGTGCTCGAACCCGGCATCGAGAAGGTCGAGGACTACCTCGGCATCGACAACCTCTACGAGTCGGTCAACACGCCCCTGATCTCCTTCCTCAACAACTCGATCAAGGCGCTGGCCCTCTTCAAGCGCGACACCGACTACGTGGTGATGAACGACGAGGTCATGATCGTCGACGAGCACACCGGCCGCATCCTCGTCGGGCGGCGCTACAACGAAGGCATCCACCAGGCTATCGAGGCCAAGGAAGCAGTGCCGGTCAAGGCCGAGAATCAGACGCTCGCGACCGTCACGCTGCAGAACTACTTCCGGCTGTACGAAAAGCTCGCCGGCATGACCGGTACCGCCGAAACCGAAGCGGCCGAGTTCATGTCGACCTACAAGCTCGGCGTCGTGCCGATCCCCACGAACAAGCCCATGATCCGCACTGATCAGTCCGATCTGGTCTACAAGAACGAGCAGGCCAAGTTCGCCCAGGTCGTCGAGGACATCGCCCGTCGCCACGAGACCGGTCAGCCGGTCCTCGTCGGCACTGTCAGCGTCGAGAAGAGCGAGTACCTTTCGCGTCTGCTGGCGAAGAAGGGCGTCAAGCACGAGGTCCTCAACGCGAAGAACCACGCGCGCGAGGCCGAGATCGTCGCTCGCGCCGGTCGATTCGCTGCCGTCACTGTCGCGACGAACATGGCCGGTCGCGGCACCGACATCATGCTCGGGGGAAACGCCGAGTTCCTCGCCGTCCAGGAGATGAAGGCGCGGGGCCTTGATCCCGTCGAGACGCCCGACCAGTACGAGGCCGAGTGGGACGGGGTCTACACGGGCATGCGCGAGCTCGTTGCCGAAGAGGCGACGAAGGTCGTGGACGCCGGTGGCCTCTACGTCCTGGGCACAGAGCGTCACGAGTCGCGCCGCATCGACAACCAGCTGCGCGGCCGTTCGGGTCGTCAGGGTGATCCCGGCGAGAGCCGGTTCTACTTGTCGCTCACGGACGACCTGATGCGCCTGTTCCAGTCGGGCGCGGCGGAGGCGATCCTCGCGCGCACGAATTTCCCCGACGATGTGGCGATCGAATCCACGATGGTCTCCCGCGCCATTCGCAGCGCGCAGGGGCAGGTCGAGTCGCGCAACGCCGAGATCCGCAAGAACGTGCTCAAGTACGACGACGTCCTCAATCGTCAGCGCGAAGCCATCTACGGCGATCGTCGGCACGTACTCGAGGGCGATGATCTGTCGGAGCGGGTCGAGCACTTCATCGAGGATGCCATCGGCGCCATCATCGATGACCACACCTCCCACGGTCACACCGAGAGCTGGGACTTCGACGCCCTGTGGACCGAGCTGAAGACGCTCTATCCCGTCGGTGTCACGATCGACGAGGTGGTCGCCGACAGCGGCAGCAGGGGGCGCGTCACCCCTGAGGGTCTCAAGCGCGAGATCCTCTCGGACGCGAAGATCGCCTACGCCGCGCGTGAGAAGACCCTCGGCGCGGCCGCGACGCGCGAGCTGGAGCGGCGGGTCATTCTGCAGGTGCTCGACCGCCGCTGGCGTGATCACCTGTACGAGATGGACTACCTGAAAGACGGAATCGGCCTTCGCGCCATGGCTCAGCGTGACCCGCTGATCGAATACCAGCGCGAGGGCTACCAGATGTTCCAGTCGATGATGGCGCAGATCAAGGAGGAATCGGTCGGCTTCCTCTTCAATCTGGATGTCGAAGTTCGCCAGGCCGGCAGTGGAGAAGTCGAAGCAAAGGGTCTGGCCGCGCCCGCAGTCGAGGCGCAGCGCCTGCAGTACACGGCGCCCAACGACGCCGGCGAGGTCGAGGTCCGCAATGAACGCGGCCAGGTGCAGCAGGCCGCGACGAGCAAGCTTCGGCGGCCTCAGCAGGCCGCCGAGCCCGCTGCGGAGGCACCGCGGGGCACCTTCGGTCAGCGTGCCGATGCTGCGGCATCCACCGTCGCGCCGCAGAACCGTGCGCAGCGCCGCGCGGCCGAGAAGAAGCGGTAGGACACCCGAAGGCCAGGCCTCGGCCGTCAGCGCGGGGCCACCCGGAGGCGATTGGCCCGCTCGGGGCGGGGATATCCTGATCCGATGAGCCGCCGTATCCTGGACCAGTCGTCGAAGCTGAAGGACGTCCTCTACGAGATCCGAGGGGCCGCGCTGGTCGAGGCCGACCGGCTCGAGGCTGATGGCCATCGCATCCTCAAGCTGAACACGGGCAACCCGGCCCTGTTCGGGTTCGAAGCCCCCTTCCAGATCGTGCGAGACATGATCGACGCGATTCCGCACGCGCACGGGTACAGCGACAGCCGCGGGATCATGTCGGCCCGCCGAGCGGTCGTCTCGCGGTACGAGGAGGTGCCGGGGTTCCCGTTGTTCGACCCGGATGACGTGTACCTGGGCAACGGCGTCTCCGAACTCATCACGATGACGATGCAGGCTCTGCTCGACGAAGGCGACGAGGTCCTCATCCCGGCACCGGACTATCCGCTGTGGACGGCGATGACGAGCCTTGCCGGCGGCACTCCCGTTCACTATCGGTGTGACAATCAGGACGGCTGGCAGCCAGACCTCGAGGACATCCGCTCGAGAGTGACGCCGCGCACGAAGGCCATCGTCGTCATCAACCCGAACAACCCGACCGGCGCCGTGTACTCCCGCGAGATCCTCGAGGGCATCGTCCAGATCGCGCGTGAGAACGACCTGCTGCTGCTGTCGGACGAGATCTACGACCGGATACTCTTCGACGACGCGCAGCACATTCCGCTGGCGACCCTCGCTCCGGATCTTCTGTGCCTGACCTACAACGGTCTCTCCAAGACCTATCGCGTGGCGGGGTTCCGCTCCGGCTGGATGGTCATCACCGGGCCGAAGAAGTACGCGGTGGGGTTCCTCGAGGGCATCCAGCTGCTCGCGTCGACCCGGCTGTGCCCGAACGTCCCCGCGCAGTATGCCGTTCAGGCGGCGCTGTCGGGCGTGCAGTCGATCGAGGCGCTGATCGCTCCGACGGGTCGGCTCCACGAACAGCGGGATGCCGCGTACGAGGCGCTCGTGAGTATTCCCGGTGTGGAATGTCACAGGCCACAGGGTGCCTTGTATGCATTCCCGCGATTGGACCCGGATGTGCACGAGATCCACGACGATGCGAAGTTCGTCTTGGACTTCCTCGTGGCTGAGCGGGTGCTGCTGGTCCAGGGGACCGGGTTCAGCTGGCCGACGCCGGATCATTTCCGCATCGTGACGCTGCCCGAAGCGCGCGTGCTCACGGAGGCGATCGAGCGGCTCGGCAACTTCCTGTCGTCGTACCGCCAGTAGCGAAAGGCGGTCAGGTCAGAGCAGCGCGAGCGAGGTTGCGCGCCAGCGGCCGTCCCAGCCTTCGAGGCGGATCGCGACGGCGCGCGTGCGCGCCGGGCCGGCCGAGATGACGACACCCTCGACGACGCCGTCCGCGGGCGAGGCGCAGTGGATCGACAGGATGCGGTGGGTGGGACGCGCGGCGGGGACTCCGCGCGCGCTCCGGGCGCGGGCGGTGAGGTTTGCGCGGATCACGAGCGCCCGGTAGGCGTCTTCGTCGAGCCAGCGGGCGAGCTGGTCGACCTCCCGCACGCCGGCGAGCACCTCGAGGACACCGATCGTGAGATTGCGCAGCAGGGTGGCCGGATCGGGGAGTTGAGCGGTCGAGCTGCGCTGAGGCGCGAAATACTCCGCCACCTCCAGTGCCGTGCCGGCGCGGCGATCGGGACGTGCGAGTGGGGGAACCATGCGGACCTCCTCTGGGGGGGAGAAAGGGCGGATGCCGGGTCGGCGACGTGGCATGAGTACACCACAGCGCACGCGCCGGTGGGATGAGAATCTTCCAACCTGTGGAGAGGCTCCGCGCGGACGTGGCCGATCGCCTACCCTCGCGACGTGCGCTGGGATCGCTTCTTCGAAGACCTGGAGGATCAGCTCGACTCCGAATGGGAGGCCGAGCGCGCCGCGCTGGACACGGAAGCCGAGCGCCTCCGGCTCTCGCGCATACCGATTCGCGAGCGCCTGGTGGCGCTTGCTTCTGCGGGGCATCAGGTCGTGGTCGATCTCTCCGGCGGAGGGGAGACTGTGGGGACCGTGACCCGGGTCGGGGTGGACTGGTTCGCACTTCAGGCGAACGCGCGGCGGCCCGATGCGTCGCTGGTGCCGCTGCATGCCGTGATGGCGCTCGGAGCATCGGCCGACGCGGTGCTGTCCAGTGTCCGCGCCGCGGCGCCGGGGACGGCTCTCGCGCAGCGGATGACCTTCGGGTTCGTCCTGCGCGACGTCGTGCGACGGCGGATCTACACGACGGTCCAGCTGACCGGTGGCCGCACGCTCTCGGGCACCATCGACCGCGCCGGATCCGATCACCTCGACCTCGCACTCCACGAGTCCGGCACGCCGCGCCGGGCCGACAACGTCACGGGCTTCCGCATGATCCCGTTCGCCGCCGTCGCCGTCGTACGCCTGGATGCCGCCGCCGGACTGCCCTGACGTCCGCAACCCGTCGCTGTCGTCAGTCCGGGTTCCGGACCTCGCCGCGGCCCCAGAGCTCGGGGAAGCTCGCCGCGTTCGACTCGCGCCAGAGAGCGATGCGGCGAGCCTCCTCGGCCTGGTCATCGAGATAGGCGTTGACGCTGTCGGGCTCGATCCGCCAGCGCCCGGGCCTGCCGACCTTTGTGCCACGCAGCCGGCCGTCGAGGACGAGCGCTATGACCTCATCTACGGGCAGCTGGAGCATCTCCGCGACCTGCGCGGGCGCGAAGAGGCGAATCCCCGGTTCGGGTGTTTCGGGCATGAGGTCATTATCTTCCCGCGACGCGCATCGACCATCCGCCCACGCCGCCCTGTGGATAAGCCGCCCTGTGGATAAAGAGGGATGCCGGTGAGCGTCGTCGGCGACGATGGACCGCATGAGTGAGACTGCCCCTGCCCGCCCACGCCCCCGGGCTTTCTGGTCCGATGTGCGCTTCCTCGTCGGCGTCGGCCTGATCGTCGTGTCCATCGCCGGAGTCTGGGTCGTCGTCGCAGCGGCGCGGCAGACCGTTCCGGTCTTCGCCGCATCGCGCACGATCGTGCCGGGTGAGATCGTGACCTCCGGCGATCTGCAGGTCGTCGAGGTCGCGCTCGGCCGGATAGAGGATGCGTATGCGTCGCCCGCGAGCTTCGAACCCGGATCCGTGGCCCTCCGCACCGTCACGGCGGGAGAACTGGTGCCGCGGACCGCGATCGGCGCGGCCGAGCAGGCGCGCACCACCACGGTCGTGGTGACCAGTGCCACCGCGCTCCCGGCAGCGGTGGGCGCCGGCACGACGGTCGAGGTCTGGGCGGCCCCGCAAATCGAACGCGGAGTCTTCGACGTCCCTCGGATCCTGGTCGCCTCGGCGACCGTGGTGTCGGTCGACGACGAGGCGTCGGTGATGGGGAGCGCGGGGAGGGCTGTCGAGCTCGTGATCGAGCGAGCCGATGTCGCCGACACGCTCGCGGCCGTCGCGGCCGGCGCGAGCATGTCGATCGTGCCGACGGCGGGGATCGCTCGATGAGCGCGGTGATCGTCGCGGTCGACGGGAGGCGCGGGCGTGCGCTCGCGGACGAGTTGGAGCTTGAGGGCGCGCAGGTGCGGCTCGTCGTCGCCCCGAATGAACCCGCTGCGGCGGTTGCGGACGCGATGGCCGGGCCGGAGGCGGCGCAGCTGCTCGGAGAGCTGGCCCGTGTCGACCTGCTGATCGTCTCGGCGGACCGCTCCTCGTTGACGGCGCAGCTCGTCGCGGCATGCGATCGATTCGGTGTGCGGATCATCGCGCTGTGTCTGCGCGACGACCAGCGCCGCCTGGCGCGCATGTTCGGCGTCGGAATCGGTGAGGCGGGTGCCGATGCCGCATCCCTGTTGGCGACGCCGACGATCGCGGCGGATGCCGCTCCCTCCGCCCGCGGCCGTGTCATCGCCGTCTGGGGTCCCGCCGGCGCGCCCGGCCGGACCCGGGTCGCGGTCGAACTCGCCTGCGAGTTGGCCAGGGACGGGCGCTCGGTCGCGTTGATCGATGCCGACTCGCACGCGCCGTCGATGGCGCTCGTGACGGGGCTGGCTGACGAAGGACCAGGATTTGCGGCGGCGTGCCGACAGGCGGAGCGGGGCACGCTGACCGTTGCCGAGCTCGCACGCATCGCCGTGCCGCTCGGTGCGGTGGAGGTGCTGACGGGTGTGAACCGCCCCGGCCGGTGGCCTGAACTGAGCCGCGAGCGCGTGCGCGGAGCACTCGGCGTCTGCCGGGAGTGGGTGACCGATGCCATCGTGGACGTGGCTTCGCCCCTGGAGAGCGATGAGGAGATCGTGAGCGATCTCGACGGCCCCAGGCGCAACGCGGCCACGCTCGCCGTGCTCGCCGAGGCCGATGTGATCATCGCCGTCGTCGCCGCGGATCCGACGAGTGTGTCGCGGTTCGTGCGCGGCTATGGGGAGCTGCGCGCCGTTGCCGGGTCGACCCCGGTGCGCGTCGTCGTGAACAAAGCGCGCACCGGAGCGCTCGGCATCGACGCGCGCGGGCAGGTGCGCCGAACGCTGGAACGCTATCTCGGCGTCGACCACCTCTGGTTCCTGCCGTGGGATGTCAAGGCGGCCGACGCGGCGCTCCTGGCCGCACAGCCCATCGCGCAGGTCGCAGGGCGGTCAGCCTTCTCGGCGGCGCTGCGCCGTTTCGTGGGGGAGGCGGTCGACCCTCCGGTGCGTGTGCGTGACACCCGCGAGGGGCGGCACTCTCGGCGGGGTCCTTCGCGCGCTCGAGTCACTCACCGCGCGGCCTGAGCGCGTGGATCTAGGCTGGACGCGTGTCGACACTCAGCGATCTCGTCTACGCCCAGGGCCGCTCGAGCGAGCAGGATATCGAGTGGCTGCACCGTCTGGTCGGGGACGGACAACTCCTGGCCGACCTCGCGTTCGCCGACATCGTCATCTGGGTGCCCACCATGAGCGACGATTCGTTCGTCGCTGTCGCGCACACTCGTCCTGGGGGCGCGGCGACGCTGTTCTACCGCGATATCGTCGGTGACCTCGTCCGTCCGCAGTGGCGCACGCAGGTGCGGGATGCCTTCACCCAGGCCCGCATCGTCGATTCGGCTTCGCCGGACTGGTTCGAGGAAACGCCGACGCGCGTGCGTGCCGTGCCGATCGTCCGGGAGCGGGCCACGGCGGATCGGGCGGCGACGGTCATCGGGGTGCTCACCCGCCACACCAACCTGGGCGAGGCGCGCACCCCTTCGCGCCAGCAGATCACCTTCAACGATTGCGCCGACGACCTGTTCGGAATGATCGCCGCCGCTGACTTTCCCGACCTCGCTGCGCCGACATCCCCCCGACGGGGCGCCCCGCGTGCCTCGGACGGTCTGATCCGACTCGACGCGGACGCGATCGCCACCTTCGCAAGCCCCAACGCCCTTTCGGCATTCAACAGGCTCGGGTTCGAGGACGAGCTCGAGGGGGAGTCGCTTCTCGAGGTGGCATCGGCTCTCCTTCCCTCCCAGCGTCAATACGACGAGTCCCTGCCGATTGTGATGGCCGGCCGTGCTCCGTGGCGCGCCGATCTCGAAGCGCGCGGCGTCACGGTGTCGCTGCGCAGCATCCCGCTGCGCGAGCACGGCAGCCGGATCGGGGCGATAGTCCTCTGCCGTGATGTGACGGAGATCCGTCACCAGGAGCAGGAGCTCATCACCAAGGACGCAACGATTCGGGAGATCCACCATCGCGTCAAGAACAACCTGCAGACGGTTGCCTCGTTGCTGCGCATCCAGTCGCGTCGCACATATTCCGACGAGGCCCGCGACGCGCTCACCCAAGCCATGCGCCGTGTGTCCGCGATCGCGGTCGTCCATGACACGCTGTCGGCGGGGCTCGCGCAGGACGTCGACTTCGACGAGGTCTTCAACCAGGTGCTGAAGCTCGTGGCCGAAGTGGCGGCATCACCCAATACGCGAGCACGCACCCTGAAGAGCGGCACTTTCGGGACACTGCCCAGCGAGTACGCGACACCGCTCGCGCTGGCGCTCACCGAGCTTGTCACCAATGCCGTTGAGCACGGTCTGGCGGACAAGGAGGGCGAGGTCGAGATCAGCGCCGCCCGCAGCGAGGAACGCCTCGAGGTGCGCGTCCGCGACAACGGCGTAGGGCTCCCCGAAGGGCAGGTCGGTCAGGGGCTGGGCACGCAGATCGTGCGCACCCTCATCCAGGGAGAACTCGGCGGCACGATCGATTGGCACACGATCACCGGCAGCGGCACCGAGGTGACCATCGACATTCCACTCCGCTACATCGACCGAGCGGTGAACTGAGTGGCCGGGTTATGAGGCTCGGCGTGCGCGGGCGGCGCGGCGTCACCTTCTGGCGGCCCTGCGGGCCGGTGATGGTGGCCGGGTTATGAGGCTCGGCGTGCGCGGGCGGCGCGGCGCTTCAACGCACGTCGCTCGTCTTCTGACAGGCCGCCCCACACACCCGAATCCTGACCGGTCTCGAGAGCGTACTGCAGGCAGATCTCGGTGACTGTGCAGCGTGCGCACACGGACTTGGCCTTCTCGATCTGGTCAACAGCGGGACCCGTGTTCCCCACCGGGAAGAACAGTTCGGGGTCGACGGTCAGGCAGGCGGATTTGTCGCGCCAATCCATAAGGTGCTCCTAGATGCGGGATTCGAAGTGAGAGAGGGCGGTGACGCGATGCGTCGATTACCCTGGTGGGTGTGCGAGCCGGAATGCTCGCCCCACTTCGCTGTGGGAGCACACTGCTTCACCCATGATCCCATGCACACTCGCATGAATCAAGGGTGAACACGGCAGTTGTGCCCGATTTGCCGAGTTCCGGTGGGGCGGGCCCCTCCGAAGCACCCTGAACCCGAGGAAGATTCCGTGTCGACATCGCCCGCCGAACGTCTCGCGGCCGTGCTGGTCGGCCTTGAGGGGCTTGCGCTGGCGATCCTCGCAGGCTGGCAGGTGCTGGCGCTCGCCGGGGGCGACACCGTATCGGTGAGCAGCGCTGTGGCGTTGCTGGTTCTGACCCTCGTGGGCGCCGCCGCCGTGATCGCGTTCGCGATCGGGATTGCGCGCGGACAGTCGTGGGGGCGCTCCGGTGGGGTCGTGACTCAGCTTCTCGTACTCGCGGTGGCCGGAGGAGCCTTGACGGGTGCGGATGCGCAACCCGTCACCGCGATCGTGCTGGCTGTTCCTGCTCTGGTGACGCTGGCGATGCTGGTCGCCGCGGCACGCCGCGGAGGCACCCGGCGCGGCTCCGAGTGATCACTTCGCGCCGAGCAGGCTCCGCAGGCGCGCGACGTGCCCCGTGGCGTTCACGTTGTACAGTGCGTGCTCGATGCGGCCGTCCGCTGCCACCACGAAGGTCGACCGGATGACCCCCTCGACCACCCTGCCGTAGTTCATCTTCTCGCCCCACGCGCCGTAGGCGTCGTGGACGGTGTGGTCGGGATCGCTGAGGAGTGTGTAGGGGAGTGCGTCGCGCTCGCGGAAGGCGCGCAGGGTCGCCGGATCGTCCCGGGAGATTCCCACCACGGTGTAACCCGCGGCCTGGAGCGGGACGAGGCTGTCGCGGAAGTCGCACGCCTCCGTCGTGCAGCCGGGAGTCATGGCGGCTGGGTAGAAGAACACGATGACGTCGCCTCGGAGGTCCGAGAGTGCGACATCGTTCCCGTCCTGGTCGGGCAACGTGAATCGGGGGGCGAGTGACCCGGGTTCGAGGCGCGGCATGGGCTCAGCCTACGCGCGCCCGTCTCCGGAGAAAGTCGTGAGCAGCCGTTGCAGCGAGTCGAGGCGTGCCATGCCGCGATCGCCGAGGCGTCCCTCCGCGACGGCTTCGGCAATGGCGCAGTCGGGGGCGTCGCGGAGGTGCGTGCAGCCGCGCGGGCATTCTTCTGCGACGGCGGCGAGATCGGTGAACGCCGCGAGGATGCTCGCGGGATCGACGTGTCCGAGGCCGAACGAGCGGACTCCCGGGGTGTCGATGACCCACCCGCGGCCGTCGGTGCTCTGGTAGCGCAGCGAGACAGTCGAACTGGAGGTGTGGCGCCCGCGCCCGGTGACTTCGTTGACGTGGCCGGTCGCACGCAGTGCACTCGGCACAAGCGCGTTCACGAGCGTGGATTTGCCCACGCCGGAGTGCCCGACGAAGACCGTGGAGTGGCCCTCGAGGCGCCTTCCGATCGCCTCGAGCGGCATGCCCTCCGGGCTGCTCCGGAAGATCTCCAGCCTGTCGAGGCCCTCGAAGTGTCCGAGGAAGGACGTCGGGTCGGCCAGATCGGTCTTGGTGACCACGAGCAGGGGATGGATGCCGGCATCCAACGCGGCTATCAGGTACCGATCGACGAGCCGTGGTCGGGGCTCCGGATCGGCCGCCGCGACCACGATGAGCATCTGATCGGCGTTCGCGACGATGATGCGCTCGACCTGGTCGGTGTCGTCTGCGCTTCGGCGCAGCAGTGACGTGCGCTCCTGGATGCCGACGATCCGCGCCAGGGTTCCGTCATCACCCGTCGAGTCGCCCACGATGCGTGCGCGGTCCCCGGTGACGATCGGCTGTGTGCGCAGGTCCCGCGCGCGCGTGGCGAGCACCAGGTGCTCGTCGGATCCGTCTTCATCTACGAGCACCGTGTAGCGGCCGCGGTCGACGCCCAGCACGCGGGCGATCTGGGCGTCTGCGTGCACCGGCCGCCGCTTCGTGCGGGGTCGGTTGGCTTTGGGGTTCGGGCGGACGCGGATGTCGGATTCGTCGAAGTCGTCGTCGTCTTCGTCTTCGGGGGCTTCCCACCAGTTCATCGGGGCGGGTCAGCTGTCCGCGGCCAGGAGTCGCTGCCACAGCCGGGGGAATTCGGGCATGGTCTTCGCAGTCGTGCCGATGTCGTCGACCTGCACTCCCGGAACGCGCAGCCCGATGATGGCACCGGCCGTCGCAATGCGGTGATCGTGGTGGGCCTGCCAGACGCCGCCGTGCAGCGGCCGGGGGACCACGCGTATGCCATCGGGGAGTTCCTCGGCGTCGCCGCCGAGCGAGCGCAGGTTGGACACCAGTGCGGCGATGCGGTCCGTCTCGTGCCCGCGGATGTGTCCGATGCCGTGGAGTGTCGTCGGGGCGTCGGCGAAGGCGGCCAGCGCGAAAAGTGCGGGCGTCAACTCGCTCGCGGTGGTGAGGTCCAGGTCGACGCCGGCGATTCGTCCCGTGCCGGCGACGCTGAGCGCGCCGGCGCGTCGAGACGTCCGCGCGCCGAGAAGCGACAGGATCTCAGGGAGCAGTGCACCCGGCTGGGTGGAGCTGGCCGGCCAGCCGGGGATCGTGACCACGCCGCCGACGACGAGGGCCGCCGCGAGGAACGGCGCCGCATTGGAGAGGTCGGGTTCGATGACGGCGTCTCGCCCACGCGGGGTGCCCGCAGGGACGACCCACTCGTTGGGGGTCGGCCGCTCGACGTGCACGCCACGCCGCGCGAGCGTGTCGATCGTCATGTCGATATGCGGAAGGCTCGGCAGGCGGTCGCCGGAGTGGATGAGGTGCAAGCCGACGTCGAAGCGGGGCGCCGCCAGCAGAAGCCCCGACACGAACTGGCTCGAGCCGCTCGCGTCGATGGTGACCTCGCCGCCGCGGATGTGCCCGCGTCCGCGGACGGTGAACGGCAGCGACCAGGTGCCGCCGTCATCGATGTCGGCACCTATCTCCCGCAGCGCCTTGATCATCGTGCCCATTGGTCGGTGAAGTGCCGTGGGGTGCGCAGTGATGGTCACGTCGCCCGTCGCAAGCCCGGCGATCGGGGCGATGAAACGCATGACAGTCCCGGCTTGGCCGCAGTCGATGACGCTGTGCCCACGGAAGTGCGCGGGGGGAGTGACCTGCAGGTCGGGGCCGAATTCGCCGCTGCCGGAGATCTCATCGATTTCTACGCCGAGCAGTCTCAGCGCTTCGATCATGCGGGCGGAATCGTCTGAGTGGAGGGGCGCGGTGAGCGTGCTCGGCCCGTCCGCGATCGCGGCCAGGACCAGCTTGCGGTTGGTGAGGGACTTGGATCCGGGGACTGAGATCGTCGACTCGAGCGGCCCCGCGACGCTCGGCGCATCCCAGAACCCGTTCGTCGACGTCAGCCCTCCCGCACGGCGCGGGTTGAGGGATGAGGAGGAATCTGGGGAATACCCGGGAGCGGTCATCGGGTTCTACCCTAACGAACCTCACGACATCGCTGGAAGGAGCCGCGTGACGGCCGCAGCCACACCGATGCTCACGCACGCCTCGGACATAGACTGGCGCGTGATGGAAGAGCAGGCGGCAACAGACCCGCAGACCCAGCCGGATCCGCAGAGCCAGGATCCTCGCACGCAGTTCGAGCAGCAGGCACTGCCGTTCATGGACCAGCTGTATGCCGCCGGCATGCGCATGACGCGCAACCCGGCCGACGCGGCCGACCTCGTGCAGGAGACGTTCGTGAAGGCCTTCGCATCGTGGTCGTCGTTCACACAGGGCACGAATCTCAAGGCGTGGCTCTACCGCATTCTCACGAACACCTACATCAACACCTACCGGAAGAAGCAGCGCGAGCTGTACCAGGGAACGATTGACGAGCTCGAGGACTGGCAGCTCGGCGGCGCTGAATCCACGACGGCATCCAGCTCCCGCTCGGCCGAGGCCGAGGCAATCGACCACATGCCGGCATCCGTCGTGAAGGACGCGCTCCAGTCCATTCCGGAGGACTTCCGTCTGGCGGTGTACCTCGCAGACGTCGAAGGATTCGCGTATCAAGAGATCGCGGACATCATGAAGACACCGATCGGCACGGTCATGAGCCGCCTGCACCGCGGCAGGCGCATGCTGCGTGATCTGCTCGCCGACTATGCACGAGAGCGCGGCATTGATGTGCCCGCCACGAGGAGAGCGAAATGAGCGACTGCGGCTGCGACAAGGCACGCAAAGACCTGGAAGAGTACCTCCGCAACGAGGTCTGCAAGACGCGGCACTCAGACATCACCGAGCACCTCGAGAATTGTCCGGCGTGCCGTGATGAAGCGCTCGTCGCGACGACGCTCACGGCCGTCATCGCGCGCGCATGCAGGGAAAGTGCCCCGGACGAACTGCGCGATCAGGTGCTGGCGCGTCTGCGCGGCGGCCAGGCCGCGCACCACTGACCGCTGTCGGGTCGCGGCCCGGTCTCAGAGCGTGAGCGCCTGCTCCAGGGTGTCGGCCTGTTCGCGTGCATGCACCTTCGGTGAGCCGGTCGCGGTCGATGCGGCTGCGGCACGCGAAATGCGGCGGATCGTCCGGCCGTGCAGGTGCTTGACGACCTCGAGAGCCACGAAGGGCCACGCGCCCTGATTCTCGGGCTCATCCTGCACCCAGACCAGTTCGGCGTTCGGGTAGCTGTCGATGACGGCATTGAGCTGGTCGATCGGAGCCGGGTAGAGCTGTTCGAGCCGAACGAGGGCGACCGTCGGGTTGGGATTCTTCTCGAGCTCGGCCTTGAGGTCCCAGTGAATCTTGCCGGAGTGCAGGAGCACCCGCGTCACGGCGGACGCGTCGAGACCACGATCATCGTCGAGCACGGGCTCGAAGCGGCCCGTCGCGAAGTCTTCCACCTTGCTGGTCGCCCCGCGCAGACGCAGCATGGCCTTCGGCGTGAAGACGACGAGGGGACGCCGCGGACGCGCATAAGCCTGACGGCGCAGCAGGTGGAAATACGACGCGGGTGTCGAAGGACGAGCGACCGTCATGTTGTCTTGCGCGCACATCTGCAGGTAGCGCTCGATGCGCGCTGACGAGTGATCGGGTCCCTGCCCTTCGTAGCCGTGCGGGAGGAGCAGGACGATCCCGGACTGCTGTCCCCACTTCTGCTCGGCCGCCGAGATGTACTCGTCGATCACCGACTGAGCGCCGTTCGCGAAGTCGCCGAACTGCGCTTCCCAGAGCGTGAGGGTGTCGGGCCGCTCCACCGAATACCCGTACTCGAATCCGAGAGCGGCGTATTCGCTCAGCAGGGAGTCGTAGACATGGATGCGTCCCTGGTTCTGGCCGAGGTTGGCCAAGGGCAGCCACTCCTGCCCGTTCGCGCGGTCGTGCAGCACGGCGTGCCGCTGCACGAAGGTGCCGCGACGGGCGTCCTGACCCGCGAGACGGACGTTGGTACCTTCCATGAGCAGCGAGCCGAACGCCAGCAGCTCGCCGAAGGCCCAGTCGACACCGCCGTTCCGGCTCATCTCGCTCCGCTTGTCGAGCAGTTGCTGCAGCTTGCTGTGGACAGTGAAGCCTTCGGGCTTGTTGAGGAAGGCGTCACCGATCTGGCGGACGACATCCGCGCCGACTCCCGTGGTCTCCGGCTCGCCCACGGCGGCCTCGATCGGACCCGTCGCCGGCGAGACGATGCCGATTGCACCCGTTGCGGCCGCATGCGTCTCGGCGAAGGCGATCTCCAAGCGGTTCTGGAAGTCCTGCTTGGTGTTCTCGTATTCCTCTTGGGTGATGTCTGCGCGCCCGACCAGTGCTTCGGTGTACAAGCGGCGCACGGACCGCTTGGCCTCGATGAGGTTGGTCATCAGGGGCTGGGTCATCGAGGGATCGTCACCCTCGTTGTGACCGCGGCGGCGATAGCAGACGAGATCGACGATGACGTCGCGGTGGAACTCCTGGCGATACCGGAATGCCAGGTCGGCCACGCGCGCAACCGCCTCCGGGTCGTCGCCGTTGACGTGGAAGATGGGGGCCTGGATGGTCTTGGCGACATCCGTGGCGTAGATCGACGTGCGACCGTCCTGCGGCAGGGTGGTGAAACCGACCTGGTTGTTGACGATGATGTGCACCGTGCCGCCGGTGCGGTAACCCCGGAGCTGCGACATCTGCAGTGTCTCGACCACGACGCCCTGACCGGCGAAGGCGGCGTCGCCGTGCACGAGAATCGGCAGCCACGAGTACGAGCCCATGGGCATCCGGTCCTGCTTGGCGCGGACGATACCCTCCAGTACGCCGTCGACGGTCTCGAGGTGCGACGGGTTCGCTGCCAGATGGACGGGGAGTTCCTGCCCGGCATCCGAGACGAACGTCCCGTCGGTGCCCAGGTGGTACTTCACGTCACCGGACCCGCTCTTGGAGCCGATCGCGACCGAGCCCTCGAACTCGCGGAAGATCTGACTGTATGTCTTGCCCGCGATGTTCGTCAGCACGTTCAGCCGGCCCCGGTGGGCCATGCCGATCGCCGCGCCGTCGAGGTTCGCGCCGGCCGCACCCTGCAGGATCTCGTCGAGGAGCGGAATGAGGGATTCCCCTCCTTCGAGGCTGAATCGCTTCTGCCCGACGTATTTGGTCTGCAGGAACGTCTCGAACGCCTCGGCCTGGTTGAGCTTGTCGAGGATGCGGAGCTGCTCGTCGTGGCCGGGCTTCTGGTACTTGACCTCGACGTTGTCCTGGAACCACTTCCGCTGACGCGGGTCCTGGATGTGCATGTACTCGATGCCGATCGTGCGGCAGTAGGAGTCGCGGAGGACGCCCAGAATCTCGCGCAGCCGCATGAGGCGCTTGCCGCCGAACCCTCCCGTGACGAATTCACGGTCGAGGTCCCAGAACGTCAGTCCGTGGCTCTCCAGCTCGAGATCGGGGTGCGTGCGCTGCCGGTACTCGAGCGGGTCGATGTCGGCCATCAGATGACCGCGCACGCGGAACGAGTTGATGAGTTCCTGCACGCGTGCGGTCTTGTTGACGCGCTCGGCGATGTCGACGTTGATGTCACCGGCCCAGTGGATCGGTGCATAGGGAATGCGCAGCGCCGCGAAGACATCCTCGTAGAAGCTGCGCTGACCTGTGAGCAGCTCATGGACGATCTTCAGGAACTCGCCCGAACCGGCGCCCTGGATGACGCGGTGATCGTAGGTGCTCGTGAGGGTGATCGTCTTGCCGATGCCGAGCTCGACAAGCGTCTTCTCGCTCGAGCCCTGGAACTCTGCCGGGTACTCGAGGGCGCCCGCACCGATGATGCAGCCCTGACCCTTCATCAGGCGGGGGACGGAGTGCACCGTGCCGATGCCACCGGGGTTGGTGAGTGAGATCGTGGTGCCCTGGAAGTCTGCCGCCGTGAGTTTGTTGGCGCGCGCGCGGCTGACGAGGTCCTCGTAGGACGCGAGGTACTCGCTGAACGTCAGCGATTCGGCCCGCTTGATGCTGGGAACCAGGAGCGCTCTCGTGCCGTCGGGCTTGGGCAGATCGATCGCGATGCCCAGATTGATGTGCGCCGGGGCCACGACGGAGGGTTTCCCGTCAATCTCGGCGTAGGCGACGTTCTGACTCGGGAAGATCTTCACCGCTTGGATCAGTGCCCACCCGATGAGGTGGGTGAAGCTCACTTTGCCACCCCGGGTGCGCGCCATGTGATTGTTCATCACGATGCGATTGTCGATCATGAGCTTCGCCGGGACGGTGCGCACGCTCGTGGCGGTCGGGACGGTCAACGACTCGTCCATGTTCGCCGCGATCGTCTTGGTCATGCCGCGCAGCGGCGTGACAACGTCGTCGTCCGCTGCGCGGGCGGGCCCCGGCTCGACGGCCGGCGCCTGAGCGGGCACGGGTTGCGGAGCAGCCGGGCGGGTGGTCGTCCGGGCCACGGGCGGGGCGCCGACGACGGGGATCGGGGCGGTCACCGGCCTCGGCTCGGCTGTGACTGCGGGAGTCGCCGCGGGCGCCGGGGCGGCGGCGCTGGGGTGGTAGGCCTCGAGCACGGGCCACCAGGCTTTGTCGACCGAGTTGCGGTCCTGCGTGAACTGGTCGTACATTTCAGCGACGAGCCACTCGTTGGCCCCGAATTCGCCTTTGCTGGAAGTTCCCACGCCGGCCACCTGACTGGACACGGTTGCGCCTGCTTTCATCGATGAAGTTCAACTCGTGCGGGACCGTTGGCGGCCCTTGCGCACACAGCTATCTAGGGTATCCCAGTAATCCGTTCGAAGCCCCGGTTCGAACGCCGAGTAGCGTGGAGACATGCAGTTCTCCGGCCCGCAGCCCACCGTCGATCTGACCTACTCGGACGTCTTCCTCTTTCCTCGTCGGTCGGAGGTCACGAGCCGCCTTGATGTCGACCTGTCGCCGCGGGACGGTACGAGCGCGACGATCCCGCTTGTGGCCTCCAATATGAACTCGGTGACCGGCCCGCGCCTCGCGGCCGCGCTGGCCCGCCGCGGCGGGCTCGCCGTGCTTCCGCAGGACATGCCGCTGCAGGAGATCGACGCGGCGATCCGCTGGGTCAAGGAGCAGCCTCCGCAGTGGGACACGCCGATCGTGCTCGGCGCCGAGGCGAGCGTCGCCGAGGCGGCGACCCTCCTGCCGGCGGCCGACGGGCACGGAATCGTGGTGGTCGCTGCGCACGGACCGCGCGTCCACGTCGACGACCTCCTCGGCGTCGTGCCGGCCGCTCGCCTGGCCACCGCACTGCCGGATGCGCGGCTCGGAGACCTTGTGCGCGGGCGGACGGCATCCATCGACGCGGACGACGTCGTCGACGCGCGGCACGCGTTCGACCTCATCGTCGCTGCTGAGGCGGAAACCGTGTGCGTGCTGCGCCACGGCTTCCTCGTGGGAACCCTCTCGCGCCGCACGGCGCTGCGCTCGACCCTTTATCGGCCGGCGGTGGACGCCGACGGCCGACTCATCGTGGCAGCCGCCGTCGGAATCAACGGAGACGTCGCAGCCAAGGCGCGGGCGCTCGCCTCGGCCGGAGTGGACGTGCTGGTCGTCGATACCGCCCACGGCCACCAGGAGGGGATGCTGCGTGCGCTCCGCACCGTTACAGACCTCGACCTCGGCATTCCCATCGCGGCGGGCAACATCGTCACGACGGAAGGCGCGCGGGACCTCATCGGTGCGGGCGCGACGATCCTCAAGGTCGGGGTCGGGCCGGGGGCGATGTGCACGACACGCATGATGACGGCGGTCGGTCGGCCGCAGTTCTCGGCCGTACTGGAGACAGCACAGGCGGCGACCGAACTCGGCGCGCACGTGTGGGCAGACGGTGGCGTCCGATACCCTCGCGACGTCGCGTTGGCGCTCGCGGCGGGAGCGGCATCCGTCATGATCGGCTCGTGGTTCGCGGGCACGATCGAGGCGCCGGGACACCTGCAGACCGACGCGGACGGGCGGGTCTACAAGGAGTCCTGGGGGATGGCCTCGACCAAGGCAGTGCTCGGCCGGTTCGGCCGGCTCGACCCCTACGAGCGTGCACGCAAGGAGCTGTTCGCCGAAGGGATCTCGTCATCGAAGATCTACCTCGACCCGCTGCGGCCCTCGGTCGAGGACCTCATCGACATGATCACCGCCGGAGTGCGCTCGTCGTTCACCTACGCGGGCGCGGCGACGGTTGCGGAGTTTCACGACCGCGCGACGGTCGGGCTGCAGTCCGCCGCCGGCTACGAGGAAGGCAAGGCGTTGCCTGCGAGCTGGTAGGCAAAGCGACCCCCGACCGACGGGTGCCGTAGAATCGTCGGCATAATGGACGACCCTCCCAGTAGACGCTCGCCCCACCGACCCCGCTCCCCACTCGACGGGGGAGATGCGTGATGGACTACGTCATGTTGGGCGTGGGGCTCCTCCTGACGATCGGCACCGGCCTTTTCGTCGCCAGTGAGTTCGCGCTGGTGAACCTCGACCGCGCCGATCTCGAGTCACGCCGGGATGCCGGCGAATCGCGGCTGTCGATGACCATCTCGGCGCTGCGGATCACCTCGACGCACCTGTCGAGTGCGCAGCTGGGAATCACTCTGACGACTCTGCTCACCGGGTACACGATGGAGCCGGCGCTGTCCGATCTGCTGCGCCCCGTCCTCATGTCGTGGGGGATCCCGGCCTCGACCGTGAGCCCGATTGCGACGGTGGTCGCGATCGTCGTCGCCACCGTCTTCTCGATGATCCTCGGCGAGCTCGTGCCGAAGAACCTGGCTCTGGCGATTCCGCGGGAGACCGCGAAGGTCGTCATTCCGTTCCAGGTGGCCTTCACGATGGTGCTGCGCCCCGCGATCGTCGTCCTCAACGGCAGTGCGAACGGGGTACTGCGGAGCATGGGCGTCGAGCCGAGAGAAGAGCTCTCGGGCGCCCGCACCGCAGAAGAGCTCTCGAGTCTCGTGCGGCGCTCGGCGAGCGCCGGCGTCCTCGAGGAAGACACGGCATCCCTGCTCGACCGCACGCTCACTTTCGCCCGTCTCACCACGGCCGACGTCATGACCCCGCGGCCGAGCGTGCACGCGATCGCCGCCGGCGACAGCGTCGAGGATGTCATCCAGCTCGCCCGGCGGACCGGCCACAGCCGGTTCCCGGTCTACGACGACTCGATGGACGACATCACCGGCATCGTCCACCTCAAGCAGGCCATCAGCGTGCCCCGCGAGCGCCGAGCCGATGTTCCGGCTGCGGCGATCGCCGAGGAGCCGCTGCGGGTCCCCGAGGCGGTGCACCTGGACGCAGTCATGTCGGAGCTTCGTGCCCGCGGCTATCAGATGGCGATCGTCGTGGATGAGTACGGCGGAACGGCGGGTGTCGTCACGCTCGAAGATCTCGTCGAGGAGATCGTCGGTGAAGTTCTCGACGAGCACGATCGCAACCGCGCGGGCATCGTCCGCACGGCTGATGGCGTTGTCTTCCCCGGTGACCTGCGACCGGATGAGCTCCGTGATCGCACCGGCATCCGCGTGCCCGAGGGTGATGTCTACGACACCGTCGGCGGGTATCTGATGTCCACGCTGGAACGCATCCCGGTTGTCGGTGATGTCGTCGAGATCGAGGACGGCACGCTCACCGTGCAGCGGCTGGACGGACGGCGCGTGGATCGCGTGAGATTCGTCGCCGCTTCGCTGCCGGACGGCACCGGCGACGAGGCAGGTGCGCAGCGATGAACGACTGGGCAGGAATCGGCTGGCTCGTCGTGCTGCTGGCCTTCAACGCGTTCTTCGTCGGTGCCGAGTTCGCGGTGATCTCCGCGCGCCGTTCGCAGATCGAGCCTCTTGCAGAGAGTGGATCGCGCGGGGCGAGAACCGCGCTGTGGGCGATGGAGCACGCGACGCTGATGCTCGCTACCTCTCAGCTCGGCATCACGATCTGCTCGCTGCTGATCCTCAACGTGTCAGAACCAGCGATCCACCATCTGCTGGAGGGGCCTCTCGCGCTCACCGGCTGGAGCGACGCCGTCATCGGCGGTGTCGCATTCGCGATCGCGCTGCTGCTCGTTTCATACCTGCACGTCGTGTTCGGCGAGATGATCCCGAAGAACCTCGCCTTCTCGATGCCCGACCGCGCCGTGCTGCTGCTGGCGACCCCGTTGATGTGGGTGTCGAAGCTGTTCCACCCGGTGATCGTCGCGTTGAACTGGATCGCCAACCACCTCGTGCGCCTCCTCGGCGTCGAACCGAAGGACGAAGCGGCTTCGACCTTCACCCTGGAGGAGGTGGCTACGATCGTGAACCAGTCCCGCATCGAAGGCGTCCTCGACGACGCCTCAGGTGCGGTCGCGGCCGCCGTCGAGTTCACGGACAAGAAAGCACGTGACATCGCGGTGCCGCTGTCGGAGCTGGTGACGATGCCGGAGCACACGACGCCGGATGAGATCGAACGCGCCGTTGCCAAGCACGGGTTCTCGCGGTACGTCATCGTCGATGCGGCGGGTGCCCCCGTGGGGTACGTGCACCTGAAGGACATCCTTCGCGATGCCGAGCGACCGGATGCCGGGGCTCGTGCGGATGCCCCCATCAAGCCCAAGCGCATACACCACATGGTGCCCGTCGGCGAGCAGACCGACCTCGAGGATGCGCTCGCCCTCATGCGTCGCTCCAGCCGCCACCTCGCGCAAGTGCGCAACAGCGAGGGTGAGGTCACCGCTGTGCTGTTCCTCGAGGACATCATCGAGGAGTTGGTGGGCGAAGTGCACGACGCGACGCGGCGCGGCTTCTGACCCGGACGCCTTGACGTCCGGGTGGTGCGCTCAGGTGCGCGGACGTGCCCGCAGGTACTGCGCCGGCCAGGGCGCCGCTTCCGGCTCTCCCAGCTCGGTCGCGGCGCGGAGGGCGAAATGGGGATCGCGCAGCCATTCGCGGCCGGCCAGGATCACGTCGGCCTCGCCCGCGGTGAGGATCCGGTCGGCCTGGGGGCCCGAGGTGATTTCGCCCACGGCGCTGACCGGCAGTCCGGTTGCCTGCCGGACCTCGGCCGCGAGCGCGACCTGGTAGCCCGGGCCGGGCGTGATCTTCTGGTGGGCGACCAGCCCGCCCGAGGAGACATCGAAGAGGTCGGCTCCCCTCTCGGCGGACCAGGTCGCGACGGTCGAGGTCTGCGCGGCATCCCACCCTCCCTCGGCCCAGTCGGTGCCGGACAGGCGCACGAGCACCGCGGCGTTCGGCGCGGCGGCGCGCACCGCCGCCACGACCCGCAGCAGCAGGCGCGCCCGGTTCTCGAGCGAACCGCCGTAGGCATCCGTGCGCTCGTTCGACAGTGGCGAGAGGAACTGGTGCAGCAGGTAGCCGTGCGCGGCGTGGACCTCGAGGATCTCGAACCCGGCATCCACGGCGCGGGTGGCCGCTGCGGCGAACGCCTCGACCACGGCGTCGATCCCCGCTTCGTCGAGCGCGACCGGCTCCGCATATCCCTCGAAGGCGATCGCCGAGGGGGCCACCGTCTGCCAGCCGCCGAAGGCCTCTGGAATCGATCCGCGTCCGCCGGAGAACGGCGACCAGGTCGACGCTTTGCGCCCCGCGTGCGCGAGCTGGATGCCGGGGACGGCGCCCCGACTGCGGAGCGCGGCGACGATCGGCGCCCACGCATCCCGCTGGGCGTCGTTCCAGATCCCGGTGTCCTCGGGCGAGATCCGCCCCTCGGGGAGCACCGCGGTCGCTTCGGTGATGACGGCGCCGGCGCCGCCCGCGGCGAACTGCGCGAGATGCACGTGGTGCCAGTCGCCGGGCATCCCGTCGGTCGCGGAGTACTGGCACATCGGCGAGACCCAGAGGCGATTGCGGACAGGACGCCCGGCCAGTTCGTACGGGCTCAGCAGCAGGCTCATCGTGTGCTCCGGTTCAGATCGGTAGGGTGGCGCCATGACTGCCGGCACCGAGTGGACTCACGCCGACGTCGCCGCGCTCCTGCGCGCGCCGACCGACGCTGATGACAAGTATTCCCGAGGGGTCGTGGGTCTGCTCACCGGATCGGCGCGTTATCCGGGGGCGGCGGTCCTGGGCGTCGAGGCGGCCTGGCGCGCGGGTGCGGGAATGGTCCGCTACCTCGGGCCCGCCCGCGCCCTGGTGCTGGCACGTCGACCCGAGACGGTCACCGCCGCTGGGCGCGTGCAGGCCTGGGTCGCCGGCTCGGGGATGGATGCCGCGCACCGGAGCTCTGATGAGAGCGCTGCGCTGGAGAGGATCCTCGCCGGGGAGGCGCCGGTCGTGGTGGATGCCGGCGCACTCGATCTCGTCAGCGCCGCCACGGCACCCCTGGTACTGACCCCGCACGATCGCGAGCACGCGGCGTTGCGTGCGCGGCTCGGGATGCCCGGCAACGCCGAGCGCGCCGCTGCTACGCGCGAGACAGCCGCTCGTGTGGGCGGTGTCGTTCTCCTCAAGGGTGCGACGACGATCATCGCGGGTCCGGACGGGGCGCTGCGCACCGTGACCAGCGGCGCGCGGTGGCTGTCGACGGCGGGCACCGGAGATGTGCTCGCCGGAATACTCGGTGCGCTGTTGGCCGGCGGTGGCGACCCGTTCGCGTGCGCCGCGAGCGCCGCCTGGCTGCACGGCCGCGCCGGGGCGGCCGCATCCCGGCGCCACGGGGGCGGCCCGCTCGTGGCCCTGGAGGTCGCCGAAGAGACGGCATCCGTCATCGGGAGGGTGCTCGAGTCACGCCGGGGCGCAGAGCCCCGTCCCTAGGATGGGTGGGTGTCGAGGCGAGTCGTGCTGTGGGTTGCGTTCGCCGCCGTGCACCTCGGTGTCGCGTGGCTCGGCTTCCTGATGCCGAACGGGCCCATGGGCGACGTGTACAACGTGTACGATCCCTGGTCGGCGCAGGCGCTCACGGGCGCGGGCGTGGTCGGGGTCACCGAGGAATGGGTGTACCCCCAGCTGGCGCTGGCCCCGATGATCCTCGCTCACGCGTTCGCGTGGATCAGCGGCTACATCGTCGGGTGGGCGATCCTGGTGACGCTCGTCGACGCCGTCGCCTTCGCGGTCCTCGTCGGCGCGGCCCGCTCAGCCGGGCGCACGACGGCGGCGTGGTTCTGGCTGGCCTACACCGCGCTGCTCGGACCGGTCGGTCTCTACCGGCTCGACGGGTTCACGGTTCCCCTCGTGCTGATAGCGTGCCTGTGGCTCGTCGGCCGGCCGTGGCTCGCCTCGATCCTGATGGCCGTCGCCACGTGGATCAAGGTGTGGCCGGCAGCGGTGCTGGCCGCAGCGCTCATCGCCGTGCGGCGGCGAGGAGCGATGATCGGCGGCGCGGTCGCCGTGTCGGTGCTCACCCTGGCTGCGATCGCGTTCGCCGGGGGCGCCGAGCACGCCTTCGGCTTTCTGGCGGAGCAGAGTGCGCGGGGCCTGCAGGTCGAAGCGGTCGTCGGTACGCCCTACCTCTGGGGCGCGCTCCTGGGCCTCGACGGGTTCTGGGTCTACTGGGATCCGGGGATCGTGGCCTTCCAGGTCACCGGTGCGGACATCGACCCCGTGATCGCCGCCATGACGCCGATCCTCGCGGTCGTGGCGGCCGCCGTCGCACTGCTCGGCGGGTGGGCGGCCGCGCGCGGCGCGCGGTTTGCGGCGCTGTTTCCGCCGCTGTCGCTGGCACTGGTGACCGCTCTCATCGTCTTCAACAAGGTCGGGTCGCCGCAGTATCTCACCTGGCTCATTCCGCCGATGGCCCTGGGCCTGGTGATCGACAGGCGTCGCTGGGTGCTGCCGGCCACGGTCGCACTCGTGGCGGCGCTGGCGACGCAGCTCGTGTACCCGCTGCTGTACGACGGCATCCTCTCGCCTGCGCTCCTGCCGGTCGCGATCCTGACCTTCCGCAACGCCACCCTCGTCGCGCTCTTCGTCTGGATGCTCGTACGACTGGTCCGGCTGCTCCGCACACCGTCCGCCCCCGCCACGCCCTCATCCGCTGAACCTCGGGAGTCCTCATGCTGATCGCCTTCTCCGTCGCCCCATCCGGGGGCGGCTCGACCGACGGCTCGGTCCACGATGCCGTCGCGGCAGCCGTCGCGGTCGTCCGCTCGTCGGGCCTCCCGCACCGCACCACGTCGATGTTCACCGAAATCGAGGGAGAGTGGGATGCCGTCTTCGCGGTCGTCAAAGCGGCGACCGAAGCCGTGCTGCCGTTCGGGTCGCGGATCTCCCTCGTGCTGAAGGCCGATATCCGGCCTGGCCGCACGGGCGAGCTCGACGGGAAGCTCGAGCGGCTGGAGCGAGCGATCGAGCAACTCGACGGGTAGCGACGGCCTGAATCCGGGTCCGTGCTCGCCGCTGCCCCGGGTCAGGACTCCAGCAGCCGGCGCAGGTGCGCCCCGACGGCGGCGGTTTCGATCAAGAACCCGTCGTGTCCGAAGTCGCTGCTGAGGACCACGGCATCGTCGTCGATCGTCGTGCGGATGCCGCGGGCGACACGGTGCTGACCATCGACCGGGAACAGCCGGTCGCTGTCGATGCCGAGGACGAGGGTTTCTGCTTGAACTCGCGCCAGGGCGTCCTCGATGCCCCCGCGATCGCGGCCGACGTCGTGCGCGTCCATCGCCTCGACCAGCGTGATGTAGCTGTTCGCGTCGAAGCGTCGCGTGAACTTGTTGCCGTGGAAGTCGAGGTAGCTCTCGACCGCGAACCGGCCGCCGTGCCCGAGGGGACTCTTGCCCGACTGCCACGACCGCTGGAAGCGCTGATTGAGCTCGGTCGGACTCCGATAGTTCAGCAGGGCCATCCGTCGCGCGAGCGCGAGCCCGCGGTGCGGGCCGTCGCCGTCGTCCGAGTCGTAGTACTCGCCGTTCGCGAAGCGTGGGTCCATCCGGATGGCCTCCAGCTGCACCCCGTTGAGCGCGATCTGGTCGGCGGTCGTCGTCGGCGGGGCAGACAGCACGGCGAGCCGCTGCAGCCGGTCGGGTTCGCCGATGCCCCACTCCAGCGCATGCATCCCACCCATCGATCCTCCGACGACCGCGGCCCAGACCTGGATGCCGAGGGCATCGGCCAGCCGCACCTGCGCGGCGACCTGATCGCGGATCGTGAGGTACGGGAAGCGCGACGCCCACTCGTAGCCGTCCGGCGCGATGGCGGACGGGCCGGTCGAACCCTGGCATCCGCCGAGCATGTTCGGGGCGACCACGAACCAGTGATCCGTATCGATCGGCGCACCGGGTCCCACGGTGTCGCCCCACCAGCCCGCCGTGGGGTGACCGGGACCGGCCGGCCCCCGCACGTGGCTGTCGCCGGTGAGGGCATGAAGGATCAGCACAGCGTTGTCGCGCGCGACGTTGAGCTCCCCCCAGGTCTCGTACGCCAGACGGATGCCGGGAAGCTCCTGTCCGCTCTCAGTCCTGAACGCGCCGAAGGCGGCGAAGTGCCTGTCGCCCGACGGATCGCCGTCGCGCCACGCGCCCGTCGTGGGCGGGCGACCGCGGAGCAGGCGCGCATCGGCCTCCGTGATCGGTGCGCTGGGCACTGTGTCTTCGGAGGTCTGCCAGTCCATGGCATCCATTCTCCCGGCACGCGCGCAGATGCGGCGCCGTGTTACGTCGCCCGGCGGGTCTGCGGACTCCGCGGGCCGCAGCGGGAGGGATCAGGCGCGCGCGGACTCGGTGAGGCGCCGCGCGGCGCTGAGCGCCTGATCCAGGTCGGCCTTGAGATCTTCGACATTCTCGAGGCCGACCGACAGGCGCACGAGGCCAGGCGTCACACCCGTCGTGAGCTGCTGCTCGGGCGTGAGCTGCGAGTGCGTCGTGGATGCCGGGTGGATCACGAGCGATCGGACGTCGCCGATGTTCGCGAGGTGGCTGAACAGGCTCAGGGAGTTCACGAACTCACGCCCTGCCTGCACGCCGCCCTTCAGCTCGAACGACAGCACGGCGCCGACGCCCTTCGGGGCATAGCGGTTGGCCGCCGCGTACCAGGGTGAGGTGGGCAGGCCGGAGTAGTTCACGCTCGCGATGTCATCATGGTTCTCGAGCCACTCGGCGATTTCCTGCGCGTTCTGAACGTGGCGCTCGATGCGCAGCGACAGCGTCTCGATGCCCTGGATCAGCAGCCACGCGCTCTGCGGCGAGATGGCGGCGCCGAGGTCGCGCAGCAGCTGCACGCGCGCCTTGATGATGTAGGCGAGACCGTCGCCGACGGCATCCGTGTAGACCGCGCCGTGGTACGAGGGGTCGGGGGTCGTCAGCCCAGGGAAGCGCTCGGAGTGCTGCGTCCATGCGAACGTGCCGCCGTCGACGATGACGCCGCCGATCACGGTGCCGTGACCCCCGAGGAACTTCGTCGCCGAATGCACCACGATGTCGGCACCATGCTCGAACGGGCGAATGAGATACGGAGTTGCGATCGTGTTGTCGACGATCAGCGGAACACCGGCTTCGTGCGCGACGTCAGCGACGGTCCGGATGTCGAGGATGTTGATCTTGGGGTTGCCGATCGTCTCGGCGAAGAACAGCTTCGTGTTCGGCTGCACGGCGCGGCGCCACTCTTCGACATCATCCTGGTTCTCGACGAAAGTGACCGAGATGCCGAGCTTGGCCAGCGTGTACTTGAACAGGTTGTACGTTCCGCCGTAGATCGAGCTCGACGAGACGATGTGATCACCGGCCTCGGCGATGTTGAGCACGGCGAACGTCTCGGCAGCCTGGCCGCTGGCCACCAGGAGCGCTCCGGTACCGCCCTCGAGCGCGGCGATGCGCTCTTCGACGACGGCCTGCGTCGGGTTCTGGATGCGGGTGTAGATGTTGCCGAACTCGGCGAGCGCGAACAGATTGGCCGCGTGGTCGGCGCTGTCGAAGACGTAGGAGGTCGTCTGGTAGATCGGGGTCGCGCGTGCCTTGGTCACGGGGTCCGGAGCGGCGCCGGCGTGAATCTGCGTGGTCTCGAAGCGCCAGTTCTCGGGTGCGGACATGGTAAGGCTCCTGCGATTTTCGGGGTGCCGGGGCGGATGCCGACGACTCCAACGACAGTACGGCCCGGCACCGGCTTCGACAACCCGCGGGAAATGTGACGTAACGCGGGCTCCGGGTAGCGTAGTGGTCATGGTTTCAAGACGCGCAGTGGTCACAGGGGCGAGTTCGGGGATCGGCGAGGCCACGGTGCGGGCTCTCCGCAGCGCCGGATGGGATGTCGTGGGCGTCGCGCGCCGCGCGGAGCGGCTCGAAGCGCTCGACGCCGAGGTCGGATCGGTGTCGTTCGCGGCCGATCTCACCGATGAGGGCGATGTCGCTGCGCTCGCCGAACATCTGGCATCCACGGGGTCCGTGAACGCGCTCGTGCACATCGCCGGCGGCGCCCGGGGCACGGATCGCATCGAGGATGCCCGTCCCGCCGACTGGCGCTGGATGTTCGAGGTCAATGTGCTCGCGGCGCAGCTGGTCACCACGGCGCTGCTGCCGCTGCTGCGCAGGTCGATCTCAGGCGGAGGAGGTCACGCCGACACGCTGTACGTCACCTCGACGGCGGCACAGGTCGCCTATCCGGGCGGCGGTGGGTACAACGCCGCCAAGGCCGGCGAGGCGATGCTCGCCCACGCGCTCCGACTCGAACTCAACGGCGAGCCGATCCGCGTGACCGAGATCGCCCCCGGCATGGTCTTCACGGAGGAGTTCACTCTGAACCGGCTGCGCGGCGATCAGGCCGGCGCCGGGAAGCTCTACGAGGGCGTCGAGCGGCCGCTGGTCGCGGAAGATGTGGCGGACGTCATCAGCTACGCGCTGAATGCACCCGGCCACGTCAACCTGGACCTGGTCACGATGCGCCCCGTCGCGCAATCCGCTCAGCACCTGCTGGCCCGTGGCCCACTGGTTCCCCGCGGCTGACGGGTTCCCTGCGGGCGGGCCCCGGCCCGGGTGGGAAAGTCGCCCATTCGGCCCCGTTGCGTGCGGCGAGCGCCGTGGTCCGGTCGCCCATTGCTCAGATGGAGCGTGAGAGCCCGCGCGGTCATCCCGGACCGCCTCACGCCAGCTTCTCGGCGCGGGCGGAGCTCACCTATCCACCGGGGTCTGGCATCGCTCGGCCATCGCGCGCAGTCGGCGCCCGCGTTCAGGCCGGCGGCGCGTCGGCGAAAGCCACCTTCGGCACGAACACCAGGAGTATGGCCGCGAAGAATCCGCCCGCTGCGCAGATCCCCCAGACCGTGAGGTATCCGCCGAGGGATGCCGCGGTCTCGCTCGCGACGACGCCCGCCCCCGCGGCGAGAACGACACCGAACACCGCCGACGAGAACGTTCCGCCGATCGTCTTGGTCGTGTTGGTCAGCGCGGATGCGATGCCGGTCTGCCCGCGAGGAGCCGCCGCCGCGGCGGCGGCGGGCATCGCTCCGACGAGCGCCCCGCATCCGAGTCCAGCGATCGAGAGGTTGACGACCACTTGCCACACGTCGAGATGGAAAGGCAGGAACAACGCGTAGCCGATCCCGACGAGCAGGGCCGCGGCGATCAGCACGACGCGCGGGCTGGCGCGCCGTGAGGTCACGGAGAACACGATTGCGCCGACGATGAGCGAGACGAGGTAGACGCCGATGAGGTTCGAACGTTCCGTGGCATCGAGCCCGAGGCCATACCCGAGCGCGGGATCTGTGCCGGCGTAGGTCGACAGAGGCCCTTGCGCGCCCAGCAGGCTGATGCCCACGAGGAACGCGGTCGCCTGTACGGGCCACATCTCGGGGCGTCGGAGCACGCGGATGTCCACCGCGGGATCGTTCTGCCGGAGCTCGAACCAGCCGAACAGCGCAAAGCCGGCCATGCCGATGACGAGCAGCAGCCAGACCCACGCGGCAGCGGGCCCGTTCAACCTGAGGAACGTGAGCGCGCTGGTGACCAGGAGCAAGGCCATCGCCAGCAGCACGAACCCGCCGGTGTCGAGCTTGCGTCCGGGCTCGGGCGTCGACTCGGGCACCCCGATCCAGATCACGACCGTCACAAGTGTCACGGCGATCGCCGGCACGATCAGCGTGGCGCTGAGGTTCTGCCCGGTGGCGGCGAAGATCCGGCCGGCCGCGAGCGCGCCGATGATCGCGCCCGCCTGCAGGCCGACGACGAGCAGGCCCGCCGCGCGCCGCGTCATCGAGACGCCTCGCTGCTGCGCACGTCCGCGCTCGAAGATGAGCGCGATCTCCAGCGGCAGCCACACGACGTAAAAGCCCTGCAGCGCCCAGGCGATCAGGAAGCTCCAGAACGAGGTCGCGAAAGCAAGCCACCACGTCGCGCCGGCTGTCAGCACGGCCGCGATCAGCAGGATGCGCTTGTGACCGTACATGTCGCCGAGCTTCGCGAGGATCGGCACGACGAGCGCCGACAGCAGCAGCTGTGCGGCCTCGAACCAGTTGACGTCTGAATCGTGGATGCCGAGGGTCACCACGATGTCGCTGAACAGCGGCACGTAGTACCCCTGGAGGATGCCGCTGACGATCTCGACGACGATGAACCAGCCGATCAGGCCCGCGGTGATGCCCAGGGCAGAGGTGCGGAGGGCCGCGGAGGGGGGCGTGGACACGGCGACCAGTCTAGGGTCGCGTCCATCGTGACCCGTCAGCGACATAGGCTGACATCCGCGAGAAGGAGGCGGCGTGAGCGCACCGAGCGAGAGCGACCGGTGGTTTCGGACGATCCATCCCGACTGGGCTGCGGCGCTCGCGCCCGTGGCTGCCCAGATCGAACTGCTGGGCAATCGGCTGCGTGCCGAGACGGCCGCAGGCCGCGTCTATCTGCCCGCGGGCGACGCCATCTTCCGCGCTTTCGCCCGCCCTCCGTCCGCCGTGAAGGTCCTCATCGTCGGCCAGGATCCGTATCCCACCCCCGGCCATGCGATCGGTCTGTCCTTCGCGGTCGATTCGCGCGTTCGCCCGCTGCCGCGCAGCCTGGCGAACATCTATCAAGAGCTCGAGGGCGATCTGGGCATCCCGCGTGCAGCGCACGGCGACCTGTCGGCGTGGAGTGACCAGGGCGTCATGCTGTTGAATCGTGTCCTCACGGTTGCGCCCGGCGCCCCGGGTTCCCACCGGGGGTGGGGGTGGGAGAACGTCACCGCGCACGCGATCCGCGCCCTTGTCGCCCGCCCCGAACCGCTCGTCGCGATCCTGTGGGGAAGGGATGCCGAGAGCCTGCGGCCGCTCCTCGGCGCAAGCCACATCATCGCCTCGTCCCATCCCTCTCCGCTGTCGGCGCGGCGCGGGTTCTTCGGCTCCCGGCCGTTTTCGCGCGCGAATGATGCGCTCGTCGGGTTCGGGGCATCCCCGATCGACTGGCGCCTCCCGCCCGCGGAGCCCGGCGCGTAGGCTGATCCGCATGCTCGAAGAGGAATACGAGAAGTCGCGTCGCCGTGTCCCGCCACACCTGCGGCGACGTGAGGCGGAGCATCCGTTCGCCTATGAGATCCGCCCCGCGGTGCGCACCGACATGCCGTATGTGCGTGAGATCTACAACTATTACGTCACCAATTCCGTCGTCACCCTCGACGAGAAGAAGTGGTCGCACCAGCAGTGGCTCGACAAGTTCGACTTTCTGCACAAGCTCGCGCTGCCGTTCCTCGTGGCCGTCTCTCCGACGGGGCAGATCCTCGGCTACGGACTCGTCGCACCCTGGACCGGAAAATCCGGCTATCGGTACACGGTCGAGAACTCGATCTACCTCGGGCACGCGGCCACCGGCAAGGGGCTCGGCCGGGCGCTCCTGGAGGCGTTGATCGCGGCGTGCGAAGAACTCGGCATCCGAGAGATGGTGGCCGTCATCAGTGATCGGGGGGCGGAGGCGTCCATCGCCCTTCACAACAGGCTCGGCTTCGTCGAGGTCGGCCGAATGGGCCGAGTGGGGTTCAAGTTCGGTCGTTCGATCGGCACGATCTACCTTCAGAAGCACCTGCACAGCCGCAAGAAGCGCTCACTCTTCGGGCGGCGCACCCGCTGAACCCGCGCGCTCGGCGCCGGCGGCGCCCCGTACCGCATCGATGAGGACCTTCCACGGTCCGTCGATCTCGTACTCGGCGAGCTCCGCACGGCGACGGTCGTCGCCGCGGTGCGCCGACACCGTCCACCAGAATCGGTCGGCGCCGGTCGGCGCCGCGTGCTTCGGTGTGCCCCAGGGGCATCGGTCGACGAGCTCTTCCCATGCTGACGATTCGTCTGCGACCGCGTCCACTCGCCACTGCCGCGTCACTCCGGCCACGCCGCCCGAACGCTTCACGACCACCGACAGCGGCACGGGCGGCGCGGACTCTGCGCGCTCAGGCTCATCCGGCATCCTCGATCACGCCGACACCGATCCACGCGGCGCGGACGGCGTCGACCTCCTCCGATCCACCACCGTACTCCCGCGTCGTGACCGCGAGGGTCTCTGCGGCGAACGCCGAGAAACCCGCCGTGCGGCTCAGCGTCCCGGCCGTCATGACCAGATACCAGATGTGTCCCGCGCGGTCCCAGGCATTCCCCCCGAGCGCCATGGCGACCAGGTGGAAGGCCTTGTTCGGGATGCCGGAGTTGATGTGCACGCCGCCATTGTCGGCGTCGGTGACCACGAAGTCCCGCATGTGCGCCGGCTGCGGATCGCGGCCCAGCACGTCGTCGTCGTAGGCGGTGCCCGGCGCGCTCAGGGAGCGCAGTGCGGCGCCCTGTACGGCGTCCGTGAAGATTCCCTCGCCGATCAGCCACGACGCCTCGGTCACCGTCTGCGCGGCGGCATGCTGTTCGGTGAGAGCGCCGAACACATCGGCCAGCGATTCGTTCAGCGCACCCGACTGCCCGGAGTACTCGAGACCCCCGGAATTCTCGATCACCCCGTGTGTGAGTTCGTGGGCGATCACCGACAGAGACTGCGTGAAGCCCGCGAAAACCTCACCGTCACCGTCCCCGAAGACCATGCGCTCTCCGTTCCAGAAGGCGTTGTCGTAGCGGTCGCCGAAGTGCACCGTGGCCGGCAGCGGACCTGCTTCGTCGTCGATCGACGAGCGTTCGAACGCCTCCCAGTACAGCGCGAACGTGGCGCCCAGTCCATCGAACGCCTGATTGACGGCAGCGTCAGCGCTGACGGGATCTTCCTCCCCGCGCACGCGGATTCCGGGAAGGCTCTCGCGATTCTGCGCGTCGCTGATGACCCGGTCCGGTGTGGACGACGCTTCTGCGACGAGCTCGCGACCGGCTGCGGACAGATCCGGAGCCGCTCGCACGGGAAGGTAGGTGCGCGGTGCGGCGAGCGTCGCGCGCGCCGCGGCGGCAGCCCGAACCAGGCGCTCCTCCTCAGTGGCCGCGAGGCGGGACAGCAGATAGGGAGGGACGATCGCGTGCATGGCCACAGGCTAACCTCGACCCCCGACCCGCATCGGATCCTCAGCGCGGATCGATGATCGGGATCGAGGCCAGCAGCCGCCGCGTGTACGAGACCTGAGGCTGCAGCAGGACCTTCTCGGTCGGACCTTCCTCGACGATGCGGCCTTCCGCCATGACGATGACCTCGTCGCAGAGGTTCTGCACGACGCCGATGTCGTGCGAGACCATCACGAGCGTGAGCTGCTCGGTGCGGCGCAGGTCGCGGAGAAGTTCGAGGATCTGGGCGCGAACGGTCACATCCAGCGCCGACAGCGGTTCGTCACCGACGAGGATGCGGGGCCGATGCACGATCGCGCGCGCGAGCGCGATGCGCTGACGCTGGCCGCCGGAGAACTCGTGCGGATACCGCGCGGCCATGTCGGGTGCGAGTCCCACCTGCGAGAGCACCTCGCCGACGCGGGCCCGGCGGTCGCCGGGGATTCCGAGTGCCCACAGCGGCTCTCCGACGGTGCGTCCGATGTTCATTCGCGGATCCAGAGAGGCGTACGGGTCCTGGAAGACGATGCCGGTCTGCTGACGCAGCCAGTGCAGATCGCGGGCGGAAGCGCGCGCGTCCACCGCGCGCCCGGCGACTTCCACGGATCCCGAGGTGGGAGTGTCCAGGCCCAGGAGGAGACGGATGAGCGTCGACTTGCCCGATCCGGACTCGCCGATGATCCCGACCGCCGATCCGGCGCGCACGTCGATATCGGCATCGTCAAGCGCCGTTGTGAAGGTCGGGCGCTCGAACAGACCCCGGGCCGACGCCCGGAACCGGCGGGTCAGCGCGCGCCCGCGGATCAGGGTCTCGGTCATGCCGAGCCTCCCGGTCGCCAGAGCGTTGCGGTCGCATCGCGGAGGAGTCCCTGCGTCACCGGCGAGGTCGGCGCCGTCAACAGCGTCGTCAGAGGCCCGGATTCGACCACACGTCCCTCCTCCAGTACCACTGCGTGGGTGGCGACCTGGGAAAGGACCGCGAGATCATGAGTGATGAACACGAGCGACATGCCCTCTCGTGTCACCAGCGTGCGGAGCAGATCGAGGATCTCGGCTTGGATCGTGACGTCGAGTGCCGTGGTGGGCTCGTCGGCGATGAGCAGTCGTGGACGACAGGCCAGTGCCATCGCGATCGCGACCCGCTGGCGCTGACCGCCGGAGAGCTGGTGCGGATACCGCCTGACGATCTGCACCGGGTCTTGAAGGTGCACCCGCTCTGCTTCCGTGACCGCGCGGGTGAGAGCGTCGCGGCGCCCGACTTTTTCGTGGATGCGGATCGACTCGGCGATCTGCCGCCCGACCGTGCGGATGGGGTTGAGCGCGGTCCGTGGTTCCTGGAAGACGATTCCGATCTCTTTCCCGCGCAGGCGAGCCAGCTCGCGATCGGGGGTGCCGAGCAGCTCGCGGTCGTTCCACTGGATGCTCCCGCCGGCGACGGCGCCCTCCGGGAGAAGCCCGACCAGCGCGAGCGCCGTGAGGGACTTCCCCGATCCGGATTCTCCGATCAGGCCCACGCGCGCGCCGTCGGGCACGTCGAACGAAACGCCGTCGACGACGCGAGTGCCGGCGATGTCGATCGTCAGGTCTCGGACTCGGAGGCTCATGCGACCACGGCCGGCATGTGTGTTCGCGCGGCTGCGCCCCGGCGGGAGAGGGTGGGGTCGGTCACGTCGCGAAGACCGTCGCCCAGAAGGTTGAGGCCCAACACGGTGAGGGTGATCGCGAGCCCCGGCCACACCACGGTGAGCGGGTAGACGGAGATGTACGACTGCAGTTCGGCCAGCAGCAGTCCCCACGAGGGCTCGGTCGGTGGCGCCCCGAACCCGAGGTAGGACAGGCCCGCTTCCGCCAGGACGGCGACGGCCATCGCCCATGACAGCTGAACGATGAACACCGGTGCGACGTTGGGGAGCAGGTGGCGCCACAGGTTCTGCCAGGGCGTGAGGCCGCTCGCCTGACCGGCGAGGACGAAGTCGCTGTGCAGGACGCGGCGGAGCTCGGGCCGGGTCACCCGGGCGATGTTCACACCGAAGCCGATGCCGACCGACACGATCACCACCCAGAGCGACCCGCCCCAGACGGCCGAGATCATCATGGCGATCAGCAGCACGGGAAATGCGATGAGGATGTCGACCAGCACCGCGACACCCTCGCGCACCCACCGTGCGGTCAGCGCGCCGAGCGCGGCGAGGGCGAGGCCGATGAGCGTCGCGATCACGCCCGCGCCGAGGGCGACCCACACGGTCGTGCGCGCCCCGGCCATCAGGAGACTGGAGATGTCGCGGCCAGATCCGTCGGTTCCGAGGAGGTGCGGCCACCCGGGCGCCGTCCAGCGATTGGCGATGTCCACGCTCTGGGGATCGTACGGGAGCCAGAACGCGCTGACCAGGGCGACGAGGCCGACGACTGCCACCACGAGGATGCCAAACCGGCTTGTCGACTGCTCCCAGAGCCGTGCGAGCCACGAGTATCGCAGCATCGCACCGGACTCGGGCCGGGTGTCGCCACCCGGCGCCGGAACTGGTCGAGGCGTCACTCCGTCTCCCGCTGCCGCGGGTCGATGACCCGGTGGATGAGGTCGACGAGAAAGCCGACGACGAGTACGAACCCCGTCAGCACGAGGAGCTCACCCTGCACTTTGGGCAGGTCTCGGCTGCCGACGTCGGCGACCAGCATCCGCCCGACACCGGGCAGACCGAACAGCTGCTCGATCACGACCGCCCCCACGATGATGCCGGCGACCTGCAGCCCCAGCACCGTGATGATCGACAGGCCGACCGTGGGCAGTCCGTGGCGTACGAGGGCCTGATTGCGTGTGAGTCCCTTCGCCGCTGCCGTGCGGACGAAGTCCTGCCCGACCGCCTGGAGCGTGGCTGAACGCACGAAGCGCAGCAGCATCGCGCCCTCGACGACGCCGATCGTGATGGCCGGCAGGAGAAGCGAGCGCACGGCGAGACCGGGATTCGACCAGCCATCGCGTGGGAAGCCCTGCGCGGGCAGCCAGCCGAGCCAGACCGCGAACACGAGGACGAGCATCATGCCGGCCCACACGACCGGCACGGCGGCGAGCGTCTGTGCTCCGACGCTGAGCACCGTACCGTCGGGGCGGCCGCGGCGCATCGCGGACAGGACTCCGAAAGGCAGGGCGATCAGCAGAGCGACCGTGAGCGACATGACCCCGAGCGGAATCGTCACCTGCGCCTTCTGCGCGAGCTCGGCTGACACGGGCGCTCCCGTGAGCAGCGACGTGCCCAGGTCTCCGCGCAGCACCCCGCCGATCCAGTCGGCGTACTGCGTCGGCAGCGGCGCGCCGAGACCGAGGCGGTCCCTGATGGCCGCGACCTGTTCGGGCGTGGAATTGATCCCGGCGATGAGCTGTGCCACATCGCCGGGAAGAATCCGCAGGGTGAGGAAGATCAGCGCACTGGCGACCAGCAGGCCCAGCAGCAGCAGGGCCAGTCGTGTCAGTGCGTAGCGGATCACCCCGCGCTCTTGACCAACTCAGTCAGGTTCAGGCGCTCGTTCGTGTTGACGGTCGGCACCCCGGTGACTCCGGAGGCGATCGCGACGACGGAGGCGCCGTTGTACAGCCAGTCGGCGGCCATGTCTTCGGACACGATCTTCGCCGCCTTCTGAAGAAGCTCGGCGGCGACTGCCTCGTCGGTGGCCGACAGCGAGTCGGAGAACAGCTGCTGCACCTCGGCATTGTCGTAGGTGAAGTAGTACTCCGGGTTCGCCCAGTTCTCGAAGTCGCGCGCTTCGGTGTGCAGCACGAAGCTCAGGTCGTAGTCTCTGTTGATGTAGACATCCTGGAGCCACGCCGAGAACTCGACGGCATCGACCTTCAGAGTGATGCCCACATCGTTCAGGTTCGAGACGAGGATCTGCGACACGGTCGTGCCGTAGAAGGACGGGATGGTGAGCGTGAGGGTGAGGTCCTCGGCGCCCGCTTCGGCCAGCAGCTTCTCGGCGGCGCTCGGGTCGAATGGTGCCACGGACTCGAGGTCCGCGTAGCCCGGGTCCAGTTCGGGGATCGGACCGTACTGGGTCTGGCCCGCAGCGAGCGCTTCGACGATCGCGTTCTTGTCGATCGCCTGGCGGATCGCCTGGCGCACGCGGATGTCGTCCAGCGGCGCCTTCGCCGAGTTCATCGCGAGCGTGCCCTTGTCGGTGGACTTGCCGAGGGTGACGGCGAAATCGCCGCCGGCCTCGATCTGGCTGGTGAGGTTCGCGTCGAAACCGGTGAGCACGTCCAGTTCGCCCGCCAGTGCGCCGTTGAGCGCCGCCTGCGTGTCCGGGATGTAGTCGAAGACCACCTCGGCCACCTGCGCCTGATCGCCCCAGTAGGCGTCGTTGCGCGCGAAGGTGATCGAATCGCCCTGCTTCCATTCCGTCAGCGCGTAGGGGCCCGTGCCGTTGGCGGCCGTCTTCCGGTCGATCGTGTCGTCCTTCTTGAACACGAGGCCTGCGCGGCCGGTGAGGTTCCACAGGAGGGTCGAGTCCGGCTCACTCAGGGTCACCGTGATCGTCTGGCCGTCGGCGGCGATCGTGCTCACGCGCGCGAGGCGTGCCGAGTCGCGGTAGGTGTCGGTGTCCTTGACCTGCTGCAGCGACCAGACGACGTCTTCGGGGGTGAGCTGTTCGCCGTTGTGGAAGGTGACGCCCTCGCGCAGGGTGAAGGTGTAGGTCAGACCGTCGGCCGAGACGTCGTAGTCGCTCGCCAGGGCGGGAATGACCTCCTGATCGGCCGTCCGCGAGACGAGTCCCTGGTACACGTTGTCGATCAGGATCTGATCCAGCGCCGCACCCGCGGTCTCACGGATGTCGAGGTTCCCCGGCTCGGCGACGAGCCGGATCACCACGGACGCATCAGGATCGGCTGTTCCGCTCGTGCTGGAGGCTGTGGGATCCGTGCCGCCCGCGCAGGCGGTCAGCACGAGGGCGCCGGCCGCGAGCAGCGCGGCCGCGGCGAGGGTGGTTCGGCGAAGCATGAGGGGGGTCCTTTCGCAGGGAGCAGGAGTGCGCCGTAGCTGGAGCGGCACACTCTGCGGACTCGGGTGCGCGTATCAGCCTAGGCTCCGCGCGCGATGCCGTGTGCATCCGTGTCATCATCCGTGTACGGGATCACGCCCGTGAGACGACGGCCGCCACGATCTCGGCGAGCTCGGCGGGAGCTTCCTCCTGGACGTTGTGGCCCGAGGAAACCGCGATGGTCACCGCATCCGGCCGGTATGCACGGTAGTCGGTGACATCCTGTTCCGTCAGGAATCCGCGCTCGCCGTGCACCAGGGTGATCGGTGCGCGGACAGCGGCGAGGTCATCCCAGCCGGATGCCGTCAGTACGCTCCGCAGCGCATCCTGACCGCTGAGAGCGGCCTGTGCGGCCACCGGATCCGCCGCCATCGCAGCGGCGAGGTGCGCGAAGTGGTGCTTCCATTCGACGCGGCCGTCGGGGCGCACGCGCGAGTTCAGGAAGACCCCGCGGGTCGCAGCTTCCGGCGTGCCGCCGAGACCGAACTGCATGGCCCGCTCGACGAGCTCCTCCCGGCTCGCCCAATCGGTCGGGCCGGCGAAGAAGGCCGCGATCTGGCTGGCGCCCGCGTTCGGATCTATGCCGGGCGAGATGTCGACGACGACGAGCTCACGCACGAGGTCGGGGTGGGAGGCCGCCAGCGCCGCCGCCGTCAGCCCGCCGAGCGATTGCCCGACCAGCACCTGCGGCGTCTCGCACCACTTTTCGAGGGCTCCCACGATGTCCTCCGCGAGCGGCCGGCCGGCGTAGGCGGCGTCCGTGCGCCAGGACGAATCGCCGTGGCCGGGGAGATCGAGCGCGAGGGCCGGCAGCCCCAGCGCGATCGCGGTCGTGTCCCATGTGTGGGCGTTCAGCCCGGCGCCGTGGAGGAAGGTCACCACCGGCGGAGGGAAATCAGAGCTCAGCGCATCACCGTACTGCAGAGCGCTGACGGTGCGTCCGTCCGGAAGCTCATGAGTGAGGCGGCGGACCGGCGGGATGCGGTCCGTGCCGATGTCACGCGCCTGGTCGGGAAGGAACTGAAACTCGTTCATCCGGCTATTGTGGCCCATCCCGCAGCGGGGCGGGAACCCGGCCGTAGGCTGATGTAATGACCCAGGAACGTCGCGTGCATCTCTCCCGCTCGGCTCGTCCCGCGTATGACGCGCTCGAAGCGTTCTCGCAGACGGTCGCCACCCTCGCGGCCGACGCGGGGATCGACGCACGACTCAGGGAGATCGCGTTGATCCACGCATCGCAGCTGAACGGATGTGCGTACTGCGTGCGCGTGCACGCAGATCGCGCCGTCGCCGCCGGGATTGCCGCGGATGAGATCGCGCAGATCGCCGTGTGGCGGGAGTCGGGGGTCTTCAGTGCGCGGGAGAGGGCGGCGCTCGAGCTGGCCGAGTCGTACGTCTTCATCCATGAGCAGGGCATTCCCGACGAGGTCTACGATCGCGTCGGCGGCATCCTGACCGAGCAGGAGTATGTCGCGCTCAGCTGGCTGCTGGTTTCGATCAACGCGTTCAATCGGGTCACCATCGCCGGCAGGTACCCGGTTCCGCGGCGGCACGGGTCCACGGCGTGAGCGTTCCGGGAACGCTCAATTTCCGCGACATCGGGGGGTTGCCCGCCGGCGCGTCCGTCACCCGCGACGGCGTCCTCTTCCGCTCGGGGAACCTCGCCCGGCTCGAGGCGGACGGTCGCGACGCGCTGACGGCTCTGGGTCTGCGCCGCATCGTGGACCTGCGCGAGGACGACGAGCTGATTCGCGACCCGAGCCGGATCGACGGGCTCGAGATCGATACGGTGCGGGCGCCGCTCTTCCTCGGATCCGCAGCATCGTTCTTCGCCCATGACGTGTCGCTCGCCGATATGTACCGGGGGCTCGTCGAGGGTGCGGCCGATCGCATCGTCGACGTGGTGCGCGCGGTCCTGGTCGATCAGCCCGTGCTCGTGCACTGCACGGTCGGCAAGGATCGAACGGGTGTGACGGTCGCCCTCATCCTCGCCGCGGTCGGCGTCGATGAAGAGGCGGTCATCGCCGACTATGCGCTGACCGAGACCCTGCTCCCTGCCGAACGCAACGAGAGCGTCGTGTCGTTCCTTCGACGACTGCATCCGGACGCCGTCCACCTCGAGGATCTCGCCACACGATCACCGGCGCCGGTGATGCGGGGGATGCTCGCCGACCTGAGCGATCGGTACGGTGCACCCGTCGAGTATCTGCGCGCTCATGGTCTCAGTGATGCCGAGATCGTCGAGCTGCGACGGGTGCTCCTGCGGGTCCCCTGAGACATCGTGATCAGCGAGTTGACCTCGGATCACCGGATGTAGTTGCCGTCCTCCAGGCCCGCCAGGATCTCGAACCGATTCGTCAACGGATTGCGCCCGGCGAGCAGGTAGAGGATCGGCATCAGGAACCCGTAGCGACGCCACTGGCGTGCATGGACCGCTTCGTGCCGCAGCACGGCGTCGCTGACCTGGGCGTCGCCGGTGAGAAAGCAGCCGCCCACGCAGACGCCGCCGCGACCGAACGTCCAGTTCGGCATGCCGGCGAAGACCCAGAGCCCCGCACGGCGCTCGACGCGGCCGGTCGACCACAGTGACCCCCAAACCCAGCCGACCGATGTGCCCCACCAGCAGCCGACGCGGCTGAAGGAGGAGTCCAGCAGGAAGGCGGGGATGAGGGCATCCACCCTCGCGCCACGCACGACCGCACGCTGCGCACGTTCCCGCCAGCCGGTGGGGGGCGTGACGCTCACTTGAGCGCGCCCAGAACGCGGAGGATCGTGCCGAGGTCGTCGATGGCCGCGGCGGGAGAGGAGGGCGCGAATCCCGCGATCGATGCACCCGCCAATCGGGCTTCGCCGCGGACCGCGGCGATCGCGGCGGTGAGCTGCTCGAGAGACAAGCCGAAAGGCACCGGGAGCGCGAGTCCATCGAGGACCGCGGGATCGAGCACATCCAGGTCCACGTGGATGTAGATCGACGCGGCGCCCGTTGCGGCCACGGCCGCGACGAGCGGGGCCGGGTCGGCGAGTTCTGGGATGGTCAGTGCGCGCAGGCCCGATCCGCTGATGAACTCCCATTCCGCGTCGTCGAACTCGCGGGCGCCCGCGAGGATGACACGACTCTGCGTCACTCCGCCGGACGGCAGATCGATGGGCTCGAAGGTCGCGCGCAGCGCCATGCCGGCCACGGCGCCGGAGGGGCTGGACTCCGGCGAATGGAGGTCGGCGTGCGCGTCGAACCAGATCACCGCGAGATCATCGTGATGCAGCGCGGCGTGTGCGATCGCCGGGATGGCGATCCCGCAGTCACCGCCGACGACGACGGCCGGCTCGTCCGAGCCGGCGAGGGTGTGCGTGACGGTCTCGGCGACGCGGTGCACCGCGCTGAACCGGCGGATGTCGGTCCCGAGCGGTTCGCCCGCCTCGATCGGCACCTTGACCCGAGTCGTCGCTGCTCGCGGCAGGTCTCCGGCGATCGCTTCGGCGCCGTCGATCAAGTGCATGGCTCGCGCGGAGGGGGAGCCCTGCCACTGGGGAACCACAAGGTAACGCGTCACGGGTCCATCCTCTCGCGCGGCGGGCGTCCGCCGTCGTCGCGGCGCCGGTTCGGCGATCCCGGCGCCGCGCATCGCCGGCCTTACTGCTCGATCGCCGCCGAGCTCACTCCGCCGGCCTTCAGAGCGGCCAGGCGCGCCTCGACCTCGGTGAGTTCGCCGACATCCTCGAGTGACGAGAACTGCGCATCGAGGCTCGACGCCGCGATCTCGGCCTTGCCGGCGGCAAGGGCTTCCTGGCGGCGGACCTTGTCCTCGAAACGCCCGAGTTCGCTCGTGGGGTCGAGCACGTCGATCGACTTGACTGCGTCGTGGACCTTGTTCTGCGCCTCGGCCGACTTCGCGCGAGCCAGCAGCTCGGAGCGCTTCGCCCGGAGCTCCTCGAGCTTGCCCTTCATGCCGTTGAGGCCGTCCTTGAGCTTGTCGACGACCTCGGTCTGCGCGGCGATCGAGGGCGCGAGCGCGCGGGCCTCGTTCTCCTCGCTGATCTGTCGCTGCAGCGCGATCTTGGCGAGGTTGTCGAACTTGTCCGCGTCGACCGTGTGGCCGGCGACCCGCAGCTCGTCGGCCTTCTTGCTGGCGGCGAGGGCCTTGCTGCCCCATTCGGTGGCGGCCTTGACGTCTTCCTCGTGATCACGTTCGAGGAGCCGGAGGTTGCCGATCGTCTCGGCGATGGCCGACTCCGCATCCGCGATGTTGTTGGTATAGTCGCGCACGAGCTGGTCGAGCATCTTCTGCGGGTCCTCCGCGGAATCGAGCATGCCGTTGATGTTCGCCTTCATGAGCGTCGAGATGCGACCGAAAATGGACTGCTTTGCCATCGGTGTTCCTTTTCTTTCGAGTGGATGGGAGTGTCCGGCGGATGCCGGCATCGGAGGCGGGCTGCCGGTGATCAGAAGCGTCCTCCTCCGCGGCGACCGCGCGTGCCGCCTCCGCCGAAGCTGCCGGGGCCAGGGCTGCGACCGCCGCCGCCGCCTCCGCCCCCGAATATGCTGCCGCCGCCTCCTCCGAACATGCCGCCCGAGCTGCGACCGCCGCCGCCGAGCAGCGAGTTGATGAGGATTCCGCCGAGCACGGCGTTCATCATGCTGCCGCCACTGCCACTGTTGCCACCCGATCCGCCGCCCTGGAAGGCGCCGACGTCGTTCTGCGCGTACTGGATGGCTTGTGCTGCGAGGTCGTTCGCCCGCTGCGCGTGCGTCAGGGCCTGCGCGGGGTCGCTCTGCTGCAGCTGGCGGGCCTGGATGAGCGACGTTTCCGCTTCGGCCAGCCGGGTGCGGGCCCGGGCGCCGATCGCGCCACGGCGAGAAGTGATGAAATCCTCCGCGGACGAGACCTGACCCTGCGCCTGAGTGAGGAGCATGCCGAGCTGCTGAGTCGCGCGCTCCGCTTTCTGCCGGCTGTCGCGGACACCGTCGAGCAGAGCGTCGATCTGCTCGTTCGCGCGGGTGAGGCCCTCCAGCGCGTGCAGCGGCCGTCGCGCCGTTCCGGCGAGCAGAGCGCGGCCTGCGTCGACCTGCTGACGCGTTGCCGCGATCACGGGGGCGAGCCGTCCGTCGGGATCGGGGAGTGCGCCGGCCGAGGCGAGATCGGTGTCGATGTCGGCGAGCAGGCGGGCCGCGTCCTGATCGCCCTGCGCGAGATCGGCACCGAGCTTGTCGACGGCATCCTGGAGTCGCTTCGCCTCGGCGATCGCGTCTTCGGCGGCACGGATGCCGACCGCGGCGCGCGCGCCGTCGCCGGCGCCGATGGCCGACTGGGCTGCGCGCAGCTGCTCGTCGGCGAAGCTCAGCAGCTGCGCCGCTTGGTCGGGGTTGTCGGCGACCGTGGCGAGCGCTTCGGGCGCGTAGCTCTGCGCAAGAGCCGTCAGGCGGGGGCCGACGCCGTCGTGCGCATCGGCGACTGTGGCGTGCAGCGCCTGGACGCGACCGAGCGCCTCAGGCGCGTTCTGCTCGAGCTTGCGCAGCTCATCGAATGCCTCCGCCTTCTCATCGAGCTCGTGGTTGGCGTGCGCGCACAGTTCGAGGATCTGGGCGTTCCACTGGCGCGCTGCGTCCTCGGAGTCGGGGACGTCGTCGTCGAGCTGCTGACGGAGGGCGAACGCCCGGCTCAGGTCCTCTTTCGCGTGTGCGATGGCCGTGTGGAACTCGGCCGCCGCCTCGGCGCCGAACTGCGCCTCGGCGAACCCGAGTTCCTGTTCGCTGGTCCTGACCGCGTCGTCGGTGTCGACGAGGGCCGAAGCAGCGCGCCGCGCGAGATCGGCGGGTGACAGCTGGCTGAGCTCGTCGGGCGCTGACACGGCGCCGGCGCGCACGGGGATCGTCGCCTTTCGGCGCGAGCGGACCACGAGCCACACGACGAGCGCGGCGAGCGCCACGAGTACGAGGATCAGCAGAGCGGGCAGGAAGGAGCTTCCCGATTCTGTCCCTCCGATCCCGCCGCCGACCGCGCTCTCGAGTCCATCGGCGGCCGCTGTCGCTGCTCCCGCCCAGTTCTCTTCGCGCAGCTCGGGCAGGATCTGCTGCTGCTCGATCGCGGACAGCCGGTCGGAACTGACCGGGCCGGCGGTGTCGCCCGAGAGATAGAACTGACGGCCGCCGGTGGCGATCGCGAGCAGATACTGCGTAGGGCCGAGCCCGTTGCTGCGCGCTGTCTGGTTGGCCCACTCCTCCGGATCGCTCGGATTGGTGAACTGGTCCACATACACGACCCAGAGGTCGATGCCGGAGGAGGCAGCCGCGCTCAGGCGCTCCTGAACCGACGCCTCCTGCGCCGCAGTCAGGGCGTCGGACTGATCCAGCACTCGCGAACTCGCCAAGGCGACCGGGTCCGCCGCGATCGCTGATGCCGCGCCCCCGCCCAAGACGATCGCGGCGGCTGCGACCACTGCGAGAGGCCAGTGCGCACGCATGGCGGTCCTTTCCTCCACGGGGACACCGGAACCCTCCCCGGGACCACCCTATTCGCCGTCGTGCAGGAGTAGAAGTCCTCGGCGCGCACGCCGATCTCGCGCGCAGGATCGATCCGAGACGCCGAGTCGCTCCCGCCGTCTCGGCGCCAGACGGGCTAGGTTGACGGATCGGGGGAGTGATGGAAGACAGGTACGGCGGAGACGTGCTGGCTCGCGGGTGGCGCGACGCCGGGCGGCGCACGGTGCCGGAGATCCCCGCCGAGCGGCAGCTCGTCGTCGAAGTGGCGGCAGACGGATTCTGCGGCGCGATCACGCGTGTGGACTCCGGCGCCGTCGAGCTCGAGGACCGACTCGGTCGACGACGCCTCTTTCCGCTCGGAGGGGGGTTCCTCATCGACGGAAGGGCGGTCGTCCTGGTCGTCCCGAGGTCCGCCGCCTCCACCCCGCCGGCGGCGCGGACGGCATCCGGGTCGTTCGCCGTCCCGGAGGCACGCGCGCGGGTCGCCCGAGGCTCGCGGATCCTCGTCGAGGGGCGCCACGATGCCGAGCTGGTCGAGAAGGTGTGGGGCGACGATCTGCGGGAAGAGGGCGTCGTCGTCGAGTACCTCCGGGGTGTCGATCTCCTGGCCGCGGCCCTCGATGACGAGCCGCCCGGACCGGACCGCCGCTACGGGGTGCTGGTCGACCATCTCGTCGTCGGATCGAAGGAATCGCGGATCGCGCAGGAAGTCGCGCGCGGACCGCACGCGGACTACGTGCGTGTCGTCGGGCATCCCCACATCGATGTCTGGCAGTGCGTCAACCCGCAGGCGCTCGGTATCGCGGCCTGGCCCGACGTGCCCCGGGGAATCGAGTGGAAGGCCGGCGTGAGTCGCGCGCTCGGCTGGCCGGCGCGCGATCACGCCGACCTGGCGCGCACCTGGCAGCGCATTCTCCGCTCGGTCCGCAGCTACCGTGATCTCGACCCGGCGCTCCTCGGCCGCGTCGAGGAGCTGATCGATTTCGTCACGCAGGAGGGGTCCGGCGGCTCCGCGGGTGCATTCCGATAGCCTGGACGGATGCCGCTTCCGGACGTTCCCGAACCACCGATCGGGCCGCGGTTCCGCAGCGATCCCGTCTCGTTCGTGCGGCGCAGCGGACGCATGACCGACGGGCAGGAGCGGGCGTGGGAGGAGCTCGCCCCCTTCTACGTCATCCCGGTTGAACGAGACGAGGCGGTCACCAGCATCCGCCCCGGTACCGCCATCTCGCCCGAGGCCGTTTTCGGGAGGCCGGCGCCGCTGATCGTCGAGATCGGATCCGGGCAGGGCCATGCGATCGTGCACGCGGCGGGCACTCATCCGGATGCCGATTTCCTCGCCGTCGAGGTCTTCGTCGCCGGCCTCGCGCGCACGATGCGCGACGCCGATCGCGCCGATGTCCGCAACCTCCGGCTCGTGGAAGGCAATGCCCCCGAGGTGCTGCAGCACCTGCTCCCGGCGGAATCCGTCGATGAGCTGTGGATCTTCTTCCCCGACCCGTGGCACAAGTCCAAGCACACCAAGCGCCGGCTGATCGCGCCGCCGTTCCCCTCGCTCGCGGCGCGCGTGCTGCGCGATGGCGGCCTGCTCCGGCTGGCGACGGACTGGGAGGACTACGCCCTCCAGATGCGTCAGGTGCTGGACGCGGCGGACGACCTCGTGCCGGTGTTCGGCGGCGAATGGGCCGAGCGATTCGACGGTCGCACGATGACGGCATTCGAACGCAAGGGGCTCGCTCAGGGACGCCAGATCCGCGATCTCACCTACCGGCGCTCGCCCCGACGCTGACAGGGGGGTTCGCGGGTCAGGACACTCAGCCGACGTAGACCCACGCCGACCGGCCGCTGCCGAGCGTGACACGTTCGCGATGGTACAAGGGCACCTCGTACTCGTCGGCTGCTTCGATCTCCGCAAACGTGACGTGCAGGACCTTGCCGAGGACCTTGTCGACGGCATTGCCCGTGTGCCGGATCATGGGGTGAACGGAGAGTCCCGAAACATCCACGATCCGGTGATCGGTGATCTCGGTGTAGTCGGTCGTGTACCCGGGGAGCGTGTCGCCCTCGCCCGCGACGATGTGCCCGAACGTGTCGAGCTGCACCTCGGCGAACTGCAATGTGCCGTAGGTGAACAACAGCTGATCGACCGATCCACCGCTCACCCCTCCAGGCTACCCGCGCGGCCCGTCTCAGCCCAGCAGCGCTTGCGCGATCGCGAAGATCGCGAGCCCCGCGAGTGCACCCACGACCGTGCCGTTCAGGCGAATGTACTGGAGGTCGCGGCCCACCATCAGCTCGATCTTCTCGGTGGTCTCGGCGGGATCCCACTTCTCGACGGTGTCGGTGATGATCGACGCGATGTCGTGCCGGTAGCGGTCGACCAGGAACACCGAGGCGTCGCCGATGCGGTCATCGACGCGCCGCTGGAGGGCGGCGTCGCTCGCCAATCGCGAGCCCACCTCAGCGAGCGCGGCGGTGACGCGCCGCCGCAGGGGGCTCTCCGGGTCGTCGAGCGAGCGCAGAAGCCCCGCTTTCGCGGTGTTCCAGGCTTCGGTCGCAAGCGCCTGGACCCGCGGACTGTCGAACACGGCGCTCTTGGACTCCTCCAGGCGCGCGATCGTGGTGGGATCCTGCTGGAGGTTCTCGGCGAGTCGCGCGAGGTATCCGTCGATCGCGATCCGCGCGGGGTGGTGCGGATCGGCTTGGACGGACGACGCGAATTTGATCGCCTCGTTGTAGACCGTGTCGTCGACGAGCCGCATCGCCACCGAGGGAACCCAGGAGGGCAGTCGGCGTGAGACCAGGCCGCTGAACGAGTCGCGGTTGGCCCGCAGCCACGTCGCGATCGAGTCGATCCCGAGGTCGACGGCGCCCCGGTGGGCATCGGCCTCGACGACCCGCTCCAGCCATCCGCCCAAGGTCGGCGACCAGGAGGGGCCGACCAGATGCTCGCGCGCGAGGTCGGCGATGAGGTCCTGCACCTCGTCATCACTGAGTGCGGTCAGTATGCCTCCTGCGATCGTGGAGGCTTCCCGCGCCACGGTCTCGGCGTGTGCGGGATCACGCAGCCATTCGCCGGCCGTCGCGGCGATGGCGGTCGATTCGAGTTTCGCGCGCACGACCGATCCCTCCAGGAAGTTCGTCTCCACGAACTCGCCGAGAGTGCTTCCGATCTCGTCTTTGCGGCGCGGGATGATCGCGGTGTGCGGAATCGGGATCCCGAGCGGATGCCGGAAGAGCGCCGTCACGGCGAACCAGTCCGCGAGGGCACCGACCATGCCGCCTTCCGCTGCGGCCCGGACGTACGACATCCACGGATACTGCTCCTGCATCAGGAAGGCGATGACGAACACCACCGCCATGACGATCAGTCCGCCGAGCGCAACGGTCTTCATGACGCGGAGCGCACGGCGACGCTCCTGATCGGCGGGGCTGAGGAGATCGGTCGGCGTGCGGGGCATCTGGCTATGGTGTCACGCGCGCCGCGCCTCTGCGCGCGGACTCTCGGCGCGTAGTCTGACTGCGTGATCGAGGACATCAAGAAGCGCGCACTGCACCGCACCAGCATCTTGGAGGGTCAGGTGAGGGGGCTCGCGAAGATGATCGAAAGCGAGGACTACTGCATGGACATCATCGCGCAGTCGCGTGCGATCCAGAAGGCCCTCGCGTCCCTCGACAAGCTCCTCATCGAGAACCACCTGCGCACGCATGTCGCACAGATGTTCGCCGACGGCGGTGACGAGCGCGAACAGGCCGTCGCCGAACTGCTGAAAGCATACGACCTCGAGACCCGCTGACCTCGAGCCGAGGTCGTCGGTCTCGGTGGCCTGCCTCCCCTTCCTTCAGGAGCTGATCGGTCCGAGCCAGGCGGTGGCGACGGTGGAGTGCGCCGACTCGGGGTCGGACGGGTGGAACATTCCGGCCAGCACATCGCGGTACAGGCGGCTGAGTTCATTGTGCGTGAAATACGACGATCCGCCGGCGACGAGCATGGCCTCGTCGACGATCCGCTTCGCCGCGTCGACGGCCCGATGCTTGAGGCCGGAGAGCTTCGCGAACCACTGGGCGCCGTGATCGGCCTGCGCGTCGATGTCGCGCGCGAGCGCGTCGATCTGGGGGAGCAGCCCGTCATAGGCGAGAGCCATGCCGGCGATGCGCCAGCGGATGTCCGGGTCATCGCTGTAGGGCTTGCCCGTCTTCTTCGACGTGCGGCGCTTCGCCGACTCGACCGCGAGATCGAGAGCGCGGCGGGCGACACCGGTGTAGACCGACGCGAGCAGCACCTCGAAGACGCTGAAGATCCCGAAGACGAGCGGGTCGGGGTTCGGTCCCGGGGTGACCCGCCGAACGACGCGCTCCGGCGGGGCGACGGCGCCGTGCAGCTCGGTTGTGCGGGATTGCGTGCCGCGCATCCCCATCGTGTCCCAGTCGTCGCGCGTGCGCACGGCATCCGTCCGCGGCACGAACGCGTACACGAGCCGCGGCGCGTCGGGATCGGTCGTATCGAGCCCGTGCAAGCCCAGCTGCGTCCACACCGGGCCGAGCGAGGTGAAGATCTTGGTGCCGGTGAAGCTGTACGAGCCGTCTGGCTGCGGGACGGCATCGGTGTCGCTTCCGAAGAGCACGAGGTCGTTGCCGGCCTCGCTGATCCCGAACCCGAACACTTCGCCCGCGACGGCTCCCTCCTGCACGAACCGCAGGTCATCGACGCCGCGATCCTGCAGCACTTTCGCCACCCCGGTCCAGATGAGGTGCATGTTGATCGCCAAGGCGGTCGCCGGGGCCGCGGATGCGAGTCGCTGCTGCAGGACGGCGGCTTCCGCCAGGCTCAGCCCGCCGCCGCTGAGTGCGGTGGGCACGAGGATCGCGAGGTAGCCGGCATCCCTGAGTTCGGCGAGGTCCTCCTCGGGGAATCGGTTGTCGGCATCGACCGCGGCGGCGCGAGTGCGGATGCGCTCCAGGAGGTCGTCGGGGAGGAGGACGGCGGGGTCGAAGGTGCTCACGCCTCCATCCTGCCCCCGTGGGAGCTGCGCGAGGCAGGACGAAGAGCCGGGGTGTCCGCTCAGCCGAGCGCTTCCCACAGCTGGCGCAGGGTGTCTTCTGGTTTGTCCCGGTGCGGGGAATGGCCCGCCCCCGCCACGACGGACATCGTGATGATCGGGTTGCGGAGCACGTCCTCGGCCAGCGGGCCGCGGAAGATCGAGTAGACCTTCGGGTCGCTCGCGATGATGTGGGTCGGCACTGTCAGCCGTGACGCCGAGGTGCGCACATCCCACGGTGTGTTCTGAATGCGTGTCTGCTCGACGGCCCAGCGACTGGCCTGCCGGGCCGACAGCGCCTTGAGCTCGATGTCCTGTGGATGCCAGTCGGGGTGCTCGGCCCGCACGGTGTCCTCGGAGGGATCGGCGAAGGAGCGATCCTGGCTGTTGCGCACGACCTGACGGTCGCGGTCGCCGAGGTGGATGGCCGGGTCGATCAGCACCAGACGACGCGTCCACGCCGGGACGTCCGCGCTGGCGAGCGTCGCCGCCGCGGCCCCGAGCGAGTGCCCGATCACGAGGTCCCACGGGTCGCCGTCGGGCGCACCTGTGTGGGCGACGTCGGCGGCGTAGGCGGCGATCGAGTAGTCGAGCACGCGCGGCGCGAGGCCGTGGCCACGGAGGTCGACCGCCTGCGCCTGCCAACCGGCGTCGGCCAGTGCGACGCCGAACCGCCACATGAGGGCGCCGTTCGAGCCCAGCCCGTGGATGAGCAGCGCGTGCCGCGTCGCATGCGGGGAGCCCCAGGAGAGCGCCGGGAGGGTCACGGGTGCGCGCATGCATCCAGCGTACGAGGCGGAAGGCTCAGGTGATGACGTCCACGGGGGTGGTGTCGGGGATGGGGCTCACGTCGCGGCCGCGCAGGTCGGGGAAGCCGCGGACGAACACCGCCGAGACGATGAGGCCGATGACCGCGAAGCCGGCGGCCGCCCCATATGCCCCCGCTGGGCCGACGCCGTCGATCAGGAAGCCGGCGATCGCCGAACCCAGGGCGGCACCGATGAGCTGGCCCGTGCCGATCCATCCATAGGCCTCGGCGGTGTCGCTGAACTTGACGCTCGCCGAGGTCATCGCGAACATCATCGCCAGAGCCGGCGCGATGCCCACACCGGCGACGAGCAGGCACGCCGAGACCCACCATCCGGTCGTGTCGGTGATGTCGACGACGGCGAACAGCGTCGCCACGAGACCGACCGAGACCGCGCCGAAGCGTCGGGCCATGGACCACGGGCTGATCGGGACGTGCCCGAACGCGAGTCCACCGGCGAGGCTCCCGATCGAGAAGACGGCCAGGACCAGACCCGCCTCCAATCCGCCGTGGCCGAAGGTTGCCACGACGCCCGCTTCCACGGCGGCGCATGCGCCGATCAGGAGGAACCCGGTCACCGTCGCGAGCAGCACGACAGGGCTTTGCAGGACCTTCCCGAATGCGCGTCGACTGCGCGGGATGCGCACGCGACCGACCTCGGGCGAGAGGATGAACCACGCGCCGCCGCCGACGAGGATCGCCACGATGAGCAGAAGTCCCGGAACCGTGCCGGCCTGCGTCGCGACGATCGTGATGACGACGGGCGCGAGGATCCAGATGATCTCCTGCAGACTCGCATCGAGCGAGAAGAGGGGCGTCAGCTGGTGCGAGTTGACGAGCTTGGGATAGATCGTCCGGACGGCGGATTGCACCGGCGGCGTCGACAGCCCCGCGATCAGGCCGAGGATCATGTAGCCGGTGACCTGCATCGGCACGAGCGCGAGGATCGCGATGGCGGCGGCGCAGACGGCGGTCGTGAGGGTCAGCACGCGCCGGATGCCCCAGATGCCCATCCAGCGGCTCGTCACCGGGCCGCTGGTCGCCTGTCCGATCGATGCCGCCGCCAGCACGATGCCGGCGGCGCCGTAGGAGCCGGTCATCTGCTCGACGTGCAGCAGGATCGCCAGGCTCGTCATGCCGTTGGGGAATCGCGCCGTCAGCTGCGCCGCGATGATGCGCGCGACGCCCGGCGTGCGCAACAGTTCCCGGTATCCCGCCACCCCTCCACGCTACCGGTGGTGTGGATGCCGCCGACACGCCGAAGACAGTTTCCACAGGGGAATCCGTGTCGGTGGCCCGGCGTAGCGTCCGGTCTGTGGATGAATGCTGGGGTCGCGCGGGAAATGCGCACGATCCAGGGATTTTCCGACTGCTCAGAAAGGACCTCTCCTGTGGATGAAACGGTGGACAACATGTGTTGTACCTGTTGACAGTGGTGCAAAACTACACGGATGTAACTACTACCCCTTGTGGTGCTTTCCAATGTCGATACCCATATGTAGTATTGGACTCCCGGTGGGGGCCTGCCGGATACCGGCACCTCACGGGCACGACTCGCGGGATGATTTCAGGGGAGAACAGAGAACATGGCGATCACGGTTTACACGAAGCCCTCATGCGTGCAGTGCAACGCGACGTACCGCGCGCTCGACTCGAAGGGCATCGAGTACGACGTCCTCGATCTGTCGGAGGATCCGGCTGCGCTCGCGCACGTCAAGTCCCTCGGGTACCTTCAGGCGCCCGTCGTCGTCACCGACGAGGGGCACTGGTCGGGCTTCCGCCCCGACAAGATCGACGAACTCGCCAGCCGTCTGGCCTGACCTTCGCTGACTGGCACGGGTGAGGACATGCTGACAGCCACCGACGCTCCGCTGCTGGTCTACTTCTCGAGCGTTTCGGGCAATACGGCGCGCTTCGTCGAGAAGCTGGGTCTTCCCGCCGTCCGTATCCCGTTGCTCCCATCCGAACCAGCCGCGGTGGTCGACGAGCCTTACGTGCTCGTCACCCCCACCTACGGCGGGGGGCAGGGGCGCGGACAGGAGAAGGGCGCCGTCCCCAAGCAGGTCATCCGCTTCCTCAACGACGAGGGCAACCGGAAGAACCTGCGCGGAGTCATCTCGGCGGGCAACACCAATTTCGGCGCGGCGTACTGCCTCGCCGGCGACATCATCAGCCGCAAGTGCACCGTGCCGCACTTGTATCGGCTCGAACTCTTCGGCACGCCTGACGACGTCGATCGTGTGACCGACGGATTGGAACGATGGTGGAAGCTGCACTGACCGAGACGACGTTCAAGACGAACGCGCGCTTCGAGGGGATGGATTACCACTCCCTCAATGCGATGCTCAACCTCTACGGCGCCGACGGCAAGATCCAGTTCGACGCCGACAAGCGCGCCGCTCGCGAGTACTTCCTGCAGCACGTGAACCAGAACACGGTCTTCTTCCACTCGCTCAAGGAGCGGCTGGACTACCTCGTGGAGAAGGAGTACTACGAGGGTGCCGTCCTCGAGCAGTACCCGTTCGAGTTCATCCAGAGCCTCAGCGACCGCGCCTACGCGGCGAGGTTCCGGTTCGAGACATTCCTCGGTGCGTTCAAGTACTACACGAGCTACACGCTGAAGACCTTCGACGGAAAGCGTTATCTCGAGCGATTCGAAGATCGTGTCGTGATGACGGCTCTGGGACTCGCCAGCGGTGACCAGCGGCTCGCCGAGATGCTGGTCGACGAGATCATCTCGGGACGCTTCCAGCCGGCGACGCCGACTTTCCTCAACACCGGAAAGGCCCAGCGCGGAGAACTCGTCTCCTGCTTCCTCCTGCGCATCGAAGACAACATGGAGTCGATCTCCCGCGGCATCAACTCCGCCCTGCAGCTCAGCAAGCGCGGAGGCGGCGTGGCGCTGCTGCTGACGAACATTCGCGAATCCGGTGCGCCGATCAAGCAGATCGAGAACCAGTCCTCGGGGATCATCCCCGTCATGAAGCTCCTCGAAGACAGCTTCAGCTACGCCAACCAGCTCGGTGCACGCCAGGGCGCGGGCGCGGTGTACCTGAGCGCGCACCACCCCGATATCATGAAGTTCCTCGACACCAAGCGTGAGAACGCCGACGAGAAGATCCGCATCAAGACGCTGTCGCTCGGCGTCGTCGTGCCGGACATCACGTTCGAGCTCGCGAAGAACGATGAGGACATGTACCTCTTCTCGCCCTACGACGTCGAGAAGGTCTACGGTCTGCCGTTCGGCGACATCTCGGTGACCGAGAAGTACCGCGAGATGGTCGATGACGCCCGGATCAAGAAGACGAAGATCAACGCCCGCGAATTCTTCCAGACGCTCGCCGAGATCCAGTTCGAGTCCGGCTACCCGTACATCATGTTCGAGGACACCGTGAACAGGGCCAACCCCATCAAGGGCCGGATCAACATGTCCAATCTCTGCTCGGAGATCCTCCAGGTCAACACCCCGACGACCTACAACGAGGACCTCTCCTACGCCGACATCGGCAAGGACATCTCCTGCAACCTGGGATCGATGAACATCGCCCTGGCGATGGACGGCCGCGATCTCGCCGGAACGGTGGAGACCAGCATCCGGGCGCTGACCGCGGTCAGCGATCAGAGCCACATCCGGTCGGTGCGTTCGATCGAGGACGGCAACGACCGGTCGCACGCGATCGGCCTGGGTCAGATGAACCTGCACGGGTACCTCGCGCGTGAGCACGTTCACTATGGCTCCGAGGAGGGGCTGGATTTCACGAACATCTACTTCTACACGGTGCTGTTCCACGCGCTGCGCGCGTCGAACACCATCGCGATCGAGCGTGGCGCCGCTTTCGACGGTTTCGCCGACTCGACGTACGCGTCGGGGACGTTCTTCGACAAGTACACCGACGCCGCATGGGAGCCGCAGACCGAGAAGGTCAAGGAGCTGTTCACCGGCATCCACATCCCCACGCAGGACGATTGGCGCGCGCTCAAGGCATCCGTACAGGAACACGGCATCTACAACCAGAACCTGCAAGCAGTGCCTCCGACGGGTTCGATCTCGTACATCAACAACTCGACCAGTTCGATCCATCCGATCGCGTCGAAGATCGAGATCCGCAAGGAAGGCAAGATCGGTCGCGTCTACTACCCGGCCCCCTTCATGACGAACGAGAACCTCGAGTACTACCAGGACGCCTACGAGGTCGGCTACGAGAAGGTCATCGACACGTATGCTGCCGCGACGCAGCACGTCGACCAGGGCCTGTCGCTGACGCTGTTCTTCAAGGACACCGCGACCACGCGCGACATCAACAAGGCGCAGATCTACGCATGGCGCAAGGGCATCAAGACGATCTACTACATCCGCCTGCGGCAGATGGCGCTCGAGGGAACCGACATTTCCGAGTGTGTGAGCTGCATGCTCTGAGCCGCGTTCCCCCGCGCCTCGCTCAACGACCTGAATCTAGGAACTGATATGACTCCCGAACGGCTCAAGCTCGTCGACCACGTCCAGGCGATCAACTGGAATCGCATCCAGGACGACAAGGATCTCGAGGTGTGGAATCGCCTTGTGAACAACTTCTGGCTCCCCGAGAAGGTGCCGGTGAGCAACGACATCCAGTCGTGGAACACGCTCTCTCCCGAAGAGCAGACGCTCACGATGCGCGTGTTCACCGGGCTGACGCTGCTCGACACGATCCAGGGAACCGTCGGTGCCGTCTCGCTGATCCCCGATGCGATCACGCCGCACGAGGAGGCCGTCTACACGAACATCGCGTTCATGGAGTCGGTGCACGCGAAGAGCTACTCGTCGATCTTCTCGACGCTGTGCTCGACGCCGGAGATCGATGACGCGTTCCGCTGGTCGGTCGAGAACCCGAATCTGCAGAAGAAGGCGCAGATCGTCACGGACTACTACCGCGGCGACGACCCTCTCAAGCGCAAAGTGGCCTCGACGCTGCTGGAGTCGTTCCTGTTCTACTCGGGCTTCTACCTGCCGCTGTACTGGTCGTCGAAGGCGAAGCTGACGAACACGGCCGACATCATCCGCCTCATCATCCGCGACGAGGCCGTACACGGCTACTACATCGGCTACAAGTTCCAGAAGGGCATGGAAAAGCTCACTTCCGAGGAACGGGACGAGATCAAGGACTACACCTATTCGCTGCTGTACGAGCTGTACGACAATGAGGTGCAGTACACCCAGGACCTCTACGACGGTGTCGGTCTGACCGAGGACGTCAAGAAGTTCCTGCACTACAACGCGAACAAGGCCCTGATGAATCTTGGTTTCGAGGCACTGTTTCCGGCCGCGGTCACCGACGTGAATCCGGCGATCCTGTCGGCACTCTCGCCGAACGCCGATGAGAACCACGACTTCTTCTCGGGGTCCGGCTCGTCGTACGTCATCGGCAAGGCCGTCGCGACGGAAGACGAGGACTGGGACTTCTGAGTGATCGGTTTTCTTCCACCGTCCCATGGCACGCTGTCGCAGCGGCCGATGAGCGTCGGCCCGCCGTGAGAACTCTGCCCTCGGCCTTCGGCCACGGGGTGCCCGGCGCCTTCTAGACTCTGTCTCGTGGCAGAGAATTCCGCATCCGCTGACGCACCGCGCTTCAGCCCGGTGATCGCGCTGCTCGCGGTCTCGGCGATGTGGGAGGGGCAGCTCTCGGCGGTACTGAAGGATCTCGGCATTTCGACGCGCAAGTTCGCGCTGCTCGGTCACATCTACGCCGAGCCGGGCATCTCGTTCTCGGAGCTGGCGCGTCGCTCGCACATCACGGTGCAGTCCGCGCACACCGCCGTCCGCGCGCTCGTCGACGACGGCCTGGTCGAAGACGCGACATCTCACGCCGGAGCGGCGAGCGACCTCAGTGTGACGCGCCACGGCGAGCGGGTGCTGCGCGATGCTCGCGACCGGTTGGCGCAATTGGATGGTGCGCTGTCGGAGCACCTGCCCCAGGTTGCGCAGTCACTCGACGGCATCCGTGCGGGGATCGTGTGATCACCCCTCCGGTGCAGCGACCGTTGAAGATGCGCGGTCAGCGACGGGTTGAGACCGTGACCGTGAACTTGGCGTCACGAGCGACCTGGCGGGTGCGGCCGACGCTGCGCTCCAGCACCGCTCGGTAGCGGAGTGCGGAGTTCCACACGCACCAGAGCTCTCCGCCGGACCGGAGCACACGAGCGGCGTCGGCGAACATGCGCGGTGCGATCTGATCGGTGACAGCCGCGCCGCTGTGGAACGGAGGATTGAGTGCGATGAATGACGCCGAGCCGTCGCGGCGTGTGGCGAGTGAATCGTCCCGGCGCACGACGACTCGGGACTCGAGCCCGTTGGCGCGCACGGTGGCTGCCGTGGAGGCGATCGCCGCCGCCGACTGATCCACCGCGACGACGTGAGCTTCCGGATGAGCGAGTCCCAGGTGTGCCGCGACGACGCCCGTGCCGCATGCCAGGTCGATCCAGGGGTCTTCCGCCGTCCCGCCGGGCAGGTTCTCGGGCAGGTGCTGCAGCAGGAGCCGCGTGCCGATGTCGAGGCGAGCCCCGGCGAAGGCGCCGCCGTACGCGCAGATCGTCAGTCCGTCGACCCTCTGTGCGGCCGGTATCGGATCGCGGCCGTCGCGCGGCTCGCGCGCGATGAGGACGCGGGATTTCTGCCGGGCGCGCGTGACGTCGATCGTCGAGAAGAACCCGGCCAGCACGTCGTTCATCGTCCGCGTCATGTGCTTGAGCCGTCCTCCGGCGAAGACGACGACTCCCGGTGCCGCGTGCGCGGCGATGAGCCCCGCGATGTCGTCGAGGGCATCCAATGAGCGCGGCAACCGCAGGAGCACCACCTCCGCGCCGCGGACGAGCTCGGCGGCGAGCGGCAAGGAGCGGAAGCCGCCGTAGCCGAGATCGGCCGCGTTCGCGGCGAGTGCACGCTCTGCGGTCAGCGCATCCTGATGCACGCGCACGCCACGCGCGCCGTCGTGCACGGCGGCGAGCGCGAGCGCGCCGTATCCGTCGCCGATCACGACCAGGCGCCCTTCGTCTGCAGCCGCGCGAGCGGCGGCCGACTCATCGAGCAGCAGCCGGTCGGCGGCATCGACCGCGACGAGCCCGGGTGCCTCGATATCGGGCCGACGGCGCAGCGCGCCGAACGGAAAGCTCACGCCGGATCCGCGATGTCGGCGTATCGCAGGCGCGCGTCGCCCGGGGTGCATTCGTCGCCGATGCGGATGCCGGGAGCGATCGCACCGGCCGTGCGCAGTTCGATCAGGCACGCCACCGTGCGGCGGCGCAATTCCCACGGGTCGATCGTGTTCACGTAGATCTTCGTGCCGCCTTCGAACCCCGCTGGGGTGGAGATGCGCCACTTCAGCACGACGCGCCAGGGCATGGGCCAGGGCGCGCCCGCCGGGCGATAATGCCATTCCTCGTTCGTGGGCACGTGCACGCCGGTGGCGGCATGGAGGGCATGGACCAGGTCGGAGACGGCGCGGATGCCGGCATCCGAGTGCTCCTGCGGCAGGTTCGCGGTCGACGTCGAGAACACTTCGAGGGTGGGGTAGCGGTGACCGACGCCGGCGAACGCGACGGCGCCCTCTGTCGCGGCCACGACGAGGCCTTCCTCGACAGCCAGATCGGCGATCTCGTGCTGGTACAGCCGATGGTCTGCCGACAGCAGGCGCAGCTCGTGATCGACCTGGGGACCGTGCTCGTCGATCGCGACGAGCTGTTTGTGCAGATGCTCGAACGAGGCGCCCGCCGGGCGCAGCCAGTTCTGGAACACGGCCACATAGGCCGCGGCAGGCTGCGCCGCCTGAAGCTCGGCCAGGCACTGCACGGTGAAGGCGATGTAGGCGGCGTGCTCATCGGGGGTGAGTGTGCCCGCCGACGCGAGCTGATCATCGGTGCGGGCGCCGTCGACGACGTGGCGTCGCGCGACGATCACATCGTGCGAACCGCCGAGGAGGTCGAGCGCTGCCTCCTCGATCGACGGCTGCTCGACGCCGCTGGCATGCGCGCGGATCGCTGCGAGCGTTTCGATGTGTCTGCGCCCCTCCGGGGTCGAGAGGTACTCCTGCGCCCATTCGAACAGAGCGGAGGGCTGGCGGAACCCGTGGTTCTCGCGCCAGTATTCCGCCGAGACGATCTCGAACAGGTTGCCGAAACGGCGGAACTCCGCCGTGGTGTCGCGCAGCGCTGCAGCGGGAACATGCCGGTGCAGCGTGAAGCCCGGGCCGACGAGGCGCGCCTTCTCGGGCGTCGTCTCGAGGTAGCGGTCCGCGCAGAACGCGCACAGGCGGCGGGCGTCTCCGGGTTGCAGCGCCCGCACGTCATCCCGCGGAGCCGCGAGCGGACGATTCGCCCGCCCGGGTACCGTCCACACACGGGTCCCCGTCAGCGGGCCGATCTGCTTGACCGTTCCGTCCGGAAGCCGCTGGATCGCCGGTCGCGCGCCCTCGTTCATCCCCTCACCCGGCCGCAGAATCAGCCTGTGGCGGCGTCGACGGGATGCAGTCGCACGCGCACGATGTTGGTCGACTCGTCGATGTCGGCCACCGTGGGATAGGCCTTGACGAAATCAGAGAACGATCGGTGCCCGAGCGCCTTCTCGCTGAAGGAGGGATCCATCCGCTTGAGGAGATTCTTCACGGTCGACAGGTGCAGCCACTCGTCGTCGGTGCGCACCTGTTCGAGCTTCAGGGCACGGCTGAGCAACTCGGATGCCGGGTCCTCGGCGGGCTTGCGGCGCCGAGACGGCGACGAGATCTCGGCATCCGCCCTCTTCTGCGCCGCCTGCGTCGCGGGGGGCGACACGACGCCCGGCAGGGAGTCGTAGGCGTCGAACTGGTCGCACGCAGCGGCGAGCGACTTCGCGGTCGAGCCGGCCACGCCGACGCCCACGACGATGCGGCCGAGCCGCTTGCAGCGCTGCGCGAGCGGCACGTAGTCGCTGTCGCCGGCGACGATCACGACGTGTGTGAGGTCGGGAAGGCGGAACATGTCCTCGACGGTGTCGACGGCCAGGCGGATGTCGGCGCCGTTCTTGGCGTAGGCGGCGGCGGGAAACAGCTGCACGAGGTCAACGGCGCGCGCCACGAGCTGCGAGCGGTAGAACGCGTTGACCGGCGACGACCAGTCCGCGTAGGCGCGGGTCAGCACGAGGGTGCCGAACGATGCGGCGTAGTCGATGATCGCTCCGACGTCGATCGTGGCGTCCTTGAGCCTCTGGGCGATCGTGGGTTCGTCCGGATCGGCGATGATCTTCTGGCGGTCACCGGCGTAGGCGTTGCGGCCGTGGACGCGGTCGTACCAGCTCATCACGATGTTGTCGAAGTCGAGATAGACCGCCACGCGGGGGTTCTGCGGATCAGGCATGTCAACGCTCCTGGGGGTAGACCACGCCCAGCTGGGCGCGGATGTCGTCGAGCGCGCGCATGATCGCGACGGACTCGCCGAAGGGCAGCAGGTCGCTGTCGGTACGTCCGGAGGCGACCAGTTCTTCCGCGGCGAGCGCCTGGAACTGCATACCGCGACCGGCTGTCTCCGAGGCGTACTTCTCGAGGAGGGTGCCGTCCGTCGAGGTCACCCGGAAGGACGCCGGCGTGTACCAGACCGCATCGATGTCAATCCTTGCGCGGGTTCCGATGACGTGGGCGACATTGGGTCCCGCGGCGCGGGAAGACGCGATCAGCGACGATACGCCGCCGCCGCTGTGGGTCGCGGCGATGACCGCTTCGGTGTCGGCGCCGGTTGGACCCACCGTGCCGACCGCGCGAATCCCGGCCATCGTGCCGAGGATGTCCCACGCGAACGAGACGGGGTAGATGCCGAGGTCGAGGAGGGCCCCGCCGCCCAGCTCGAGCGCGTTGAGGCGATGGGCCGGATCCGTCGGCAGGCTCTGGGTGTGGTCGGCGACGACGGCGCGCACGTCTCCCAGGACACCGCCGGCGATGATCTCGCGGACGCGGACCATATGAGGCAGATAGCGGGTCCACATGGCTTCCATCGCGAGCAGCCCCCGCGACTGCGCGAGCGCCTGGATCGCCGTGGCCTCTTCGGCATCCAGCGTCACGGCCTTCTCGATCAGGACGTGCCTGCCCGCCTCGAGGGCGAGCATCGCGTGCTCGTGGTGGCGGCTGTGCGGTGAGGCGATGTAGATGATGTCGACGTCGGGATCGTCGACCAGTGCCGCGTAAGAGCTGTGGGCGCGCCGGATACCGAACTCAGCGGCAAACGCCTCGGCTGACTCTCGGCGACGGGAACCCACGGCGGTGAGATTCAGGCCTGCGATGCGCAGATCATTCGCGAAAGCGTGCGCGATGCCGCCCGTCGCGAGGATCCCCCAGCGCAGTCCAGTCATGCCTTGAGCCTATCGGCGCGAGGCCTCGCCACAGGTGTGCACGGTACTCCGGGCCGTCGAACCGGGCCCGGGACGCCCGCGGCGGCGCGGTCATGCGGAGAACGGTACGCGGCCGCTGCGGACCGGCGACGCGCCGCGTAGGCTCGAACGGTGACCGAAGACGCA
>NZ_WOYQ01000021.1:85063-91842 GCF_011620665.1 Microbacterium sp.
GGCCGCTGCGGACCGGCGACGCGCCGCGTAGGCTCGAACGGTGACCGAAGACGCATCGCCCGACGCCGCTCCGGCCGCGCTCGAGCGCTTTCGCGAGTTGCTGCGCATTCCCACGGTCTCCCATGCCGATGAGGCCGCGATCGACTGGGCGCCGTTCGACCTGTTCCTCGCCGCGCTGGTACGGCTGTACCCGCGCACGCACGACGTGCTCGAGCGCGAGGTCATCGCCGGACACTCGCTGCTCTACCGCTGGCGCGGAACGGCAGCCGCCGACCCGCTCGTGCTGATGGCGCACCTGGATGTCGTCCCGGTGGTCGAGGCGGAGTGGACCCGTCTGCCTTTCGCCGCCGACGTGGTCGGCGCGGGGGAGGATGCCGAAATCCACGCGCGCGGCGCGATCGATGACAAGGGATCGCTGGTGGCCATCCTCGAAGCGGTCGAGCAGCTCGTCATCGATGGACACTCACCGGCACGCGACGTCTATCTCTCGTTCGGGCACAACGAGGAGACCGCCGGTGACGGCGCTCAGGAGATCGTCCGCGTGCTGCGGTCCCGCGGAATCCGACCGGGTCTGGTCCTCGACGAAGGCGGCGCCGTCGTGGACGGTGTCGTGCCGGGCGTCGCGGTGCCCACCGCGATGGTCGGCGTCGCAGAGCGGGGCGTCATGACGGTGCACCTCACGGCGCGGGAGGCCGGGGGGCACGCCTCGACGCCGCCCGCGATGCCGGCGACCGTGCGGCTCGCGCGGGCGATCGACCGAGTGCACCGGCATCCGTTCCCCACGCGCATCGCGCCCCCCGTGCGCGCGCTCTTCGCGACGCTCGCTCCGCACGCGCCGCAGCCGCTGCGCTGGGTGTTCGGCAACCTGGGTCTCACCGCGCCGCTGCTGGCTGCCGTCTTCCCGCGGCTCGGCCCCGAGCTCAACGCGCTCGTGCGCACGACGGCCGTCGTGACGGAGCTCTCCGGAGCCGCGGGTGAGAACGTTCTGGCGACACGCGCGCGTGCGTCGATCAACATCCGGCTGCTCACCGGCGACACCGTCGCCTCCGCGGTCGCTCACGTGCGTCGCGCCGTCGCCGACCCGACCGTGGAGGTGGCGGTTCGCCATGGTTCGGACCCCTCGCCCGTCTCGCCCTGGCAAGGCGAGCCGTGGCGCCGCATCGCGACAGCCGTTTCCTCGGCGCTCGGCGACGAGATCGTCACGACGCCGTACATCCAACTGGGCGCGAGCGACAGCCGCTGGTTCACGCCGATCTGCGGCCACGTCTACCGGTTCACGCCCTTCCATCTGACGCGGGCCGAGCGGGACGCGCTTCACTCGCACAACGAGCGCATCCGGGTCGACGTCTGGCTGCGGGGGATCGGGTTCTACCGCGATCTTCTCCGCGCGAGCTGATCGCGCGCCGCCGCAGCGGTCACCCTGCGGCGAGGGCCTTTGCCACCCGCTGGAGCGACACGGGCTCGGCCGTGCCGAGCTGCTGGGCGAAGATGCTCACCCGCAGTTCTTCGAGCATCCAGCGACCGCGGACCAGAGTGTCGGCAGCGTCTGGGGGCAGCGGTATCGTGCCGCCGACCTCGGCGTAGGCTGCGCTCGCGCGCTCGAACTCGGTCATCCGCTGCCGGTCCCGACCGGGGTTGTCGGCGAGCCCCTGCACCCTCAGCAGGGTGCCCTGCAGGTAGCGGGGGAGGTGCGCGAGGCGGGCGAGGCCGGTCTGCGAGACGAATCCTGGGAAGATGAGCCCTGCCACGTGCGCCTTCGCGTCGCCGAGCGCCGTCAGCAGTGTCATGGAGTTCTGCGCCCGGACGGCCCGATCGATGTCGCGCTGCAGAGTGAGGATGCGAGCGGTCAGCGACACCGCCTGGAAGAGCTCATCGACGATGCCGCCGGAGAACACATCCCGCACCGTCTCGAACTGCTCGGGGGTACGTGGAGCGGCCACAGTGCGATCGAGCACGGCGTCGGCGACGGCCACACGGGCATCCTCGATGAGGGACTTCGCCGACGGATACGGCGAGGTCGCGAGGACGAGTTTCTCGGCCGCCGTGAGGTGCTCGAGCACGTATGCGCTGGGTGACGGGACGGCGAGGAGCAGGAGTCGCCGGACCCCGGCCCGGGTGAGGCGCGCGGCGCGTTCGGGCGTCGCCTCGATGCGCAAGGCGACGCTGTCCTTCTCGTCGACGAGCGCGGGAAACCCGCGCACGATGCCGCCGGCGACGCGGGAGTCGACGACCTCGGCGAGCACACCGACATCCCACGTCACGAGGCCGGAGCGCTCGGTCACGGCGGCGGCCGTGCGCGGCGCACGCGGGGCCGGGATCGCGCCGGTGCCGGTGGCGGTCGTGGTCGTCGGTGCGGCGAGCGAGCGCGCAACGGACTCTCGCGCCCGCGTGGCCAAGCGAGCCTGCAATTCGGCCAGGTCGTGGCCGCTGCCGATCGTCCGGCCGCGCTGGTCGACCGCGCGAAAGCCCATCGTCAGGTGCGCGGGCACCCGGGAGAGGTCGAAGTCCCCCGGAGTGACCGGCTGGTTCGCCAGGCGCTGGATGCGGGCCGCCAGCGCCGCTCGCAGTGACAGCGGCGGCACGCCGCCATGCGACTCGGGGCCGGCGCCGACCAGTTCGTCGCCGAGCGTCGCCGCCCAATCGGCGGCCGGCACCACGTGCCGCCGGATCGCCTTCGGCAACGCCCGCAGCAACGCCGCGATGAGCTCGCCGCGGAGGCCCGGCACCTGCCAATCGAAGCCGTCCTCGCGCAGCTGCGCCAGCAGGGCCACCGGCACGACGACGCTGACTCCGTCGTCGTCGGCGCCCGGCTCGAAGCGATACGCGAGAGAGAGGGTCTGGTCGCCCTGCTGCCATCGGGTCGGAAAGTCGCGCTCGTCGGAGCGGGAGGCGTCATCGACAAGGTCCCCTTCGCTCATCTCGAGCAGGCGCGGAGTGCGAGCGGAGGCTTCGCGCCACCATGTCTCGAAGGATCGAACGTCGTAGACGTCCCGGGGGATGCGGGCGTCGTAGAAGGTGAACACGGCCTCGTCGCCGACGAGGATGTCGCGGCGCCGCTCGCGCTCCTCGATCTTCTCGAGTCGGACCCGCAGTTCGTGATTGCGCCGCTCGAACGCCGTCAATCTCTTGTCGATGTGGTGCGTGTTCCACTCGCTCTCGACGAGCGCGTGGCGGATGAAGAGTTCCCTTGCGAGTCCGGAGTCGAGGCGTGCCAGCTGCACGCGACGCCGGGGGATGATCTCGACCCCGAACAGCGTCACCTTCTCGGCGGCGACGGCGGCACCGGCATCCTTCGACCAGTGCGGGTCCGTGATCGCGCGGTGCGCCATGTCGCCGGCGAGTTCTTCGGCCCAGGCGGGGTCGATTGCGGCGACCGTCCGCGCGTACAGCCGTGATGTCTCGACCAGCTCCGCGGCCATGACGGCATCGGGCGCGGCTTTGCGCAGGCCCGACCCCGGGAAGATCGCGAAGCTCGCGCCGCGGGCCCCACGGTACTGCGCGACGGGGCGCCGCTTCGCATCGGCGCGCTGGACGGAACGGGTGTCGAGAATGCCGATGTGCGAAAGCAGACCAGACAGGATCGCGCGGTGAATGAGCGCTGGGTCGGCCGACCCCGCGTCGGCGCCCGGCTCGATCGCGGTCGCGGGCTCGCCGCTCAGCCTCCAGTCCCCCGAGGTGTCGCGGCTGAGCTGACGCAGCTGGCGGTGGACGTCGAACCATTCCCGCACCCGCACATAGTTGAGGAACTCGCTGCGGCAGAGGCGCCGGAATGCGCTCGACCCGAGTTCGCGCTGCTTCTCCTGAAGGTGGTTCCACAGATTCAGGAGCGTGAGGAAGTCACTCGTCGGGTCGACGAATCGGGCGTGCATTCGGTCGGCCTGCTCGCGCTGGGTCCCGCCGTCCTCGGCGGAGGGCCGCTCACGCACATCCTGAATCGACAGTCCGGCGACGATCGCGAGTACGTCACGGGTGACCCCGAGCCGCCGCGCCTCCTGCAGCATCCGGGCGAAACGCGGATCGATCGGCAGGCGGGCGATCTCGCGCCCCCACCGCGTGAGCTTCGGCGTGCCGCGCCCGGTCTCGATGGCGCGGAGTTCGGTCAGCAGATCGAGGGCGGCTTTCACCCCTCGCGAATCCGGGGGAGTGAGGAAGGGGAACTCCGAGATGTCGCCGAACCCGAGTGCGAGCATCTGCAGGATCACCGACGCGAGCGAGGTGCGCAGGATCTCGGGTTCGGTGAATTCCGGACGGGCGGCGAAGTCGTCTTCGGCATAGAGCCGGATCGCGATGCCCGCGGAGGTCCGTCCCGCACGACCCGCGCGCTGCTGGGCGGAGGCTTGCGAGATCGCTTCGATCGGAAGACGTTGCACTTTGGAGCGCGGGCTGTAGCGAGAAATGCGTGCAGTGCCGGCATCGATGACGTAGCGGATGCCGGGCACAGTGAGGCTTGTCTCGGCCACATTCGTCGCAAGGATGACGCGCCGCCGCACACCGGCGATCGACGAGGCTTCGAAGACCCGATGCTGATCCGCGGAGGACAGTCGGCCGTAGAGCGGCAGCACCTCCGTCGATCGAGCGTCGTGAGCGTACATGCCGCGGACGGCATCCATCGCATCCCGGATTTCGGCTTCGCCCGGCAGGAAGACCAGCACGTCGCCGGCGGACTCCCCGTCGAGCTCGCGGAGCGCGCCCGTGAGCGCGTCCACGTCGTCATCGGCCCCGGACGCGGGCCGGTACCTGATCTCGACCGGGAACGTGCGGCCGGACACCTCGATGATCGGCACCTCGCGGGCGCCCCCCGCCGAGAAGTGCCGCGCGAAGCTCTCCGGGTCGATCGTGGCCGAGGTCACGATGACCTTCAGATCGGGGCGTTCGGGCAGGATGCGCGTGAGGTACCCGAGCAGGAAATCGATGTTGAGGGACCGCTCGTGCGCTTCGTCGATGATGATCGTGTCGTAGCGGCGGAGCAGGCGGTCGCGATGGATCTCATTGAGCAGGATGCCGTCGGTGATGAGCGCGACCCTCGTATCGGCGGAGACCTGGTCGGTGAAGCGGACCTTGTAGCCGACCGCACCTCCGAGCGGCACCTGCATCTCGAACGCGATGCGCTCGGCTATCGTGCGCGCCGCGATGCGGCGCGGTTGAGTGTGCGCGATGGAGGTGCGCCCGAGCTCGAGGCAGATTTTGGGCAGCTGCGTGGTCTTGCCGGAGCCGGTCGCCCCCGCCACGATGACGACCTGGTGGTCGGCGATCGCTCGTGCTATCTCGTCACGTGCGGCGCTGACCGGCAGCTCCGGCGGGTATGAGATCACGGGTTCGGGGGAAGGCATGGCCCTCTATCGTAAGTGTCCTCAGGTCACGGCGGGTGTGGAGGAAACGAAGCGCGAGACCTCGACGATTGCGTCGACACGGTGCACGCGCACGACCTCACCACCCGTGCGGCGCGGAGTCCTTGCTCACAGTTTCTCGAGGTCGCCGCGCATGAGCGTCAGCGTGCCGTCGTACGAGCATCGCCGACAGCGATTCGGTCGAGATCGGCTCGCCTCCGGTGACGACGACGCCGACGGTCAGCACACGTGATGCGCCGGACTGACTCGCGAGGACGCCGGTATCGACGACTCGGGACTCTGCAGCAGAGAGGGCGGCGCGAATCTCGGGATACGTCATGGCGCTCTCGCTTTCGTCGGAGGGAGAAACGGGTGGTGGCTCGTCCGCCGGAGTGCAGGATGTCACAGCCGACGTCGTGAGCACCGCTCCGAAGATCACGTCGGCGAGGCCCAAACTCGTCGAGCGAAGCGCCATCAGTCTTCCTTCCATGAGCAGTAGGTGTGGTCATCACCGTACGTGCTCGCATCGCCCACGAAGTGGGCATTGAGGTCATCCCACGGCCGCCCGCTGTATGCTCACCCTGAGCGACGACCGGCCCGGTGCAGAGAGGGGTCGCGGACCCCGGAGACGCACGCACCGGCCGCGACCGTCGCAGGCACGCGACATTCTCGAAGACGAGAGGGGAAGCATGGACGGTCACGGTGCACTCGACGGTGTGCGGATACTGGAGCTCACGACCGGGATCGCGGGGCCGTTCGCGGGGATGCTCCTGGCCGATCACGGCGCCGAGGTGCTCACGGTCGACCTGGTCACAGCTGACCCGGTCGCCGACGCCGCCGACGGTCAGGCAGTGTGGGACCGCGGGAAGACCCGAGTCACGCTGGACCTCTCCTCCGATGCGGGGCGGCGCTGGCTCGCCGACCGCCTGCCCGCCACGGACGCCCTACTCGTGTCCCGGCTGCCCGTCGCGGGCACCGCGTGGGATCAGCGCACGCTCACCGAGATGTTCCCGGCGCTCGAGATCCTCGTCATGCCGCCCTACCTCGACATCGACGGCAGCACGCCGTGGGCAGGGGGCGCGGAGTCGCACGGGCTGCTGTCGGCCACCGCCGGGACCGCGTACTCTCAGGGTTCTGCCGACGACGTCCCGGTTGAACTGGTCTACCCGCACCTCCTGTACGTGCAGGGCATCTGGGCCGCGACCGTGCTCGTGGCGGCACTGGTGGAGCGTCAGCGGTCGGGCACCGGGCAGCTGATCACCGTCGCAGGAATGCACGGCATGACCGAAGGCGCGGCGGCTGCGATGGTCCACGCACCCGGCACGCCGCGCACCCATCAGCCGGGCGGTCCCGGAGGACCCATCCCGTTCTATCGCCCCTACCGCTGCGCCGATGGGCAGTGGCTGTTCCTGGCGTGCCTGACCCCGAACTTCTTCATGAAGGCGTTCGAGG